>PNKB01000091.1 GCA_013997645.1 Cyanobacteria bacterium PR.3.49
CCATTATTCTTGATTGCTTGCGTGGATTGCAGTACTCTTGCCCCGGGAGTTAACAACACGCAAACCCCCCTCTTAGGTCAACATATCTTACGGTTTGCCTTTCCGCCTATTACCAGAAAGAGTGATTTCTTGGCGGTGAGAATCGAAGAATAGGTAGCTGATGGACTGTCCCGGCAAACCCCCTCTCCGCCCACAGTTACTGCATTTGCCGAAGGCCGAGTGGCACTAATGGGTGAACGAACAATTCGTCCTCAAAGACCTTACATAAAAATCAAATAGGAAGCATATGGAAAAACTGTCTGACGCCGCTGAAAAGATCCTGCGTGATTCAAATACGCTTTTGGATGGCGGGCATTTTGTCTATATCTCAGGGGATCATGGTGCCGGTTTGGTCAACAAAGATATTTTGCTGCCCGATACGAAGAAAGTTTCGCAATTGGCTTCTATGTTGGCCCATGCCATTGGCGAGCGACGTGTTGACTTCGATGTTGTCTGTGGACCGGCTATCGGTGGGCTGGTGATGTCTCAATGGGTAGCTCACCATCTGGATTTGCCTTCTATTTTTGCCGAGCATGGAGAAAAGCCCGGCAAAGACACTAAAGAAATTCGCCCGCCGTTTATTCTCAAGCGTGGATTCGGAAAATTGGTCGAAGGCAAGAAAGTGCTTATCGTTGACGATATAGTCAACACCGGTCTTTCCATTCGCGAAACAGCAGATGCTGTGCGTGCTGCAGGTGGCATGGTGGCTGCTGCTGCTGCCTATTGCACAAGAGGGAATACGACCGCAGAACTAATGGGTGTTCCACAATTCATTTACCTTGTTGAATTTTCTATTCCATGTTGGCCTGCGCAAACTTGCCATTTGTGCCAGTCAGGAGAGCCGGTCAACACGGAGTTTGCTCACGGGCGTGAGTTTGTCGAAAGCCAAAAAAGTATTAGCTAAAAACTCAACTGCGCTTGAGCAGAGCTTTCAGGGCATTGATGTCGGCTCGCTTCATCGGCTTTCCGGTCACTGAGGAATTGAGAACAACATCTCGCCAGCTCCATGGATACACGGTGATTTCCACCGGATACTCGTTTTCGTGCCACTTCAAATGCACAAAACGGCCTTTGCGATTGTCGACAATTTCTTCTTCTATTTCTTCATAACCCCAGTCTACTAGCTGGTTTTTGAGTATCGTGTAATCGTCGCTGTAAGCGTGCAAATCGATGTCGGAGCTGTCACGAATTTGCCCTGTCAACGTGCTGCCGATGAGAAAGGGATCCGCATCCGGTATCACTTCCATGATTTCTGCAGCAATGCGTCGCATCTCAGTGATGCGCCTTTTCACTTCTTCGTCACCCAATTGAGAAGCAGTCAGGCGGGCGATGCAATCTTTTATCTTGCGATTGGAAGGCAAATGGCTGCTGCTCGAGAGTCCCAGCATCGATATCGCTCGCTCTTTTGCATGCAAATACTCGGCCTCACAGCCCTCGACAATAAACCGAGCCGCCTCTTCTGCGACTCTGCGTCTTTGAAATTTCGGCATATTTTTGCAAGTCTGAAACTTGCTTTTAGGGTAATCGCCTGGAAAAAGATTTTTCGGCGAAAAATCTTTTTGCATTGTAGCTTGCCGCTTGGACTAGTCTATCATTCCGGCAAATCTATCTGAGGACGCTTATGTGCTTAACGACTGTATGACCGTCTTCTTCCAGCGTAACCGAGCTGTCCGAAACAGCAATGACGCTGACGAAATCGACGCGGTCGCCGGGCGAAACAGTGAGCACCTTCGGCAAGCGATTGGCTCTTCTTACATTCGCATCGGTAACAGCCATAAAAGCCCTGTCGCCCAAAATGCCGACCACTTTCAAATATTTGGCAATGGATGGTCTTTCAGGCGGTGTCGGCAATTCGTTGACCGGCAATGACTCGCCTTGTCCCGCCAGAAGAGGCGGAGGGGGCGGTGGAATAGACCCGGGCGGAGGCGGTGGAATCAAGTCGACTTTGTGCGCCGCTGAGCCGTCGTTTGTTTTTCCCGGCACTTTTGTCACTTCGCGAGCGCCAGATCTGGGAAATGGCTTAAAACCTAAGCCTTCAATCGGCGAGAGCGGATCTGTTTTTCCGGCGCTCTGCCTGGCCAGTGGTTCGGCTTGTTGACGCGTGATAGCCGGCAGTGCGTATTCGGCAGACTGCGAGCCAAGTGCCAGCTTCGATGCGATTAATTGACTCGATTCGCCCTTCTGCGCGCCTGGGTCCGCCGGCATGAGCGGGTTGGGGATGTTTTTGATCGAGTTTTGCAAGTTGTTGAATTGATCGCCGATCGAGGTCACCACATTGGTAGTTGTGGTGGTGCTGGTCGTTGTCGTTGTCGCCTGTGGCGCAGGTTTTACAACTGCTTTCTTGGGCGGCAAAACATTGTTGAGCTCTTCGGTCATTCTTGTTTCGTCATTGATGTGATTGATCCACAAGAAAGACCCTCCAATGAGAAGGGTGCCGGCAATCACAAGTAGTACGAGTCGAAAAAGCATCTAAGGTAAATAATAAACCGAAAGTAGGAATGACATTACAGGTTGAGTCAGTTTGAGTTTTTTGGCCCGGTCGCTGGCTTTGTCTTGTTCGCCGCGTGACTCTTTGGACGGCACGGCAATGACCACATGGGAGACGCCCATGACGCGCTCATATGCTTCGATATTGCGGATGAACTGCACCATCGAGGCATAAGAGCCTGTGACGTAGACTTCCTTGTCGATTTGCTTCAAACCCAACTCGCTGCCTACGTCTGCTGGTTTGTTTGCCGTTGCAGGAGCATTTTTTTCCCCTTTGGCTTTGGGTTTGGCTTGTTTTCCTTTCAGATCTTCCAGCATCTCGGCCATTTCTTTGTGAGATTCTTTGACGTCTTCGGCGCCGGGATTTTCAAATCCGATCAGGTCAACATTCGCTTGCGAAGCCAGTCTTTCAAGATCGATCAAGAGCAAGTCAACATTTGCCGCTTTTGGAACGGCATTTCTCAGTGAGGCGATATCCGAGACAAGCGTTTGCTTCTCCTGCTCGACTCGCAATCGGTCTTTCAATTTGGCATCCAGCGCTTCTTTTTGTTGGCGATGCTGGGCCAGATCGACTGCTTTGGCGGATTCGTCCGTGATAGCCGGATAGACGAGCATGGCGGCAACGGCGATGGAAAGCCCGTAGAGGACAGCCAGAATGGCATATTGAAACCTAGTGAGCATGCCAGTCACCTCGAAGCTTTTCTGCTATTGCTCTGGTTTGAGAATTGTCCAAACTAGTTTGGTCGTGCCCAGGCTCGAATGATTTTGTCGGATTATTGGGATTGGTTGCCGACGAATTGGCTTCGGAAAGTCTGGCGGAAACTGAGAAATCTAGGATTTCCGGAAGTTTGTCCTGACGGGTAATCCAATCAACTTGCGACTCTTTTAAATAAACAGAGTCACCCATATTGACCGCCAGATTGGAAACACTATTGAAATCGATGGCGATGCCTTCCACTTTCATCTCTTTGCCGCGCAAGAAAATTCTTTCGATCTGAACGCCGCGCGGAGTGTCGACTGTCAATTCGGAAAGCAGAGCAGACCAGCGATTATGCTTCTTCAGCAAAGTGTCCAAAACTTTTTTTCGAGCTGATAATACTGTGTTTTCCTGCCGCGTGTTCGTCAGTGTTTTGAGCTGTTGATTGCCGAGCATGATTTGATTCGACAGCGTTTCCAACTCCACTTCCTTTTGCGGAAGATCGACGTATCGCATAAAAGCGTATGCGCCAAGCAGCATGGTGAGCAGTGCCACGCCGACAATCTGCACGGGTCTTTGCCAGGGCGGCGGACCAATGGACAAGTCCTTGGTCATAGTTTGAGTGGCGCGCTCGTCGAAGAGCAATGGGACGCGCCCTTCTTTATTCAAATCAAGATCGACGGTGTAGGCCGGATTCCAGGACGGCTCGATTGACGATCCGATAAGAGCAGCAAGAATGGGACGCATGCGGTCGACTATTTCGGTTTCGTCATGCTTGATGTCGCGCATCGGATCGCTGATTACGGTGCGAACATTCAGTTTGTTCATGAAAAACTGATCGAGGTTGGGCACCATACAGCCCGGTCCAGCCAAGATGATCTGGTCCATTTTCACGTCGCCGACTTGCGAGCGATAAAATTCCAGTGACTTTGAAAGCTCATCGGCTATGTCACCAAATATGGTGCGAGCTACTTGAGCGGCTTGTCCCATTCTTGGATCAGGAGGAGCAGGCGAAAAAAGTGAAATTTCAGGCAACATGTCGAGAGCCTGATCGTAGGGCATGTCTAGGCTGCGCGAAACAGCCTCGGTCATCGCCTCGACGCCGAGAATTACGGAGCGACCGAAAAGCGGCATGCAACTGCGGACTATATTGATATCGGTGGCATCCTGGCGCATGTTGACGATCATGGAAAGATGTCCGGATGAGCCCAAGTATCCGGAAAGTGCCATTGCTCTAATAACTGCCAGGGAAGATACTTCCACTCTGCCGAGTTTGGCACCGGCAGCATCGGCCATGCGCCAGTAAGCCTCGATGATATTGCGCTGGATGGCGGCAAGAATCACATCGACTCGGCGCACGCCGTCGAAGTCCGTTCGTTCGGTAGCCGGCATCAGAGCCCAGTCCAAATTCGCATCCGCGATGGGAAATGGCACGTGGTTGGTGGCTTCCTGTGTGACAACGTCGGCTAATTCGTCATCGGGCATGCCCACAGGAACCGGCATGAGGCGAATCACCACCGCCTGGGCCGGTACGACAATATTGAGCAAAGGCGTCTGTCCTGACGGAGGCACACCTGCCTCGTTCATCAGTTCTATAACAACTTCACCGACCAATTCGGGATCGGCAACCAATCCTTCTCTTACTGAATTAGGCGGAGTCGGCTGGCAGGCAAATCTGGCCACTTCAATTCCGGAGCGCGTCTTTTCCAGCTGGAGCAGCGTGATACTGTCGCTGTTAATATCCAGCCCTAAAGTTGGTCCTTTTCGTTTTCCAAAACCGAACAATGCTCACATCCTGCCGACATCCAGCTCTAAGAGTAAGTTTAGTTCAAAATTGCCACCATTTATACGTAACGCTCGACTTTTGACGGTCAGCCTTCCGGGAAGATCAGATTGCCGTCGATAAACATTGACACTCCGGCAGCAAGAGCCAGCGCGGGACCGAAAGGAAACGGTCGGGAAACTCGCTTTCCTGCCCAGATAAAACCGACAAAACCACCGGACAGTCCGAATATTGCAATTGCCACCGCCCATTGCGGCTCGAACGGCGACTGATTTGACATATGTGCCAGTCCGAGGAACATTGCCGCACCAATGGCGGTGAAAATCGCCAGCCCGATCAAGCCACGCTTGATGCAATGACCGAGAATGCCCGCCTTCTTCATCTCTCCGATCAAATACATGCCGCCCAAAACGGCACCAAATATGAAACCAAGCATGACTGTGATTATCAGGCGTTTCCAGCCCAGCCATGAAGAAACAAGAGCCGCCAGAACCGCATCCCCGCCGCCCATTACCTCGAAATCTTCTTCTAATGCTTCGCTGATTGTTTTTTGCTCTTCCTGTGGACCGACTCCCAAGGCGCTGTCGATGGCGCTGTCTTCCTCGTCGAAATCGTCGATCAGGTCAGGCGAAGTTTCGCCGGCGGAGTTTAGAACAGTTGCAGACGTCTGTGCATTGGCAGTTCCGGTTGCAGCTTCGGAAACTTTACTCTTCTCGTCTTCAGCCTCTTCATCCGTGCTTTCTCTAACTTCAGGATGCAAATAAGGATAAAGTTTCAATCCATAGAACGCGATGAAGTCGAAAAGTATATAGCTGCCGCCGATACCGGCCATGGTGCCAATCAGATCGTCGCGCACCATGCTGCTGAAAATGATGCCCAAAAGAATCGAGGGATAGGTGATTTCATGTGGAATCAGTTTTTCACGAAAATCCGTGATCGTCACGGCGATCAGCACTGATGAAAAATACAGCATGCCCAGGCAGTTTGCAGTCAGCCCGAAATGCCAGACGACAAGCATGAACCAGAGCGCCGTGAAAAGCTCGACCACTGGATACTGCCAGGAGATTTTCGCCTGGCAATGTCTGCACTTTCCTGCCTGTAGAGCATAGGAGGCAATGGGTATGAGTTCGAAAACCCCCAGTTTGTGCTCGCAACTCATGCAAGTCGAGGGCGGCAAAATCCAGTTCTTCTCAGCCAGAGAGCGAATCGCCACCACATTTATAAAACTGCCCACGCATGCGCCCACAACAAAAGTGAGCCCATAAAGCAAGGCAGGAGTTTGAGTGATGGTCTCGATTTCGATCATTGTGTTTATGTGAATTCTTTTCTCTCTGTAACTATAGCTGCTAAGACCAGCAGCATGAGAACGTAGGCGAAGACATAAGTGACCAGGTAAGTCAACACTTCTATGCCTGGTACAGTCCCATATAAAAGATGCCCGCGAATTCTTGTTAATCCCGCAAAGTCGGGCAGGCAATAGAAAATGACAGAGAGAAACTGGCTCAATACCGGATTTTGCGTCAGCTTGCCCAATTCGATGAGCGAGTCGCCCAAGTGCCCGGCCAGCCAAATCGCTAAAGTGAAAAGCACGCTCATGACCGGTGTCGAGAAGGTGGAAAAGAAGGTGGCAAGGGCTGTGACAAACAGCAGTTCCAGGTAGATGAGCGCCAGTTCCTGACCCATTTGCCGCAACTGCTCGACAAAGCCGACGCTGCCGCTGGCAGCTGTAATTACAACGACGAGAAAGGCGCCCATGGCCGCAACCATCACCGCCACACAAAGACACAGACCGATGTATTTCCCAAGCACGAATTGCCAGCCGCTTACCGGCTTGGTGAAAATCAGGTATATAGTCCGCCGCTCGACCTCTTTATAGACCAGATTGGTCCCGGCAAAAACAGCGATGATGCCGCCAATGAAAGATATGGCTGCCAGCCCGATGTCCTTGAGAATACGAATGTCTTGACCGACCGAAAGCGAGCCTAGCACTATGCCCAAGACAGTGACGATGGCTGCAAACAAAATGAGCGCGTAGAGAATTCTGTCTCTTACCGTTTCTCTAAAAGTATTGAGAGCAATTGCCCAGACCGGTTCGAAAACTTTTGCGCTGGCCGGTTTTGCATCAATGGTGTTCCGTTCTGCCGTCATTAACGCGCCCCCTGCCCGGCGATGACCTCCAGGAAAAAGTCTTCCAGGTCTTTGTAGCTGCCGCCCTGCGAGATGTTTTTCACCTCTTCCTGGACAATCAATTGTCCTTTGTTCATCACTCCGACCCTGTCGCAAACTTCATTGACGTCAGGCAGAAGATGAGAGTTGAAAAAAATAGTGGTGCCATTTTCTTTCAAATGAAAGAGGATGCGGCGAACATCCTTTCTGCCGATCGGATCCAGCCCGGACATCGGTTCGTCCCAGAAAATCAGCTGCGGTCTGTTGATGAGCGACTGGGCGATGCCCAATCTTTGCAGCATGCCCTTGGAATACTTGCGCATTTGCGTGTCGGCAGCTTCAGCCAAGCCGACCAATTCGGTCAGTTCGCGCGCGCGCTCGGAGCGTTCTTTTTTTTCGATGCCGAATAACTGCCCGGCAAAATCGAGAAATTCTGCTCCAGTCAGGTGCGAGTAAAAATATGGGTTTTCCGGCAAATAGCCTAATTGGGCAAGCGCCCTTTTATCGCCTGCGGGCATGCCAAGAATTTCGGCTGTGCCTTCAGAGGGGCGCATCAGACCAAGCATCAGTTTTATGGACGTGGTTTTGCCGGCGCCATTAGGACCGATGAGACCGAAGGTCTCACCCTGCACGACCTTCAAATTGAGCCCGCTCAAAATGCGGACTTTGCGGCGTAAAAGACTGCTGGTTAGCTCTTTGGATAAGTTCGTCGCTTGGATGACAACATCCGCCATCGACTAACTGCCTTTCTGACCGCCCGTCTTTCTGTTTTGCGTGATGATTTTGTGGAGTTCGGCAGTGGCGGCTCTCAATCTTCGAGAGACCTGCATCTGCGAAATTCCCAATCTTCTTGCTACTTCAGTCTGGCTCAAATCTTCGTAGAAGGTCAGTTGCACGACTTCGCGCAGACCGTCTCTCAATTGTTTGATCGCTTCGGCAAGCATGAAGCGGTCTTCTTTGGCCATCTGATTAGTTTGGTACTTACCGTCAACCAGGGTGTCGATGAGCGACTGCTCGGAGCCGGCATCATTCGAAAGCGCCTGGTCAAGCGATATAAGCGTGCGTCTGCGATCCACTTCATAAGCTTCGTTGACGCGGCTGACTGGAATTTCCAGCTCGTGTGCAATTTCAACGTCTGAGGGTTCGCGACCCAAGCGAGCCGTCAGGCTCTGAACAAGTCTGTTGATGCGGAAGGACAACTCCTGCAATTCGCGCGGTGCACGAATCATCGCTGTCTTGTCGCGCAGGTAGTGCCGAATTTCGCCAGTAATCAAGTGCGTGGCGTAAGTTTGGAACTTGGCGCCGGCATCAGGCTTAAACTGGTCGACTGCCTTGATGAGCCCAATCGAGCCCACCTGGATCAGATCTTCGACAGGGTCTGTCGAACGTCTCGCCAGACCATAAGCAATTCTTTTCACCAGGGGCAACGACGCCTGGATGATTGAGTCGCGCAACGCCGGATCGCGGGATTCAGAATAGACGGATAACCAGTGATGTATCTGGTCTGTCCCTTTTCCTGCATCCATTTTTGAAGTTGTGCCGCTCGAAATTGATGACTTTTGTACGTGCAAGCTTTTGCTCACTTGATATATTTTCACAGACCCGCCAGACATATTGTAGAACCCTAAGGCAGATTAGCAAACAAAAAGATTAACTGCCAGTGCTTGGAAATATGAATTGTTATCTGAGTCGCTATCTAAGTTGCTCAATGACGGTAAAAATGGGCAGGTACATGCCCACGACAACGGACCCGACAATTCCCCCAATGCCAACAACCATAATGGGTTCGAGCATCGAGGTTAGAGACTCGACGGCGTTGTCGACCTCCATATCGTAAAATTCCGCGACTTTAGTCAACATCTCATCTAAGTTGCCTGTTTCCTCCCCGACCGCCACCATTTGGGTGACCATGCTCGGAAACAGGCCGATTTTTGCCATCGGCTTAGATATTGAACCGCCCTGGCGAACTTCGTTGTAAATTTTCTCGACCGAGCGAGCAATGCTGGCGTTGCCCGCCGTGTCTTTGACCACGTCAAGAGCGGACAGCATGGGCACGCCGGCTTTGATGAGCGTCCCGAATGTCCGGCAAAAACGGGCGATGGCCACTTTTCTGGACAGGTCGCCGAAAAGCGGCAACGACAGAAAGATGCCGTCTATGTGCTCTCGCCCCCCGTCCGTGCGGTAGTAGCGTCTGAGAAAGAATAGAGAGATGCCCACACAGACGGCGAACAAGGCCATCCATATGGAGCGCATGTACTCTGATAGATTCATCAAAAAGCGTGTATAGGCCGGCAGATCAGAACCTATATTTTTGAAGAGTCCCTCGAAAATCGGCAAAATAAAAGTAAGCATCACCCAGAAAACCAGAACGGCGATAGCCAGGACCACCGTCGGATAGACCATGGCTGAGCGGACCTTCTGGTTGAGCTTCTGGCGCGCTTCAAGAAAGTCCGCCAGCCGCTTTAAAACCTCAGCCAGGAAGCCGCCTGCTTCCCCTGCTCTGACCATAGATACATATAGTTTGTCGAAAACTTGAGGGCTGCGCGCCAGGGCGTCGGAAAGAGACAAGCCCGATTCCACCGAGCGGCGCACATCTTCCAGGCAGGTTTTGAGCTTTCTGTTTTTGAGTTGCTCGACGATTATGGAAAGAGTTCTCAGCAGTGGAACGCCGGCGCCGATCATGGCCGCGAACTGGCGGCTGAAGACGACCATGTCGCGAAGCGAAATCGGTTCGAAATGAGCCAGCGCATTATCTATTTCTGTATAGAAAGGAATTTGTGCCAGGGAAAAGCCGCGCTCTTTTATCTCCAGAACTTCGTATCCACGCGCCGAAAGGCGTGCCCGAAGCAATTGCGCATTATCGGCGCGAGCGGAAGATTCCCGCACCTGACCGCTCATATCTTTTACTTTGTAGACAAACTCCATTTTGGGCTCTCACGACTATCCGAAACTACCATAGCCGAATCCGCTGCCGCCGCTTCTGGATGTCGCTTTGGCGGACGATGCCAGAAGTTGTTCCAATTCGTCCGGTCTCGATGTTTTTGCCAGTGCATCCACCGCCGTCACCGCGCCTTGTTTGACCAGAGCAGCCAGCGCCGCTTCCAGTGTTTGCATGCCGAGATTGCCGCCCATTTGAATTGCCGAGTATATCTGTGCAGTTTTCGCTTCGCGAATCAGATTGGATATTGCCGCGGTGTTAATCAGGATCTCTGCTGCTAAAACTCGTCCTTTTGTGACGGGGCTGCCGCCTGCTGATTCCGCCACTCTGGGCAGTAATGTCTGGCTGACGATACCGACCAGAGCATTGGAGAGCATGATGCGAATTTGTTGCTGCTGAGCGGGAGGAAACGCATCAATGATGCGGTCGACTGTTTGTGGGGCGGAACTTGTGTGCACCGTGCCGAAGACGAGGTGACCTGTCTCGGCTGCAGTTAGTGCCAGGTGAATCGTCTCCAGATCGCGCATCTCACCGACCAGGATAACGTCTGGATCTTCGCGCAATGCCGAACGCAGCGCATTGCTGAAACTTCTGGTGTCGGCGCCCAATTCTCTTTGGGAGACGACTGAGCGTTTGCTTGAATGCAAAAATTCGATCGGATCTTCAATCGTAAGAATATGCTCCGAGCGATTTTCATTGATCCAATCGATCATGGAAGCCAGTGTGGTCGACTTGCCGGAGCCGGTCGGACCGGTGATAAGCACAAGCCCACGCGGTTTTTGCGTTATTTCTTTGCAGATACTCGGCAGGGCGAGATCGTCGAGTGATGGTATTATCGACGGTACCACGCGAAAAGCCGCTGCATAGTTGCCGCGTTCTTTGAATACATTTATGCGAAAGCGTCCCACCCCATCGATGCCAAAGCTCGCATCAAGCTCGAAATTGGACTGCAGGTGCGACAACTGATCGGGTGTAAGAATGCCGAAAATCAGTTTTTCCACATCGAGAGCCGAAAGAGTCGGCAACTGGCTGCGCAGGAGCTTTCCTGAAACTCTTATGACCGGAGGTTGCCCTGCTTTCAAATGCAGATCGGACGCCGAGCGATCCTGGACCAGCTGAAGTATCTCCTGCATTTCAATTTCCATTTAACGCCCCCCCGCAGAAAATTTATTTGGTCAAGACTATTTCCGCTCTTTTTGCTTTCGTGGTTCCTGGCAGTAAGGGCAGCGCGACCATTCTCCCTGAATTTCAGCGCAGCAGCCGGTGCATATTGTTTCTCTTTGTGCATCTTCTTCGGTCAAACCGCATTTCGGGCAACTCGTCCATCCTTCTTGCTGCAAAGTTCCGCAGCGAATGCAGGTGGTCTTCAAATCGTGCTGGCAGAAGGGGCACTTAATGAAATCGTCGCTTATTGGCGTGCGGCATTTCGGGCAGAGTTTGTCCTCACCTTCCGTATCGGCAAGAGTGACGCGAACCACTTCATCGGCTGTCGTATGACCCTGGCCGACCAGGCGAATACTGTAATCTTTCAAGGTGACCATACCGGATTGTTTGCCGGCAAAGCGGATCATGGCGGTGCTCGAATCTTTAGATATAAGGTCGCGCAATTCATCATTCATGCGCATCACTTCAAAAACACCAATTCGATTTTTGTATCCGGTTTGATTGCAGGTATCGCATCCGGTGCCGCGCTTGAAAATCGGCCAGCCCTGTTTGTCCGTGTTGAATCGAAAATATTGAATGGTCGACTCTGCCGGTTTTTCCTGCAGGCGATCGAGAACTCCCAGATATTCAAGCGTTGACCTCTCCGGCTTGTATTCTTCGCTGCACTCGGAGCAAATGCGTCTCACCAGTCGTTGGGCAACGACACCTATGGTTGCCGATGCCACCAGATATGGGTCTACTTCCATTTCAGCAAGACGCGTGATGGCGCCGGGTGCGTCATTTGTGTGCAGAGTCGTGAATACCAGGTGCCCAGTCAGTGCCGCTTCTACTGCGATTTTTGCCGTCTCTCGGTCTCGCGTTTCTCCAACCAGCATGATGTCCGGATCTTGACGCAAGAAAGAACGAAGAATTCGCGCGAAATCCAGACCTTTCTCTCGCAAGACTTGAACTTGTGTAATTCCCGACATCTCATATTCAATCGGGTCTTCAGCAGTGACGATATTCACTTCAGGAGAGTTGCGCTCGGCCAGCGCAGAATAGAGCGTGGTAGTTTTTCCGGAACCGGTCGGTCCGGTGACGAAAATAATCCCGTATGGCTTGCTGACCATTTCGCGAATGATGTTCAGGGTCCCTTCGTCGCTGACCAATTTATCCAAACCAAGCATCGTGCCTGACTTGTCGAGCATTCTCATGACGATCTTTTCGCCGTGCTTGGACGGCAAGCTGGATACACGAAAGTCGATATCTCGTCCGGAAAAGCGCACGCGAATGCGGCCGTCTTGAGGTAAACGTCTTTCGGCGATGTCCATGTCCGCCATGATTTTGTAGCGAGAAATAAGAGCCGCCAGAATAGCCCGCGGCAATTTGCGATCGACAAACAAAACTCCGTCCAGGCGATACCTAATCACCACCGAATTGACAGTCGGCTCGACGTGAATATCGGAGCATTGACGTTTGATTGCTTTGGCGAGAATCTGGTTGGCGAGATGAACGATAGGCGCATCTTGAGCCTGTTTCGCCAGATCCAGATCGTTGATGTGATCTTCTGCGCTGCTGACCAGATCAAGTGTTGAGAGGTCGACTTCCGATTCGATGAAAGTCTGGTCCGCCTCTTCATATGATTCTTCTTGCAGAAGATCCTGGCGCGACGCATAGATGTTTTCCATGAAATGCTGGAAGTCGTCTTCCGTGCAGACCATGGTTTTTATCTGCATGCCTTTTAGCCTGTACTTGATGTCATCCAGGGCGAGCAGATTGTTGGGATTGACCATTGCCACCATCAAGCAAGTTCCGTCGCTGGTTACGGGCACGACTTGATGCTGGCGCATCAGTGTTTCCGGCAGAAGCTCGAGGGCCGCCAGCTCAGGCTGCGATTTGGCCAGTGAAATATATTTGACGCCGTACTGCATCTCCAGGGCGTTTTGCAGATGCGTTTCATTGGCCAGACCCAATCTCGATAGAATAAGACTGATAGGCTCGCCGGTGCGCAATCTTTCCTGCTGAACAAGTTTCAATTCTTCGGCGGTGATCAACCCGTTGTCGACGAGCAATTCTCCAAAGTCTTTCTTGATCAGCGCCATCTGGTTTTAAGTCCTGAAAGACAACCTCACGGGTTGTTCTGCAAATTTAGATCTCAATTCTAACTTTCCACTTCTTTCCGGATTAATACCGGGTAGAAGCGCCTCACTTCACTCTATCCATACGACTATGTGTTCACCGCCAGCGGTGTGGGGAACAACAGTCAGCCTGAGGCTAAAATCTTTGCCGGACATGCGCACTTTCACTCGTCCGTCCTGTGGCAGGCGCCTGTCCAGAGTATCGACACGGGCCATCTTTCTGAAGCGTGCAGTGAGCGCCGGCATCAGCATTTTAGGCAGCTTTCGCACAACCATCAATTGTTGCTGGATGCGATAGTGCACAAGAACCTGCTTGTCGACAGCCTCGACGTGAATTGTGGAAGCTCCTTTAGCAATGCCGTTGGCAAGAATTTGATTGCAAAGCATGATCACTGCTGCATCGTCGCCTTCTTTTTCCAGGGCTGACGGCGATTTTTGATCGCCGGCAGCCGGACGCGCCACAGACTCGCTTGCCACCGGCTCGCATTCGCCAAAACCGCCTTCCGGACCTGATTTTGGGCTGACCGCCTTAAAATCTTCGCCGGTTTGATCCATAGGCACCGGCTGCAACTTCTCATCTGCAGCTTCTTTGGCTGGTTCTTCTTTTCCCTTGGCAGCAGGCTCAGTTTTCTCGGCTGCTTCTTCTTTCTCGGGCGCCTTGGCTTGAGCTGTGGCTTTGGCCGCTGCCGGGCTGACCAGTGCGTCGAATTCGCCGGTGGCTTCATCGTCTTTGATGGCGCCTCCTGCCTGACCTTTCGATTCTTCCGCCATCTCTTTGGCAAGAGAGCGAGCTACATCCCGGGCGTCGGCACGCGGTTCTTTCTTTTCATCTGCCTTTGGTTCTGCTTTGGTCTCGGCCGGCTCGGCCTTCTTCTCATCCTCTGATTTTGCTTCGGGCTCTTTAGCTGCTTCCTCTGTCTTTTCAACCGGTTTTTCCGGCGAGATGGTTTCTTCGCCCCGGTCTTTGGCAGTTTCTTTCGTGTCGTCTTCAGAGGGTTTTTTGCCTGCTTTGCTGCGGGTGGCCTCAATGTGTTTCTGCAGCATATTGAGGTCGAACTTGCCCGTCTCGTCGTTGGTGGGTGGCTCGACTTCTTTTTTCAGCACCTTGTCGAACAACGACTCGGTGCTCTCTTTCGGCTTCTCTATTTGAGGCTCTGCCTGAGGACTCTCTGCCGGGTTGCTGTCTTCTTTCTTCTCCGGCTCGTCTTTGGCCCCGTTTGATTCGGGTTTTGGTGCGGCTTTTGCATTCAGGTGATTGCTGTACAGATTGCTCATAAACAGAACAAAATCGTCTTCGGTGCACACAACCGGAGTGAATTGACGATCGCTGAAATATTCTTTGAGTGCGCTCAGCCCGCCTGCATGCTCAGGATTGACCATGACGACCGTGATGCGGTTGCCTTTCTCGTTGACCGGAACCATCATGTGCTCACGCAGCGTCGATTCTGGAACTTTCTTCAAAATTTCCGGCTGCACATCCGTGCGAGAGAGACTTACATAGGTGACCCCATACTTGAGCTCGAGCGCATTCTTGAAATGGTGTTCGTATGCCAGTCCCAGTCTCTGCAAAATGACACTGAGTGGCTCGCCGGTGCTTTTTGCCTCTCTTTCGGCCAGGCGCAATTCGTCGGCGCTGATTTGACCGTTATCGACCAAAAGCTCGCCGATGGATTTTTCCACTACAGACATTGAATCCGCCTTTTCGTTAATTAGCCGTCGGTCCGACCGGCTCGAAGGTCCGTGCATTGGGTATCCTGGTCGCCAAGAGACGCTGCTGCGGAGCCGTCCCATCATTTGTGCCCGTTGCTTTTTTCTATTAAACAAACTGTAGAGGCAGAAAGATACGTTTAATTATGGTTGTGCAAGAATAGCTAGCATGCGTGTGAGTTAGCTCCATCTTTTGGGCTTTTCGAGCCAATTATTATCTGAACCATGACGATATGAGCATGACGAAAAAAGCCGAAGAGTCGCAGAATGAAGAACAGGTCAAATCAGATAGACCAATCCCGACTGCCTGGGGCTATCGAGGCTTTGTCTTAGTAAGCGCCGCTTTTATCATTTTCGAGCTGATATTCATCAGTCTCTATTCGACCACGTCATGGTTTTCGACCGATATTCGTTACCTGGGCATTCCTGTTGTCCTCGTGCTTCTTCCGGTTGCTCATCAAGTTCTTCTTTCATTCGAGAGAAAACCTTTGCTCTGGGCTGCTTCTCCTGTGCGCAACGGACTGCCTCTCATACTCTATTGGAATTGGCTGACCTTGGGCGAATCTGCTTTGTTCGTCGGTCTGAGAAAAGTTGCCTATTCATCTATTGATGAATTGAAATTGACTATTTGGGGCAATCTGCATATTCGCACTCGCTCTATTCGTCAGGGGAGCGAGGTATTTGCAGCCGATGCTGCGGCTCAAGCTGCGGAGCCCACCGATCTGATTTTCAAGCTGCCACTAGGGGTGGTATCGCCACAATTTCAGCGCCAGTTGGTCGAGACGATCAAACAGGCAAACCCTGATCTTGTGACAAACCAGCGATTAGTCAAAAAACTGGCTCAGCAAGACATTTCCGCCAGCCAGATGATAGGTGTCATGGGGGCAGCGATCATGTTTATGGTGCTGCTTGATCTAGGTCAATCTTCCTATACCTATTTGGATGTTTTGAAAAACTATTACAACGCTGATCTGAGCGCGCGAAAGAATGAAACAGCCGAGTCGCAAAAGTATTTCGATCAAGCAGAAAAGTTGATGCGAGAAGCCCTGCCGATGTCCTGGATCAAAACAAAATTTTTCGAAGAGGGCAACGGAGCCTCAGGGGTCAAGATTGCCCGCGCCGAGGCTCTCTGGCACATGGGCAAACATCAAGAAGCAATTGAAGCATGCCGGGAGGCGCTCAAGCTGTCACCGAAGGCTTTTCGAATAAATCTGCGCTTAGCGCGCTGGCTCAATGCGACGAATGCACCTGCTGATGCTCGCAAGGAAATCGAGCAGGCGATGGACATAAAGAAAGATTCCTTTCTGCCGCGCGGGTACATGGTCGCCCTGGAAGACGAACGCAGCGGCAGTACGCAAGCGCAGAAGCGGTACGAAACATATCTTAAGGAGCTCGACGAGGAGCTTTTCGCAGAGGAGCCCGTATGGCCGCCCGGGGGCGAGCGCTTTCTTCATGACATCTGGTATCGCGAGGACTTGACATTTGTCTTCGACAGGCTGTTAAAACTGGTTCGCCGCTCTTGATTTCTGAGACTTGTCTCAAGTCCTGGCTCCTTTATAGGAGGTATCATCCTCATGCAGAGGCTAGCATCAGCGTAAGTAAATGGGGATTGCAAAAGGTTCATTCGGCGTAGTTCTGGCGGCACTGTGCCTTTTGGCGGCAGTGGAAGGCTGGCTTGCCCTGGCGCATCCATTGGCCCGCTTGCCTGTAGCCACGATCGAGCAAGGTGAGGCATTCAACTCGATTGCCGACATCAAAAAAGATACCGGCAACTGCAAGGATGAACCATATGTGGTGCTGCTGGGAAGTTCGCTCATGGTGGCGCCTGTAGTGCAAGCGGAGTCTCAATTCCGCAAGCGTCCTTTGAAGAGATTTTTCGAGCGCAGAGCAACGCTGTGTGAAAGCCAGTTGGGATCTCAACTCAACAGACTCTACGGCAAATCCAAAAGCGCTCCCGTTCGCATTTATAATGCCGCCGTGGGCGGTGGCATGGCTTCAGACGATTTCTTTGTGGCAAGAGAATTGTTGCAATCGAAGAAAGTGCCGGCGGCTCTAGTCTGTGGAGTCGCACCGCGCGATTTTCAAGATAACCTGGTGCCAGGAACCTACTCAACAAGCGCCTTTCAGGTCTTTGCAGATCTGTCCGACCTGGGACGCATTTTCCAAGACAAGAATTTGTCGCAGGAGAAAAAATTTGACGTTGCGCTCGGGCGTTTTTCCAGGCTCTGGCGCAATCGCTCTGAAGTTAAATCCTATTTCGGGTTGCTGTCGAAAAAGACGATCGAAAAGGTCTGCCCGTTCATTCTTTTCGAAAAATACGGACCGAACCTTGTGCTGGCCCGGCAGAAAAAGGGTGTTTTTCCAGAAGAAGTGCATGGCACGCCGATGGCTTATCCCGGCTACGCCATCGACCATTACGACAGTGTGAAGACCACCCAGCAATATGTGCGAAGCTACCATCCGGTAAGCAAAAAAATGGTCGACGAGCAATTTGCATATTTCGAGCAAATGCTGGATATGTCCCGAGCAAAAAATGTCGATCTGATGGTGGTGAATATGCCACTCAGCCGGGCGAACAAAGAGCTCATCCCTGCCGAGTATTACGCGGATTACTTGAATCGCCTCAAGACCGCCTGCGCCGCCAGAGACATTCAATTTATCGATTACAACAACGCTGCCTGGGACGAAAACAGCAATTTCATCGACACCGTGCACATAAGCCCGGAAAAAAGTCTCGCCTTCGTGGAGACTTTGATGAAGGCGGTGGCGGATTCGCCTCTGTCTCTGGCTCTTTCATCTGAGAACAAGCGGCAGATTGGCTCAAAGCATATAAATACAAACTAGGTTTTCAATTTTTAGGTGCTAATTAACTTCCGGCCGGGAATAGTTTTCTTTGGAGTCCTGGTTGTTATTCCGCGAGGTTAAAGCGCCGTGTTTTTCAGCAGACTCTTTTTGGCTATGCTCGGAATCTTCTATGTGTCTGCCGGCGCCACTTCAGCGCAGACACCGGCAACAGCCAACGCACAGGCGGCGAAGACTGCCGAGGCTCTCGATCCCAAAAGGCCCATTCGCGATAAGTGGGCTCTTATTGTAGGCATCAGCAAATTTGAAAGCTCGAAAGTGCCGCCCTTGAAATACTCCACCAAGGACGCCCGCGACTTCTACAACTATTTGATCAAAGAAGCGAATTTCCAGCCCACCCATGTTCGCGTTCTTTTGGACGAGAAAGCCACCAGAAGGAGAATCATCTCGGAGCTTGGCAATAAATTCTTGGCGCGTCTTGCTCGCCCCGGCGACCTGATCGTCCTTTTCTTTTCGACACATGGAAGCCCGTCGCAAATGGATTTGAGAGGCAAGAGCTATCTGGTGACCTATGATGCCGATCCTGAAGATCTTGATGCCACAGGAATCGGCATGGTCGAGGTCAACGATAAAATTCACAGCCGAGTTCTTTCCGATCGAGTTGTTCTGGTTCTTGATGCCTGCCATTCAGGCAGCAGCGATCCCAATGCAAAAGGCATGTATCGCGTCGGCAACATGGATGCGCAGGCTCTGGCCGAGGGGTCTGGGCAGCTGGTCATTTGCTCCAGCCGGCCCGATGAGCAATCTTGGGAATCCAAGCGCTATCAAAACGGAGTTTTCACAAAAAACCTGCTGGAAGCTTTGCGCTCCTCTGGTGGCAAGATTCCTCTTGGTTCTGCCTTCGAGAAGGCGCAGCAATTGGTCGAGACCGAAGTGCGTGAAGACAGACCGGGAGCCCGGCAATCGCCGATGCTAAATGCAAAATGGTCTGGCAGTGACATCGTTCTTTCCGTTCCTGCCGCCGAGCCACAAAAGGTTGCACCGACTGTGCTCGCAGACCTCGAGCCGGATAGCGTGAGCAATTTCGACAGCACAGTCAAAGTGCAAGTCGGCGATGCAAAACCGATTGAGCCCGCCACTCAAACTATTGCAATGGCTGCCACAGCAAAACCGCCTTCATTTTTTCCCACGGCAAATCAAAAGCTGGTTTTAACGTCCACCTATTTCTCTAATGTCTCCAATCCAAAAGAGGCTTTGACAGCGGCTTATGAAGCGTCTGGTGCAAACTTCAACAATGTCGAGTTTTATTGGAGGAAAGCGAAGATTCTTATACAATTGCAGAAGTGGCAAGCCGCAATGCAGTGTTTGAAAGGCTGTATCGTCGACGATCCCAATCAATCGGACTACTATCTGGCCCGCGCACTCTGCTACCACCACATGAAAATGCATGGTCTTGCGGTTGCTGATATTCAGACGGCACAGTTTAAAAACCCGTTGGTTTCAAGACAAATTGAATTTGGCGAATGAAGCAAAGAAGACAGGCTTCAATTTCCATTGCTGCTCTCTTGCTTTGCTTGAGCCTAACTTTTCACTGCTGTCTTGCCGCCAATCCCGAGCCTCAATCCCCTCTGTCCCAGGGGATAGCGCTTTACGAAAAGAAAAACTACGCCGGCGCGCAAGCATATCTTTTGAAGGCTGTTCATGGTGAATTCAAAGACGTGGCGTTAGCTCACTATTATTTAGCCAACTCGCTCATGCAAACGAGCAAAGTAAATGCCGCTCTGGAAGAATACGAGCGCTGTTACAAGCTGGCACCATATAGTTCCTTTTCCGGCTATTGCCGCATGATGCTGATTCGCCATGGACGCACTCCTGATGAAAACGACGCTAATCATTCCAGAACTCGGCCGCTCGCTTCCCAGCCGGCCAAAGCAAGTGCACCACCGCAAACTTCCGGAAGAAAAGACAGCGATGCTGCCGAATTGCCTGTGTCCAAGCCGATTGCAGATCAGGAATTGAGGGCACTTTCCAGCCGATTGCCTCGACCCGTTTTTGTTCAGAAAGAAACTCCGCCCGCTTCGGAAATTCTGGCGGGCAATATTTTTCACCGCGCGTCATTTTTAAGCGAATCCGAAAACCGAAAAAGCAGAGCTGCAGAAAAGCTGGAACAGGCGCGTCAAGCACTGGCCAGAGCGGAATCTCTAACTCATTCTTTTATTCCATCGGCAAGGCGATTTGGCGAAAGCGATGATGAATTTCGCTCGCGCAGAGCAGACGCGGAAAAAACCGTATCTGAACTTCTTGATCCTTTTAGAGAAAGCGTAAAGGCGGCCGAGACGGCGTTTCAAACTGAATCTTCCTTGTTCGAAAGTTGTCTGAATGCTTCGCGAGGTTATCTTTAGAAGGAGTGAGGCACCATATCTGATGCCCCACTTGTTTTGCTCTTGTGTTTCTTGCTTTTTGTACGCGCACGAGACTTTACTGTGCACTTGTGTTGGTCTGTGTTACCACCGGCTTCTCCCCTTTTTGCCAATCGATCGAATAGTCGTTTTTGTTTTTCGTATCAATGGTGGTTGTTCCACCCTGACCTTTGGTGTAGGTGGTTGAGCCATCATAACCATAGGATTGTCCTTGCGGATTGGTGTAATTGACACCGCTGTTTCTTGCACCGGTGCCGGTCTGTGCATTGTATGTGTGATTCATATAGCCATTGGCATTGCCGCCATTGGCCCCGGTCGCTTCGAATTGTTTTTTCCTGAATCCGCCTACACCTCTTCTATAAGCGCCTCCCTGAGCGGTTTGCAGCGTGCTGCCGTTTGGTCCTTGATAGGCTCCACCGCGAAATCCAAATCCGGCGTTTGCGCCAAGGGCTCTTGCTCCGGCTCTAGATCCGTATTGACCGCTGTTAGCGAATGCACCTATCGAGCCGTTAGCTCCACGCGCGAAGGCTCGGCGCGCTTCTGCCGGACTTCCTATAACCATTGTCAAAACTGCCAATGCGGCTGCAATAGCAGTTGGGGCTGCGTAGTTTGTCATAAACATCTCCTGAATACTGCACAACGAAATTCGCACTATTGCAAATACACTTTCCGCCTCAAAAAGTTGCGCTTGCCCAAAACTTTGCCCGGGCAAGACATTAGCGATGTTTAAGAATTTTGTATGCAAGACAGGCGCTGAAAAAAGCCTGGCTTATGATGGTTGCAATGTTCTTGACAGGTCCTCCGCCATGAAAAATCCAAAGAAAATTACTAAAAAGGAATCCCTTGGCGCCCAAATCAAAAGCAACCTTTTGTTCTACGCGGGAGCACTGGCTGTGATCGCCGTCATCAACTTCGCGGCTACTCACATCCAAATGCCGACACTCGCCTTTCTGCCCCATGTATCCGGTCAGGCGACATGCTTTTTCATCAGCTACGCAATTTTATTGTTTTCCATGCCGTTTATTTTTAAAGGCGCGGAATTCAAAGTGACCAAAGAAAAACTGGAAGAGATGGAAGCTGTGAAATCGACTGCTTACACCGACGATGTCATCAAACTCTCGCAGCAAGCTATCGAGATGCCTGTCTCTTTGCCTGTTGCCTGGGACTGTCTTAAGGAAGCAACCAATGGCCTGGATATTAAGGCCCTGGACAAGCGCCGTGCTGCCTGGCTTGTGGACTCGGTCGACGATGACAGCCGGACAGTCAAATGCTCTCTTCAATATATAGCTGACCCGCTGGGCAGAAAGCTCAGTCAGATTTATCCGCGCACAATCGAGATGATTGCTTCTGTGGATGGTCACGGGGTCAATACAAGGCTCAGGACGCGCTACACATTCGCAACGCCGATGGATCTCGAAGCCGTGTCCGAAATCATCAGCAAAACGAATTCGCGTCTCAATGAAATGATTGCCGTCGCGGATAAATCCGTTAAAGATCAAAAAATACAAAGAGAACAGATGCGCAGCGCTTCTGCAGCCGGTGTCGCTCAAATGGAAAAGCCTCAAGAATTCAATTTCGACAACTTAGGCTCGATTGATTTTCCTTTGAGT
>PNKB01000092.1 GCA_013997645.1 Cyanobacteria bacterium PR.3.49
AAAGACCACGCAGACCGGCGGGCAAATGGTTGAGGATGAAATATGCAAAAACTTCATTGGTTTTTGTGGGCAACGCCGGATCAGGATTGCTCTGGTAATAAACACTCAACAAAATGCCGATCGTCAGAAAGATAAATCCAATCGGCAGATCGGCCAGTCCGGAAAGCACCAGGGACAATTGACTTTTGCGGTAATCCTTGGCAGTAAGCATGCGTTGGACCATGTCTTGATCTGTCCCATGTGTAGCCAGTGTTGTGAATGTCATGCCGAAAATGGCAGCCCAAATTGTGTACTCGGAAGTGAGAATTCTCAGTGCATTGCTTGAAAACGACTCACCGGATATGGTGCCGCTGACAAACATTGTCAGTTTGCCGCTGATGATCAAATGAGTTAATTTGTCAGTGCCACCTGTTTGAGAAATTTGAGCCAGCAGAACGAAAATTGCTCCAATGGCTCCGGCTAGCATGACCGATGATTGAATGCAATCTGTCCAAATGACGGCTTTGATGCCGCCCACAGATGTATAAATTGCAGTGACTACGGTGATAAAGACAATGGATCCGATGTAGATGCCCAGTTGCTCTATGTTGCTCGGGTGTGTACCGGTGAAGATTTCGAAGCCCACAGCCAGAACAATTGCCGCTACGTAAAGACGCGCACCGGAAGCCAGGGTTCTGGTCAGTAAGAAAATTGCAGAAGCCGCCTTGCGGGTTTTTTCTCCAAATCGCCACTGCAAGAATTCGTAGATGGAAAAAACTTTGTGCTCGAAGAATGGTCTGATGAACAGAAAGGCGACAATGACACGTCCGAGTATTGTTCCAAACACGAGCTGCAGGTAGGTGTAGTTAGCTAGTTTGTAGCCTTCACCAGGAGTTCCTAAAAATGTCGCCGCGCTGGTTTCGGCCGCGATGATCGAAGCAAGCACAGCCCACCATGGGATAGATCGCCCCCCCAGAACAAATGACTCGAGGCTGTTTTCTTTCTTTGCAAATTTGAGTCCGACAAAAAGCACGGCGGCAAAATAGCCGAAAATCACAAGAGCATCGATTGCGATGGACAATGCATTCATCCGTGAAAATCTACCCGATCAGTCTAGAAAGAGTCGCCCGTCTGCAGATTGGTTATCAGCCTTGACCGGCTCGGCATCAGATGTTGGAATAGTGAACCAGAATAGACTTCCTCCGTCCTCTTTGTCTCTTACTCCAATTGCACCACCATGGCTTTCGACAACCATTTTGCAAATAGCCAAACCAAGTCCGGTGCCTTGATTCTTGTGCAACGGTGCTTGTTCGAACGGTTCAAAAATGCGCTGTTTCAAATCATCGGGAATTCCCGGGCCATTGTCCGAGACTTCGATGCGAACAAAGCTGACTTCCTGTTTGTCTTCAATTTTTATGTTGATTGAAACCTTATCCTCGGACGGACTGAATTTAATTGCGTTGGAAAGCAGATTGAGCATTGCCTGTGTCATTTTCGTCTGGTCGCAGTAGACTTCAAAGTCTAAAGGCTCGTAGTGAATTGTTATCTTTCTCGAATCAGCAACATCTTGAGTCAGTGCAATGGCATCTTTTACTATGTTGTGCGTGCTGCAATATGACTTATCCAGATGCACTCTTCCTTCATCGAGTTTTTGAAAGTCGAGCAAATCGTTGATAAAAGTGATCAAGGTGTGGACATTTTTGCTTGTCGCTTGCACTTCCTTCATTGCTAAAGGATTGAGTTCACCAAGCGCGCCCTTTTCTATCATCTCGAGCGTGATCCCGAGTGATGTAAGCGGGCTTCGTAAGTCGTGGCTGACCATGTCCACGAAGTCTTGCTTCATTCTAGCCAGAGCTTTTTCTTTAGTAATATCTCGAACGACACAGAAGAAAAGCTTTCGCAGCGGCGACCATGTTGCCGACCATTGTGTCTCTAAAACTTCGCCGCCGGCAGTTTGCAGTTGCAATTCAAAATTACTGACTTCGCCCGGCATAGTGGCCTTGCGAAGATACTCTTCGGCAAGCAGCGATTGATGGGGAATGACAACATCTGCAATTGACTTTCCTTTCAACTCCAGGCTGGATATGCCAAGCACTTTGACAGCAGCTGCATTCGATTCGATAAAAACGCCCTCTTGATTTAGGGAGCAGACCAGGTCGGCTACATTATTGATGAGTGCAAACTCTCTTTCTGTGCCAACCAAAACCGCATCAAGAGTTTGGTGAAGACTCCTATCTAATCTGCTTAACTCATCATCTCCTTGAAGGGCCGCAAGAAGCGGTTTTCTTTTTGAAAGTAGAAAGCTATTCTTGGCGATGTGTTGAATAGGGCGCTTGATGCTGATGGTGAAAATGAAGAAAAGCACAACAGCGATAGTAATCGACGCATAAATCGTCGTTGTGATCAGATTCAACAAACTGTTTTTAATCTGCACGCAACGTTCGATTTCCTCCATCCTCAACTTATCGTTGATCTCAATTACCTTTTTTATCTCAGTCAAAAACTCAGGCAGACTGACAAACAGTCGATTGAATATCTCTGCTCTTGCCACTCTTTTATCGTAGCCCGGCCGAGACATCAAAGTGGCGCTCAGATAAATAACGTTATTGACTGCCAGCATTGTCTTCCTCATTCCTGCCGTCTGCTCTTCGGGAAGACTCTTAAGCAGGCTGTCCATGTCTCTTATAATGCCGGCTTGCGCAGAAGCTGCGCTTGGATCTCGAAATTTTTCCGTTTCGAACATCAAGCTATCGCAGAAGCGCGTGCAGGTATGATTAAGACGCAGCAAGATTTCTCTCATGTGCGCAGTTTTCTCCAGCGACACTTGAACCTGGGATAGCATGGCTATAACTGCCACCAGGAACAGTGCCTGGCACAGCAGGGGAAATGCGATCAACAGCGGTCCGCGCCACTTGAGTTTTAAACTTCTCACGGCGCCTCCTCGTCATCGATAAGTCTGGGCACTCTAATCCAGAACCTGCTGCCTTCACCAAGTTCGCTTTCGACACCGATGCTTCCCTGGTGTTCGAGCACAATCACCTGCGCAATTGCCAATCCCAGTCCGGTGCTTTTCATCGAACTTTTGGCGGCTATATTGGCTTGCTCAAAACGATTGAAGATTGCTGATTGATGTTCGGGAGCAATGCCTGGACCGGAGTCTTTGATCCCGATTTCTGCGCAATCACCGACTTCTTTCACGTCAAAAACAATGTTTGATTCTTGGGGAGAAAACTTAATAGCATTAGAAACAATATTTATAAGAACTTGCGTGATTCGTTTTACATCAACAAACACGGCAGCATCATTTGCCGGACCGATGAGTGTGACCTTGCCCTTTTCCGCAAGCACATCCATGGACTCCTTTACATAGCCGCATATTTCTGCAGCGCTGGCCATCTCTTTATTTAAAGCGATCTTTCCGGAGCCGAATTTTTCCAACTCAAGAAGGTCGTGCACCAAGTGTGAAAGTCTTTCCATACTCTTGCGAGACTTTACGAGTTGTGATTGCACACCCGACGGCAAATCTCCAAGGCGGTTTTCTGCAAGCATGGAAAGACCGATAGAGACTGAATTGAGCGGTGTCCGCAAGTCATGACTAACCATGGCAAGGAAGTCTTGCTTGAGCTTTTCCATGGCTCGAATCTGAGTAACATCATGCGCCACGCAGTAAAAACTTTGATCCGATTGCAACCAGGTAACTTTCCACAAAAAGGTTTTCAGTGAACCGTCACTACATTTTATTGTGTTTTCGATTTGCCCTTCCGTTTTGTCAGTGGCAATTGCCGTAAACTCAGAGCGCGTTGAATCGATGCAATCTTCAGATAGCAGGGACAAAATAGATCTGCCGGTTAATTCGTCGAGTTCATAACCCCAGTTTCTTGTTGCAGCTTTGCCAACCGTCAGCAATCTGAGATTGATGTCTGCAGAGCATAGAACATCCGTGGCGTTGTCTAATATTGCCAGCTCGCGCAGCCTTAGTTCTTCAAGTTCTTGCCCTGCCGCAAACACTGTCTGATCCAGATCCGCGATTTCGTCCGAGCCTGCTTGGACATCTGCCAGTGCTTGACCGTAGGAGATTTTCTTTGCATTTCTATCTATATTTTCAATGCGTCTGACGATGTCGTTTGAGAAAGCGCGAATAAGAAGGAAGCAAATCAGATAACTGGAAAAAAGAGCGAATATCAGCCAGCAGTAAAATTGATTTTGGAATTTCGCAATTTCCTGTGGCTGAACAGAACCAAGAATCTTCTCTATATAAAAGGCATTGTCTGCAAGTGCCTGTCCTTCAAGAATTACGGGCATCAGCTCATGGGTAGAAATGTCGGTTCGGAATGCAGTGGACGGAGAATTCGCCAATTTTTCTCTGTGCTTTGTCAAAATCGAATGCACATGGGCATGAAGCGATTCAACGTCGTCGCGAAATTGCAGTAATTCCGGATAGTCACGAGAGTCAATCATAAGCGCTGGGGTAGTATGTGCATCAACTTCGTCCAGCGCGCGCAGCCTTTTACTTGGATCTGTCTCATTGGGATTTAGCACTCGGCAAATCGCGATCCAAATTTTTGTTCTGTGATTGGTCAGAGCCGAGAGCGCATCAGCTGAATGCTGAACCCTGGTCAATTTTGCAAATGTCTCCGATATCATCATCGCCAGACATAAAGCCATGATGATTTCCAGGATGACCGGCACCAATACCAGAATCAAACCTTTGGTGGTGATATTCAGCCGGCAAAACACGGCTCTACTCGGTCTCGATGCAATAGCCCTGCCGGAGAACGGTTTTAACCAGCTCTCCCAGCCCTATTTCAGAAAGTTTGTGCCTGAGTGTCTTCATGCAGGTGCGCACGGTTTCTTCGGACACTTCGCTGTCAAGCGGCCACACGCTGTCCAAAAGCGCTTTTGATGAATAAAAGCGATTAGGGTGGCGCATCAAATACTCGAGCAAAGAAGTTTCCCTCGGTGAGAGTCTTGCTTTTTGATCGCCGGAAGTGGCCGTTCTGGAAATAATATCCAGTGTAACGCCTTTGACTGTTAGATCGTTGGAAACCAGTCCCGAAGCGCGTCTGAGTAAACTCTTCACCCTTGCCGATAGCTCGCGTTCGTCAAACGGCTTGGTTAAATAATCATCGGCTCCTGAGTTAAGGCCAAGTTCTTTGTGATTGATGTCTGATTCACCGGTAAGAAAAATTATCGGCGTCGTACCGCCCGACTTTCTGAACTTCTGGCAGACTTCCAGCCCGGACATGCCGCCCAAATTCCAGTCCAACACGATCACGTCGAAGTTGAAACTGTTCAACATCTGCAAAGCGTCTTCGCCGCTCTGAGCTGTCTCGACCAGATATTTCTCCGATGAGAGCCACGCGTCGATATGACGCAGCAGTTCTTCGTCATCTTCCACAACAAGCAGTTTTGGCATCTTTTCCGAGTCTTATGAGAAACAAGGAAATTATAGCGAATCTCTTGTCTAGTTAAGCGACTTTCGCAGAGAGTACCGCTAAAGCTCAATCTGGGGCGTGCTTGAGCTAATGAGAAAAGGCTGCCGGGTCGATTGCAGGTTTGCCGTGCTGTTTGTTGTAGAGCATGAACCAAGTGAGGTTTTTCGGCTCTTTGCCATTGAAGATCTCAACAGCTTCCATGGTGGCGGTTGGAGTAAACTTGCCAAGTCCGCCTACTGCTAATCCGAGCCCTTTTAAATAGTTTTCCTGTGCAGCACTGACTTGTTGTTCGATGGTCTGATTGAGAGGAATCGTCATTTTGTCCAACCCGAGTCTCTTACTGAACTCTATTACCGGGTTGCCATCCTTGTCTGTTGTCACAACGACGTGAGGACTGTCGCTGCCGATGTTAGTAAAGGAACCATCTTCTTTCATTCTGGCAATCACACTGTCTCTATACTCTTGTGGTCTACCCATCAGATCCGTCATTTGCACACGCAGCTCGAGTTTTGCTTGCTCGTCGCCGCGCAAAGCCAGTAAAGCCGTATTCTCGATTTTTGCGGCTTCTTTTTCCGGATGCGCGTAACGATCGCTGGTATCCGAAGGTCGAACTTCGCTGAAGGTGACTCGCGGCAAAACCGGCTTTACTTCTTTGGCTTCAGGCTTGCAGCTTGTACCGTTGTCCGGTTTGCCGTCCTTTCTGATCAGGTCGGCACCGTCACTGTTGAAGCTGATGCCGAATGCGGGTACTGACGTGTCATTGGGACTACTTTCGTGACGGCTGTTGAGTTCTCTGTATACAGCCATCTGCTGCTGTCTGCTCATGGTATCGAAGACGCAATTAACGCTGACGCCTGTGTTATAGGCTGTTGTGATGCGATCTGCATCTCTAACGACAGAGCTGTCGGTTTGTTGCGCGCCCATATGCCCTCCAGAGGAGAGAAATTTGTGTTAAAAGCTGCAGGGACGCTTTTACAGTATCCCAAGTTCGTGTCATTTTCGTGGAATTGGCGGGCTACTTTTGAAACATGTCCTCAGTCGGCTGCCAATCTTCCACATAAACCTTGTCGAATGCAGCCGCAAAGGAGCTCAGAGAGACAATATGCGAGCCATCGTGTGAGTGGCTGAGGGGATCGCCGTGACTGTAAACTCCATTGTCTTTGAGCGGATCGCTTAATGATAGGCGCCCGCCTTTGTAATCAAAACCGAGAATGCCGCAAACTGCGCTGCGGGAGATAAACTTATGTCCGGCGACGCGAGGGATGTTTTGCACACCAACTGAAATCATTACGCGTCGCTGCTTGAATGCATCGCGCAGGGATATGCCCAATTCCGAAAGTTGCACGTCTTTTACTTCCATCCACTTTCCAGTTTGCCCCAGCAATAATCGGAAAATTCGCTCAAGCGAATCGATGTGATCGCGATCTGCTTTACTGTTGTATGAAGACTCATATTGCTTGTAGGCTTCTTCGAGGACGGACATCCAGAAGCCGAATTTGCCACCATGTTGATAAACAGCCAATGCGTTTTGATTTGGTGCAGCCACGGTAATTGTCTTCTTCTCAAAGCCTGGAAAAGAAACATTGAATCTGCCGTCGCTGCTTGGAGTAATCATGCGCACGATCAAGTGCGGGCACTGAGTGGCAAGCGCCTCTGCGACAGTTCTGAAAATGGCAGTAGCCGGATCGGGCTTAGAATGCCGGAATGCCTGCGGAACAATGCTCTCCAGTGGTTTGTCCGGGTCAAGATACAAAGTTCGTGTGGACGTTTCTCCCGGCTGCCAGCATTCGTCTGATCCCCAGCCGGCGATTTTAATCCGTCCTGCGATCTCACGTTTATATCCATCTTTATATGCTTGAACGAGGTCGCTTCTGGTCAGGTTATTTGCTCTGGACGCAAACGTATTGCCTGGCGAGTGCGAGTCGCATGATCGCACAAGCTCCTCATAAAGGGTCTTCAATATGGTGCGTGAGACCGAATCTCTTTCGTGCCGCTTATCGTAGGCGATGCGCACTTGATGAATTGTGACTACCTTTTCGCCGGATGTGCTCAGCTCGTCAAATAGCGCTTTTACTTCCGTCACTACATGCGGTGGTGCAGAGCAGCGTGATTCCTGTTCGATAAGTGTGGCTTCATCGAAAGCAAGAATGTCGTCGATGGTGATACCGGAACCTTGACGGCACAGAGCATGCTTTCTTGCCGAGCAAATTGCGTCGTAGTGGGTTTGCAACATAGTTATTAGTTGAATTGCATCTGAGTCCTGCCATATTTGACGTGATGCCTGTTGGAGTTCTTCTTTGCTAAGTCCGGAGTCTTGATTTGCATCGACGCGGCGAAAAATTGCAAACAGGGTGCGCTTCAAATCAAAACCATCCGTGAATGGAGTCCAGACAACGATTCGCCCTGTAAGAGTGCATGTTTGGATGACACCGGCTGCGCTGGTGCATTGATAGGTTCCATCAGGAATCACAACCATGGACATCTCGCATATTTGATCGTCGGCTGATTTCCAGGTGGCGATATTGCGGTGGTCAGGCTGAGTGGTGCGAACCCACTGCGTGCCATCTCTGTCTTTGACTCTTATCAGGCGTTCCGTTTCATCGTATTCAAATTCAGCAACGCTTCTGTCGCAATACCGTATACGGTGCGGCATGATATTCCAGCGACCATAGGAAATTGTGGCGCCAGAGTCATCTTGCGCCTGCAGTTCCTTTTCGACACTGCGAGCTATTTTCGGTGGCTCTGTCGCTGGTTGCATATCGGGTGCGGCAGCGGCTGCAACAGTTGGTTCAATTGCCTCTGCAACCGCTGATTCTTGTGTCAGCGCTCCGGCAAAAGCTCTGTCGCTTACACCTGAGGTGAATTGGTAATCCAGTGATGATGATTCGAAAGTCGGTTGGAAGAACTCATACACAAATTCGCCTGTGGCGAGATCTTTTTTGTCTTGGGCATTTTGCGAAGAAGCCGTTGCCTGATTTGTTTCTGAGTGATTCATTGATGTGAGATCCGTCGCCGAAGGTTAGTAAAACCACCGGTAAAAAGGGTTGTTGAAAAGGCAAAGAGACAGTCTTTACAACGTATCACGACGACGTTGCCAATTAGCAGTTCTTAACAACCTGCTAATTATCCTTCGACGGACCTATCTTATGGGCCTGACCGGAATTCGTTCGGCTGCCTACGCGACTGAGGTTCCGCCATTTTGCTGTTTGAAGTTCTCGACCACGCCTTTTACGGTTGCGACATAGCGCGATTCGTTGTTATTGTCGCTGCCCGGTGCATAGACACTGATGACTTGAGAGAGCGTGGACAGTCCACGTTTTTGAACGTACGCTTCGTCTATTAGACGCGCCCAGTCTCTTGCACCCTCTGCCCAAGTTTCGTACTTGCGGAATGTGCCGTCTGTGCCGCCTGATTCTGGTGCGCTTCCTTTGATGTTGCCCAAGCTGTGGTTGTTGGTGGCACGACCATGCTTGCCTAAAGTTGACTCTTGCAGGAAGAAGCCGACCGCGACTGCCGGATCTATGCCGCGGTTGGTGCAGGCATCATAGAGCGCTTGTGAGAAACCCGGCTCTTTGGCGGCTGGAGAACCTTTGCTGGCAAGAAATTCCTGGATTTGATCGGCTGTGCAGGACGGAGGCCCTTTGATGGCCAGGTCGCCTTCAACCGGTGCGGGCATTGGAGTACGGTCGATCGGACCGCCGGTATTGTCCAGGCTGCCGCTGCGATATCCGCCGGATGGTGCAGAACCGATATTGCTGTTGCCCAGGCGTTCGCCGCCACCGCCGCCGCCGCCGCCGCCACCGCCGCCGCCGCCACCGCCGCCACCGCCGCCACCGCCCGGGCTGGCAATCTGACGGGGCATTTCCTGATTTGCAGGTTGCGCAACTGGTTGTTCTGCCTGGATTTGCGGCATTTGCACTCGATTTTGGGCAGCCGGCGCTGGGACATCCACATCTGCCGTTTGAGCAGTGTGGAGCATGCCTTTGAGAAACTCGGGAATGCCAGTGGCGCCTGGATTAGCCTTCTGCCAGTAAAAAATCTTTTCTTGGACCGCTGCTACCTGCAATTGCTGGGCGACCTTTTTAGCTGCCTCTAGACCCTGGCTATTTTCGACCCCTATGGTCACGGAACCATCCGGTGAAGGCGTGGTTTTGGCGGGATTTTTAACCAATTTGCCGTCATTGCCCAGGATATAGTCGGGGACCTGACCGCTTGCTGCAGTTACGAATTTGACGTCTTTGTTGCCCGCAACCATCTCGCTGACTTGCGCCCATGAAGCTGCATCGATGCCGGCCGGCGGGGGCGGAGCGTCTATAGGGCGGATAAAGAGCGAAGCGGGCATGCTGTCGAATGTCGTGGCTCTGGCAATGGGAGTGGTCTGGAAATCTCCCTGAAACGCTGCCGTGGCCGAGGCTGCAGCCAAATTCTCCGTCGCTGTGACGGAGCTGTCTGAGACATTGAAATTTGCACTGGCTACCACTGAAGACGTGCCTCTACGGACGCGACCCGCGTATTTGGATATATAAGTAGCTTTAAGGGGCTATTTTGCTGAAGTATATGATCGGCCACACCTATCGTCCATGGTAGAAATACCATGGGCTGCACCATACCGGGCTTTGCCGGTTTTGCCCGAGCATTCGGGTTTAGAGCAAATTCCAAGCTTCGTCTTTGTGAGGTCTGTGCAAATGCTTTAGCTGGCAATTGTCGATTTCGCCATATGGCAGCATCAAATGGCGGGCCACTCGGTGCCAAACGCCGCCGTGGGCGACGATGAGAACTGGACCGGGATGGGTGAGCGCCAGTGTCAGACCCTTCCCAACGCGCTCGGCAAATTCTTCGTTGTTTTCACCACCGGGCGGATTACCGATTCTGAAATCCAGCTCGTGCCATGAGCGGCGTTCCCATTCGCCCAAATACCACTCTTTCAGTTCTTCGATGACCACCACAGGAGCCTTAATTACTTCGTTGATGATTTCTGCGGTTTGCCGCGCACGAATCATAGGACTGACGCAAATCGTTTTCACCATTGCCAGGTGCTCAATAGCGTTGCTTTCAGCAAGAGCCCGTGCCTGAGCAAGACCTGTGGCATTGAGCTCAATGTCCCAACCGGCGCCTGCAGCAAGTTCCGCTAAATTGGCATCGGTTTGCCCGTGCCTGACGAAGAAAAATCTTTCTTCAACCAACTCCACCTTCAAGGGTTTTTCTTGCTCTGCTTGCTGTGACATTGCCCTGTCTCCGCTTTTGACCGTAAAAGACTATCAGAAACCGCGGCAAAACTGATTGAAGCTAAATCATCATCGCTATGCGATCAGCAAATCGCGAGTGTCTTTGTTTTTCATTCGCCAGATGGCATGGTCGACTAACACATGATGAAATTGCACCGTGGTGAAAACTGCCGTAAGGGCCATCGCGTAATCGAAGCGAAATTGCTGCAGTATGTGAGGAATGCCTGCGAAAACCGCAATGCCGGCAAGCAGAAGAAAACCGAAATACTTCAAAGCGCCTTTTTCCAGTAACAATGAACTTGTGGATGCAGAGCTGCTTCGTATGCCTTGATCTTTCAGATATACAGAAGTGGTGACCGTTAAATATTGGCTGCCATGGAAAAACGCAGGCACGTATGTCCAAAGAGTGCCTGACAGATCAGAGCCGACAACAAAAATAGCAACGCCTGTTGCAGTGAGGATTGTGGCAGGAAGGGGAAACGATTCTCTTTTTGTGTAGAATCTTAAAAGCATCCGCGAGCAAAAGAGAATGGCTGCAGTTGTGAGCCAGAACGCGCACAGAAAGAAAATCCACTCGGGGAGCGGACCCCAAAACGGAATTTTTTGCCCGAGAAATTGCTCTCCGCTCCAACTTCGATAAGTGAGTTGTCTGACAATTGCGAAAACCATTGTTGCTTGCATAAGACCGGCAAGTAGGTGTTTGTCCCATGCATCCATTTGAAATTTGCGTTTCAAACAATAGAGGAGCACTATGCCGTACGTCTGCTTCGTGAAGTGCTGCGATACGATCAGCAAATAAACTTTTGCAAGGAGGGGCGGCACCTGGCTATTAGTGCAAGCCACCAGGCATAGTGGAGACAGGCAAAGTGGAATGACGCGAGTATAGAGTGTAAAACCTGATTCAAATCGTTTTTCGCCGTAGAGACGCACCATGCTTGCAATTGTGTGAGTCTCGCTGAAAAATATTGTGCCGAGTGCAGCAATGGTCAATAACAATTGCGCTGTCATGTTTGTGGAGTTCGGTCCCACAACAAGATAGTGAACAGCAAAGAGAATCCAAACTGCACCTCCGCAGCAAAAGAGAAGATCGATTGCTGGGTTAATGATCCATTTACTGCAATACGCTTCCTTCGACGCGTTCATGAGAACAAATTGGCATCACGAGCGGTGGCGACCATCCAGTTGACGCATTCTGGAATTGAAAGTCCGAATTTCATAAGCAAGGCGGCAGTGAAAATTTTGTACCAGCTTTTCGCTCGCCATGATTGGAAAGCAATGTATAGCAATACCAAACCCCAGATTACTGCAATGATCTCCGCGCAATTGGCACCTATATTTAAGAGGGCTTCTAAATTCGCAAGCATGTTGACCCGAACGGTGCCCGCTCCATTCAACCCGTTAATTACAGTCGAATCGTCCCATTGCTGCCCAATTGGTCCACCGCAGGCGTTGTTGGCGTGTGGCGTTGTAATCCTTTCTCCGGAGGCACCCTGAAGAGGGGGAGTTTTCTGAGCATGGCAGCTTGATTTGCTTTCCAGTGCATGACCGGCTGTGTACTGCGCCCAGCTTGGTGGCGATGCGACAGTGAGCGCAAAAGTGAATGCAAGTATCATGAATGCACTCGCTGCTGCTTTTATGGCAGCGGTGCGCAATGCAAGGATTTTCATAGTAAAACTCCAACTACACCCTGTTTGACAGTGTGCAAGGCTAGATTATCAATTTGTTAGTAAATGAAATCCGAAAAGCAAATTGCCGTTGAGTGGCAATAATCGCAGTTCTGCGGTCATTTTCCTAAAATCTTGTCGCTGAGAAAATGGGGGAAACCCTGAAACCGTTCTGCGATACAATCATCGGCATGAATACGGAAAAGCCGCCCCGGAAGCCATTGGAAAAAGAAGAGTACAATCGCAGTGATGCGTTGAAGACGATCCAGCTCCCACCTTGCGAGCCGTTTCGAACTTATGCGCTGCGTCTGAAAGATGCGCTTGCCAGTGACGACAAAAAGGAAGTTCAGTCAGTCTGTAAATTACTCATTGATGAACTCAGTTTGGCATATGGTGTGGAAAAGCCCACAATAAAGATCCTCAATGTCCGTCCGCGTGATGAGGGGAAGGATTGGGTCTATGAAACGTTTGGAGACTACGATCCGGAGACTTTGCGTATACGGCTTTGGATGCGCACTGCTATTCAAAAAAAACCGACATCATATGGTGTCCTGCTGAGCACTCTGTGTCATGAATTTTGCCACCATCTGGATATTGTTTCACTCGATTTCCCAAATACCTTTCACACTCGTGGTTTTTACGATCGAGTCGGACTTTTATACCACCATATTCAAAATACTCCAGTCAGAAAAATTGTTTGGCAGCAACATTCCGATGGTTCGCACAGCATTGATTGGGGACGCACCATGAAAGGGTCTCCAAAAGTTCTGGCATAATGTTTTTTACTAAAAGAAGAACGATGACTGCTAACGAGGGCAATCATCGTTCTCTGGTTGTCCGGACTTATTGTTTGCGTAATGCAAACAACAGTCTCGAATACTTATGCTCATTAGCTTGCTAGTCTAATTACTCAGCTGCCGGTGCTGCCGGTGCGGCCGGTGCTTCAGCAGGGGCTGGAGCTGGTGCCGGAGCTGGTGTCGGAACCAGAACAGGCTTTTCAACCGGAATTGTGCTGGTGGTATTAGTTGTGGTGTCAGTGTTGCGTTCGATCACTGTAGAAGAACCATTGCTCATAGCGAAGATTCCGTAGCCGATTGCTGCAACAAGTGCGATACCGAGAATTGTGCCGACGATTGCACTACCGGAGCTGTCTGTTTCGACTGTAGTAGTGGTGGGCGGCGCTTGGGGTGTAATAATGGTTGTCATAAATCTACTCCTAATCCCGCACGGGAGTTGTAATTTCTCAATCTAGTAACCGACGGGCGGCGCAGCCGCTTCGCTGTTCGGTCTGCGAGTTAAGACTGACCACTTGGTGCATAGTTCCAAGCTGTATTATTCCGTTACTTTGGCGAACTGGGGGAACCTTAGCGGCCGGCATTAACTGAGCCAGCTCGAAAAAATATGCAGTCAGGTAAAAAAATATCTGGAAGTTGGTTTCAGAACAATTGATAGTTAAAAACTTCTCGGCACCGCATTGGTTTTCTTGAAGAGATTCGGTGATTTCAGGCGTGTGCACAGCGCTTCGAACGCCGGGGTCGGTCCTTTCCAGTGCAATTCATCTATATGGTCAAAAACTGGGACGTCAGTTCTTAATGTAGCCAATTGCCTGAAGAGGATTGCGTCGTCCCATGACGTGAAGAGTGTGTCGGCTAATTTTGCGCTGCCTCTAATGGAGGAATGCCATGATTTTGCGTCCCTCGGTATATCCTCGAGGTGCGGATAGACAGACAGGACTGAAGCCGCACCTTTTGCTCCCCATCCAGGCAAGCCTGGGTATCCGTCCGATGTATCTCCGACCAGTGCCAAGTAATCAGGAATTGATTCCGGTTTGATACCGAATTTAGTGACAACACCCTCGGCGTTTCTAATCTCGTTTTTTCTTCTATCAAGCTGAACGATCTTGTCTGCGACTACGCATTGACTGAGATCTTTGTCGGGTGTGCAAATGATAACTTTGTCGACACCTTTTTCTTGTGCGGCCTTGACCGCCGCGGCAGCCAGAGCATCATCCGCTTCGAACTCGATCATCGCCCAGACCAAAATTCCCATTGCTCCGAGAGCTTCTTCAAGCAGGGGAAACTGTGACATCAACTCTTCCGGCACCCCTTCTCCTGTTTTGTAGCCGGCATAGAGGTCATTGCGAAACGACTCGACTACATGGTCAGTTGCTACGCCCAGATGTGTCGCACCTTTTTCAAGCAGCGAGATCATGGAAGCGAGGACTCCCCTAACAGCTCCTATTTCATTGCCTTTTTCATCGGTTGCGCCAGGAACCGCAAAATAGTGACGGAAGAGCTCGTATGTTCCATCTATCAAATAAACATCCATCGGTTTTCACCTCTGATTTTCGACTTGTTTGCACTGAGCGTAATTGGGAAATTGTGCAAATGAGGTGCCAAACATACCATAATCAGACTTTCAAAGAGATTCTCGCGTTGACAACAGGAAATCGAAATCGTTGAAATTCCAGGCGTTTTGACTGTAGTATTCGCTGCATGACCGCATTTATAGATTGCATTTTAATCGTGGGCAGCACAACTGTGCTATCGATCGCCGGGTTGTGGCTGAGCCGTAAGCGTTTTTCACGCCAACAGCTCGAATCGTGTCATGAAGTCGGAGGCTTCCTGCTTTCCGTCGTTGGAACGCTCTATGCCATTTTGGTCGGTTTAATTGTCGTCAACTCGCAAGGTAAGGTTGATGCGGCCAGTCAAATGGCTGTCTCGGAAGCAAATATGCTGACCAACATTTATCATCTCTCCAATACATTTCAACAGCCGGCGCGTCATGAGATACACAAGCATATTTATGATTATGCAGTTGCCGTAATCGATCAGGATTGGGCTCGCGTTGAAGAAGGCCTGGAAAAGGAAGCGACCATACCTGCGTACCAGGGTCTGTGGAAGGAAATCACGCGCTACGTTCCTGCCAATGACAAAGAGTCGCAATGCTACTCGACTATTTTAGGCAACATCGAAGAATTGTCCGCGGCCAGAAAGTACAGAATGGTGGCAGCAAAAGGCGGGCTTTCCCCTGTGCTCTGGGCGGTTTTAATATCCGGTGGTGCAATGATAGTTCTTTTCACCTACTTCTTCTTTGTGGAGAGTTTTATTGCGCAGGCAATCATGACTATGTTTGTTGCCATCTTTCTTTCCCTCAACGTCTACTTGATTTATATCTGCCAAAATCCCTATCGCCCTGAATTGGGTGCGAAGAATGCCGGATTTGGCTATAGCTTTACGCCGAATTGGTACAAGGATAAACCTCTGGCCGAAACTGAAAGTGGTGGCAAGGAATCAACGACAGGTACGAAACAGTGAAAGCGAAAAAGTTTGCGGCACCACTCCTGGTGTCTTTACTGCTGGCATTTTCTCCAGCATCGGCTCAATTTAGTAAGCCTGGCGATCAATCCTCAGCTCCTGGACCTGCTATGGAGGCGGCTGGTCGCATGTCGCCTGAGAATGCCATGGATGCTGATTTGCAATTGCGTCTGCAAAGAATTGACGCCATGGTCAAAGACAGAATGCAGGCACTAAATATGGTGGGGTATTCTCTCACCATAATCAAAGCAGGCAAAGTTGTTTTTCAGAAACCCTATGGATATCAAAATCTGGAAACCCGGCAGCCAACAACCAATGACACCATATTTGGTCTCGGCTCCCTGACGAAAACCTTTACTGCAATAGCACTTCTTTCACTGGTAGACAAAGGACTGGTTGGTCTTGAAGATCCCTTATCCAAATACGTTGATGGACTTACTCCGGAGTACAAATCTCTGACAATACGCCAGCTCGCCTCGATGACCGCAGGAGTGCCGAGCAAAATCTCACAGGAAGTTGTTTGGCGGGATCAACTCGATATTTTGGACCACACTCCGCTTGTTTCCCAGCCTGGCTCTGCATATCTTTATTCGAATTACAGTTATCGGTTGCTGGGTACTGTAATCGAAAAGGTAACCAAGCAACCATATTTGCAAGTTGTTGAATCGACTATTTGTGCGCCTCTCAACATGCGCAGCACCGGCTCGACAACACTTTTGCAGCCGACCGGTCGCGTGGCGCAAGCCTACGGCGACAATATGGGCAAAGGCCCGTTGCGCGCCATTGAATACAAAAATCCCGCCGTTCAATTTTCCGCAGGTATGTTGGGGAGCAACTCATACGATCTGATTAACTACGTACTTGGATTGCTCAACAGGCAAATTCTTTCTCCTGAAGCCTATAAAGTTTTGTGGGAGTACCGGCCACCGCTTACCACCGGGCAGCCGTCCAAGTGGGCGTTTGGCTGGGCTAGAGCCAATAACCCTCAGCTGAATGGCCAGCTTACCTTAATGATGAATGGCGGCGTTCCTGGTGTAGCCTCTTCGATAATGATCCTGCCAGAGACAAATTCCGCGGTGATTGCTATGTCGAATTTGCGCAAGCCGCCTGTTTATCAAATTGCCAAGTTTGCGGCGGCGATGGCTTTTGGTAATGCAAACGAACAGCCGCAGACTGGTCCCGGCGAGGAAGAAGATCATCCCGGATCAAGTTCGGATTAGGGTCGCTTATGTTCTCTGCAGATGTGAAAATATCCGCGTGTGAACGGTTCGAATGTTTGTCCTTCTGCCAGTTCAACATCGAGGTATGCGACGAGCTTTCGCAATGCATCTTTGTCATGGTGTGAGCAAAGCTTGTTGCCGTTGCGCACGGCAAAACCTTCAAAATCACTTATGCTGCCAACTTGATCGGCCTCGATGTACACGAAAATTATGGAGGGAAACTTTTTACTCCACCGTGCCAATTCGGTCTTCATGGAAACCGCAACTCCCTCGTATTCTTTTTGTTTTTCAGAATTGAAAACAAGCGGGTAGCAGCAGTCGGAACCCGGATCTGCAAAAGCAATACCCTGGAATGGCTTGTCAACCAGGCGAGCAAGGCAACCTTTCCATTTCTGGCGGGCTGCGTCAATAACTGACTGGTCGCCTTTTGCGAATATTGCAGTGCAATAGTAAGTCATTTGCACATTATCTCAGACATAACTAGTCTCACAGACAACATTCTCCAAGCCTTCTTGAGAAGGGTCCCAGGCTCTGGTATTATTCGCGGCTATGAGCAATTCAGCACATTTCAGCAATACCGTCATCGTAGAGCAGAAGACCGAAAGCGGCATCTTTTACCGCATGACGTCCACGCCGAATTCCGGCGATTGTCTTGTCTTGGTGATGGGATATGGCGGCAGCCTAAGAATTTGGCCGGCAACTTTCGTCAACAAATTGGCGCAAACATTCAAGGTAATTACGTACGATAACCGCGGCACCGGTCTTAGTATCGTTCCGGAGAATCCGGAAGAATACACAATCAAATTGATGGCTGACGATTTGGATGAAGTGATCAAAGCTTTGGATATTAAGCAGCACCATTTGCTGGGATACAGTATGGGTGGCTGCATTGCCTTGCAGTATGCGCACGATCATCAGGAGCTGGTGAAATCACTTTTTCTTATTTCGTCTACTGCTGGAGGCGTTCTCTATGCAAAACCGGATAAGGAGGTTTCCGCTGCCCTAGCCAATCCACAAGGTAAAACGCTGTGGGACATTTATATGTCCACATTTAGTTTAATGTATTCTCCCGATGCCTTTGAACGTTGCATGCCGACATTCAAAGCCATTTACGAAGTGTCGAACCTCCTGCCTACGCGACCGATTGCTCTGGCTGGTCATTCAAATGCCTTCAAAGGGTTTGACGGCAGTGGGTATCTTGCAGCTTTCAAGATGCCGACCACGATTCTTGCAGGCAAGGAAGATCGGCTCATGCCTGTGAAAAACTCAGAAAATCTTGCCGCAAATATTGATGGCGCCAAGTTGATTTTGTGGGATGACTGCGAACATGGCCCACATATTCAAGAAGAAGATGCGGTTGTTCAGTTGATTAGTGAATCTTGTTCGGCAGCTTCAAAAGTTTAGCTTCAGATCAGCCCAGTCGAGCAATTTAGATCTTCAGTCCACTTGTGAGCGAGTCTACGGATACTGCGCCGATGTCTCGCAGTAATTGCGCTTGTGCAACGTTGAATTCCACTACGGCGCGTGCCTTATTGACGCTGGCTTGCGTTAAGTCTCGCTGAGCGTTCAAGACATCAATGTTTAAACCTATGCCTGCCGACATTCTTTTTTTCGCGATGCGCAATTCTTCCTCAGCGGCCAGCACCTGAACCGTGGCACGATCGATTTTCTTGTCGGAGGAGAGACTGTTGTTATAGGAAGTTCGAACTTCGTCAAAAACGTTCAAAAATGTTTTTTTTGCTTGCACGGCAGCTTGCCGTGCTTCCCAGCGAGCTCTCTGCATGTTTGCCAGATCGGTGGTTCCCATGCCGCCCAGATTCCATTTGACACCAAGATTGATGGCATAGATCGGATCGATATTGCCGCCCGCGCCAACACCAAAAATCGTTCCGCCAAAGGCAACATTCGGTTGCATTGGCGCAGCGGCAACGATAATCGCGCGCTTGGCCGCAAGTCTTAACTCCTCATACTGCTTCAACTCAGGGCGAGCATCAATCGCCCTTATCAAAAGTTTTTCAATTGGTATTGCTTGCGGTATTAGGCGTTTCTTCGGCAGGTATTTTTCACACGATTCGAGATCTTGAGAAAAACTTGTGTTCAAAACATGAGCCAATTGGATGGCAGACTGACGTCTGAGATTTTGCTGTTCAACCAAATTCTGCTCGTCACTGGCTAACTGGGCTTGTGATTGAAGCACATCCAAACCAGTGGCGGTGCCTGCTTTTTCCTGGGCTTGATTGAGGCGCACTTGTTCGACTGATATGGCGACAGCACGAGTTCTAATGGCGAGCAAAGCCTCTTGCAACAACAGATCGTAGTGACGCCGCGTTGCACTTAATAGAGTATCGTTGACATTCGCCGACAAGGCTGCACGAGATGCACGCCAGCGGTGTCTTTGTTGAAGCGTTCCAAAAACTACCTTGCCACCCTGCCAGAGATTGTAAGTAAAGCCGGCATTGAGAAGCTGAATAGTGGAAGGTAACTTTGCTTTGCCGCCATCGACTCGGTTGCCTATACTGGTTGCCGGAGTCGAACCGAAGAGTGTCGTTGGAATGCTGCCGTTTATTCCGAATAGAGTGTAGCCACCGGAGAGGTTAGGAAGAAAGCCCGTTGCCGTTGATAAATACGAGTAACGGTCGATTTTAGAACGAACGAAACCCTCTTCAATATCCAGGTTTTGTCCAAGTGCCGCTTCGAGTGTGTCTTTCAAGCTGACCCGCTCGATATATCTGGCATCCATGGAAAATGGATTCAGATTACCTTCCAGTGGAATGAGGGAATCGAGGGGAGGATGTTCGACTAAGACGCCGGTGTTGTCGCTTTCTGCTGCGCCATCCATCTTGATTCTTTCCAGCGGTACTTGAACCTTCTCAACTGGTTCTTTGCCTATGGTTCTGACCGATTGTGTGGCACGCAATTCGATTACGTGTTTGGGTGGGTGCTTTTGATCCGCGTTCGGAACCACAGTCTTCAATGGTTTCTTCAAGTCCCTGGCCGCATCGCGATTGTCCTTGCCAGCATCCACAACGGCTGCCGAAGCGGGAGCAACAAAAGACGCAGGCGCCACCGCTAATGATGCAGCAATAAGTGAGCTAGTCACCACTGCCGATGCCGCAAGCTTAGCAACCACATTCGGTGCAGCTGAAATAATTTTGTGTTTGGAGTACATTTTAATCAGCAATATGAACGGTAGGAACTACGGACATTCCGGGCGCCAATAAATCTTCGTAGCCCTTTATGGATTCCGGATCGAGCACAATCTTCACTTGCACGCGTTGTACGACTTTCGTGAAATTGCCGGTGGCATTGTCCGGGGGCAGGAGGGCAAACTGCGCACCGGATGCTGGTGAGATTGAATCAACTTTGCCTGTAATATGGGCGTTTGGATAAGCATCGATTTTGATCTCGGCTTTTTGACCCGGACGCATTTTGCTAAGCTGGGTTTCTTTGAAATTGGCAACTACCCATTTGTCGTCCGATACGATGCTCATCAGAGCCTGGCCTCTTTCGATATGCTGCCCCACTTCCACTGTTCTGTGTCCGATGCGACCAGTCACAGGAGCGATGACACTCGTATATGAAAGCTGCGTTTGCGCGTTGTTCACTTCGCTTTTTGCTTTCTGCGATGCAGCTTCCTGAACGGACAAATTGCGCTTCGACATTTCCATTTCTGCTTTTGCAGCTTCCGCACTTTGAGCAGCGCCTTTTGCACGGATGACGTCGGCTTGTGCATCGGCGATCGCCTGAGTGGCTTGATGCACTCTTGATTTCGCTTGCTTGTATGCCTCGTGAGCTGCCTGCAAATTGGCTTCTGCGACTTCTTTATCTTGTCTGGCGCGCTCGAAACTTTGGGTGGTTGCGGCGCGATCCTGGAGCAGTGTTTTATAACGCTCGAAGTCGGCGATGCACCGGGTGAGTTCCGCTTCCCTCTGCTTTATGGCTGTAGAGGCCAAGGCGACGCCTAGTTTTGTCTCGGAGAGCACTGCTTTGGCTTTGTCGACTCCGGCATTGGCGCTGGCAACAGCCGATTGCGCCTCAAATTCTCGTGCTTCAGCTTGCCTCTGATTGGCGACGATGTTGGACTGCACTTCGTATGTCTTTAGCTCAGCTTGCGCTGCTGCTGCCCGTGCGGTCGCCAGGCTAATTTCTAAATCTCTTGGGTCGACGCGAAGCAGGGCGGTGCCTTGCTTTACGTGTTGATTATCATCGACAAGCAACTCCGTGACCGTGCCGGCCACTCTGGCGCTCAGTTGATGAACTCTGCCTGAAATAAAGGCATCATCTGTTTCTTCGGTAGAAGAGGCATGCTGCCACCACATATATCCACCGGCGGCCGAGCCCAAAACCAATACGCTCGCCAGCGCAATCGCCAGCGAGTTTTTCTTCTTGATTGGTGCCAGTTCCGGGTGGACTTTCGCCCCTGCTGACTGTTTTTGCGTGTCGCGCGCTTCTTCGATTTCGTTCATGGTTTCCGTGCCTGCAGCCACTTCGGGTCTCCCAACAGTGCTAGACGTTGTAATTATTGACCAAGTTTCAATTTGGGTCAATTATTCGCGAATAAACTTTAATGCATCTCCACTTTCGCCCCCCGCTTGCCGGACGCCAGCATAAAGCAAAAAGGAATCGTGCAAGCTGTGAAAACCGCCAGCAGCCAGGCTATGTCGGCAAATGACAGAGCCGCTGCCTGGGTGTCCACCTGACTACTCATAACCGTTAAGGCGCGTGCCCTGGCGTCCGGCAGCGCCCAACCCTGGTGGGAAAACATTTCGGTCAATTGGGAAAGCCGATTCATCGCCTCCGCGCCATACGGTGTGATTTTTTCGACGAGAACGGCGCGATGGAAGTCCTCACGTCTGGTGAGAATGGTCGCCAGCATAGCGATGCCCACTCCGCCGCCAAGGGTGCGGACAAGACTAAGTAATGATGCGGCTGTCTGGATA
>PNKB01000093.1 GCA_013997645.1 Cyanobacteria bacterium PR.3.49
GGCACACAAAACAAAGAAGGCGGCATTCGACGCCGCCTTCTTTAAGTGACCGTCACCACTGGCAGTGCTTAGAACTGACTTCTGCCGCTGAACACGTTGTAGTCGAACGTGAACTGCACATCCACCGAGTCAGGGCTGTTAGCGGGCAAGTGGCGGAATGGTGCAGAATTTTTGATTGCCTGCATGGCGGCATCATCCATGGCATGGTCGCCGGACGAGCGCTGCAGGCGTGCACTCAATAATTCACCACTCTCTGCAATTGTGAAAACGATGATGGAACTCCTCGAATTGGGCATTTTAGGCGGAGTCCAGGCTCTGCGAATGCGGCGTTGCAGTTCATTCAAGTAGATGGAAAAGTCCGGAAACTTACTGACACCATTAACTTGATCTCTGCCGGATTTTGCATTCGCATCCGGGTTGGAAAGTCCACCATTGGGGTCTCCAACAGGTGACAGCAGTTTTGGCGGCAACACTGCCAGTTCGACACCCTTGCCCGAATTCGGACGCGCTCCGATTGGTTTCAAACCTTCGCCGGCTGTGTCGCTTTTCCCGTTTCCGCTCCGCTTAGAAGAACTGTCGGCCAGCGTTGGCTTTACATTGCTGTCTGAGGTGCCGCCGATACTGCTTGTATCAACGGATGGCGCGACGGTTGAAGGTCCTGTCTTTCCTCTTTGCGGGCCTGAACCTGTCATCCAGGACGCTTTGCTGTTGGCGCCGCCACTGGCGAAATTGGTGGGCTGAACGGCTGGTGGAGCAAAAGCACTGCCACCAATAGTGTTCGCGGCGATTAAGGGCTTCGGCACAAATCCAGCGCCGGTATTGACGCTGGGAACAGGTCTCATAAATCCGGCCGCAGCAACGACTTTGGATGGAACCGGCTTTATGGAATTGGACAGCGGAGTGGGGGCGATGACGTTCATTGGCGCCATCGGCATCGGTCGAACTGGAGTTGGGACCGGTGTAGCCGGATTTACAGCCGGAGGAGTGGGCGCCGGAGGGCGCACTACAGGCAGTGGCGTCGTCATCGGTGCCGGTGGTTTTACTGCTTCAGCAATTTTCACCGGTGCAGGTTTTGGTGCATCAGCCTTGTCGGTTTTTAACTCCGGCTTCGGCTGCGGCTTCGTTACTGACTTTTGCTGTTCGGCAGAACGCGACGAACTGGCCGCAGAAGGCGACGTTTCGCCATGCTTGGTTCGAACGGGTAATTCCTTGCGGTGATGCCCTTGCGCCGTTGCATTATTAGTGGAAATTCTTGTCGTGTCAGGCGGCTTGATACGATGTTGAACATCTTGCGAGACGAACTCGATTTCAGTCACCTGAGTGCGTGGCGGTGCGGGAATCAAAAGAAAAACAGAGAGCAAAAGCAAGGCGCCCATCAAAGCAAAATGCGCTAAATATGAACCGCTTGTGGCTTCCGACAATTCTAAAAAATGACTGGCGTAAATTTCTCTGTTATTGATATTCGTCGCTCTGTCGTAAGCGTCACGCACTGCAAAGGCAATAAAAGCCAGACAGAGAGCGAAAAGTAGAGTCGCCCCAGGATGACCGAGCTTAAAACTGGCGAGCTGTTTTAAGAGTGGATAATTCGCATGGAAATGATGCGCAGAGGCAAACTGAGCCAAGCCCGTGCTCAAAGATTCAGCGCACACGATCAAAAGCAAAATAACGAAGTTAATCGCCCCGACTTCAAGAAATAACCATCCTTTGAGCCGATCGCCGTTGTAGAGCTGACCAAGACCCGGCACCAGCGACAGCGCGCCGGCCACAGAGGGCTCAAGTCTGCGCCGATTGGCGGTATCGCCAAAATTGAATGTTTTCATACCCGCACCTATTGAGGTTCGTCTCCGACCGCTGCCTGCAACAGACGCCAATGCCATCCCAGCGCGCTGTTGCACCTGTTACCAAACTACTCACAATCGCCCTCTATCAATACCTGAAAGCCGCTGAAAGAATCCCAGGGAAAAGCCTGGAATTTGCTCGGGGTTAAGCCGAATCGTCTATTCATCAACTAAAACTCACAATTAATAGGAGCTTTTATTGAATAATGTTGATCAGGACCAAGAAGGAGCAAGACAGTGGATCTTATTTTCGAACCACTTACGCAGCAGGGGTGCATGACCTACTTGATTGCGTCGGCGTCGGAAAAGCAAGCCTGGATTATCGATCCGTCGCTGAAAGAAGCCGAGCGCTATGAGGCGATACTCAAACAGCGCGGGCTCAAACTTAATGCTGTAATTGACACCCACGCGCATGCCGACCACCTTTCAGGCGGTTCCAAATTGATGGATCTGACCGGGTGCCACTATGTGATGCATTCCAGCGCCCGTCCCAAAGATGTTTCCGACCGGGTCGAAGACGGCTCCGAGCTTGCGATTGGATCAGTCAAGCTGAAATTTATTCATACGCCCGGGCACACCGAAGATTCAATTTGCATTCTTGTAGGCGACAAACTATTGACCGGCGACACTCTCTTCCTTGATGACGGCGGCGCCGGACGTGACGATCTTCCGGGTGGAGACCCCGGCGATCACTTCGAGAGCCTGGTAAAACTCTCCCAGATGCCGGACGGCCTGATTGTGTATCCAGGACATGATTATAGAGGCAGACGCCCATCCACTCTTGGCGAGCAAAAGCAGCGCAATCCCTTTTTCAAACCAAAAACAAAAGATGAGTACGTTCATTTCCTGCAAGAACTTCATTTAGGTCCGGCAGAGTGGATGAAAACCGTACTGGAAGCAAATTTCGCATGCACACGCGATCTGCAATCTGTCGTTATTCCGCAAGGCGTATCCGCGTGCGAGGCCATGGGCACACTGAGCGACTGCGCTGCCAGTCAGGAAATTCAGTACATCGATGCGCAAGATTTGAAGAAAAAAATGGATGCCGGCTGGTCACCATTTTTGCTCGATGTGCGTGAAACACCGGAGTTAACCGCAGAACTCGGACATTTGCCGGGCATCACGCACATTTCAGTTCGGGAAATTGCCCATCGACTGGACGAAATCGACGCTCACAAGAATGACGAAATAATTTCCATCTGCAAGATGGGCGGCAGAGCAAAAACTGCAGCTCAACTTATGTCTGAGGCAGGCTTCTCAAAAGTAATTGTTCTTACGGGTGGCATGACTGCCTGGAATGAGCATGGTCTTCCTGTTGTCAGAGAAGCGCTGAAAAAATAGCTCAAGAATTCATTGCCGATCCTTCGCTTTGCGGAGTGAGAGCGGTGCGGTACAGTTTGATATCCGCATCTTGGATCCAGCGCGTATCGCGCTTGAAAGCAGCCCATCGCTCTAAAAGTGCTCTGGTTGCATGTTGGACGTTCTCATCTCTGGTCATGTTTTCAAATGGTTTTTGCCCTTTGATTTTTTCCTGCCTCTCTAAAGATGACCCCACATGCTCTCCGGCAGCAATGCCGCCGACATCGACAATGCGCGATTCATGCGCACCGCCACCGGTACCATGCCCGGCATTGCGATCGTCAACCAGCTCCAGCGGCACAAGATACGGTGATGCGGTCCCGCCTCCGATCTCGTCTCTCATCTGCTTGAGCAGCTCGGGTGATGGAAGGCAATTGACGATGCCAAAATTGAGTGCTTGACCGACACTAAGGTCACCGGAGGAAACGCCCTCCAGCGGCATGGGTTTTGTCATGTTTTACGCTCCTGAGAATCGAGTACCGCGCCGTGTACTCATAAGAGAATGGGGGTGAGAGCAACTGTTCAACGCTCTCACTTAGCGCTTTATCGGTGGATATTGAGTTCGGGGGGTAGTACTCGGGGTTTCCGGTATCGATGAGTACAGTCAACTACACCCGGGGGCAATTGTTGTTTTCAAACTATTAACATCTGCCAGGTGCGGCAATTTAGCCTTCACTCTTGTAGAATCAATCTCTTTTACTGAGGAAACCGCGTGACGAGAAAGCCGGATTTAGATGTCACCAACTGCGATCAAGAACAGATTCATATTCCGGGATCTGTGCAAAATTTCGGCGCCCTTATTGCTTGCAGAAAGAACGGCGTAATTACTCGCGCCAGCAGTAACTTATCCACGCTATTCGGATTGTCCCCAGACGATTTGATTGGCAAAAATATTGACAGCATATTTAAGGAAGATGAACTAAAACAGATCGATCGCGCCGCAACCGAATTTGTGCGCCCAAGCTTCATGCTGACCTTGAGCAACGGCACCGTATTGAATGCTCTCTGGCACAATGCAACAGAAGAACAATATTTTGATTTATTGCCAACTTCTCCTAAAGATAATCTATCTGAATTTTCGTCAGCCATTACCAAACTTGGAGTGAAGTTATCTTCCGTCAGCACGGAGGCTGCATTCGCACAATTGGTAGCCGAACAGGTCCGTGACGTTTCCAAATTCGATCGTGTCAAAATCTATAAATTCGACAAAAATTGGAACGGTGAAGTGATTGCTGAGTCCCGCAAGGACAGTATGCCTTCCTACAAAGGGCTGCATTTTCCGCACACCGACATTCCCAAGCAAGCACGCGAACTTTATATTCGAAATCGCGTGCGGGTAATTTCGGATGTAGACGGACAACAATCTCCTTTGCTGGAAGAGCCCAGCTTGGCTCCGATAGACCTCAGCTTTTCATTCGTGCGCAGCGTGTCACCGATTCACTTGCAGTATCTTCGCAATATGAATGTGCGCGCATCAATGTCAATTTCCTTGTTTGAAAAGGGCAAATTCTGGGGATTGATTGCCTGCCATCACGAGAGTTCGCGCACGTTTAGCCTGGCGGAATACAGCTTCTATCAGTCTGTTTCGCAGCTCTGTTCAAATCGATTGAGCGATTTGAGCAAACTGGCGGAAAGCGAAATCAAGTTGCAGTATTTATCTACTATTCAGGAAATCGCTGCCAACTTGATGGACTCTCACGATCTCAAATCGCTCATGACCAGCCATCCCAGCCTGAACGAACTGATCCATAGCACTGGGAATGTTTTCTTCAGTGGTGATGTTGTTTTGCGCAAAAACTCGACACCCGATAATCCTACTTTGCAGTCGCTGATCGAATGGCTGGAATGCTGTCCGGATGACGAGGTCTTTGCTTGTGACGACTTGCCGGCGCGCTATGGGCACGACATTGGCGCCTATGCCTGCGGATTGCTGGCGGCAAAAATTCCGGACGTGAATAAGTCCTGGGTTTTGTGGCTCAGACCGGAAATGGCCAAGGCCGTCAATTGGGCTGGAGATCCCTTCAAGCCAAACAATGCCAGCCCCTTTGGAGACCGCCTTTATCCGCGTACGTCTTTTGAACTGTGGAAAGAAACAGTGAAAGGGATTTCAGCGCCCTGGCAGCCGTGGGAATTGGAAGCGGCCGGTTTTTTGGCAAAAATCTTGGGCAAATCTATGGCCAATAAGACTGCTCAATAGTGAAGAGCTTTTTCGGTTGTCTTTCGCATGTTCGGCGCCATCTCTGCTGCTACCCCCTAAATTCTTCCCGGAAAGCCCTAATTCTCACACTGTGAGGGACTGGTAAACCCCACCAGTGCTCAATTTGTTAACTTGACATCCCTCGTTAGCTACAGTACAAATATTAGGCTGGGGCAGAGATCTTTTACTAGTGGCTACACCTGATATTCCAAACTTTGGAGACGGACTCAGCGAAGGCTTAAAAGCCGGGGAATTCTCCGGGCGTGAAGTTTTCCAGACCGTCAACAATAGCCTCTCTCAACCGCTCGATGTTCGGGCGGCGCATCAGTATTTCTCTCCCGCCGGCAACGCCGGACTTCCCGACCTCCAGACATTTGGCGGCGATTCACTGAGTTTCTCCAACCAGGCTTTGAATTTCAACGCCGGCACGGAGCTGGCATTCAGCGGGTCACAAGGACTGGCCTTCGACGCTGCTCCCATGACGCAAATTCAAATCGTGCCGACAGGCGCGGAAGCCGCAGCCCTGGCTCCGGGAGCCGACGCGGCCTTAGCAGCTTTGACCCCAGGCGCCGAGCCAATTTCGCCGATTATCCAGCTAATCATGCGAATGCCCGGCCACATCGGTCTGCTCAGCTCCTTCTTCGAAGCTCTGGGCGCCCTCTTCATGCCGCTTCAAGAATTCCTCGGAGCGTTTAACTTCGTTGACTGGCTCAACCACGCCAATGCAGGGCTCGTTTCATCCTTGGGCAAAATGGGCGAGCATATGCCGATGAGCCTCTCACTCCTGCCATCCAACGCTCCAATCTTTGCCACCCTCGGACAACATTTCGGAACCATGGGACTGAATTCCATGGGCACGAACATGATGACCGGGCAAATGTCCGGCCTTGGCGATATGGCGTCGGCAAGCACCAACGGGCTGGGTAATTTCCCGCAATTCGGCGATGTCCCGCAGGCGGATCTCAACGTGGGCGGGCATGCAGACTTCAGCCAACCGCTCTACGAATCTACAGGAGCGCAAATAGGCGGACCAGACCAGCTCATTGCCGGCGACGATTTTATCCAGGGACAGCATCTGGCTTTCGACAATGGTGGCGGCGCGTTCAAGCCTCAGCTCGGCGGCATGCAAGGATCCGGCACCACTATTCCGCAAGCTCAAATGCCGCAGCAGCAGCCGCTTACGCAAAGCCCTCCCAGCACCGGGCAACAACCAGACCTGCCGCGCACCGAGACTGCAGTACCGCAAGGCGACCAGCAATCGCTGATTCAGCAAGATGCCGGCGGCGCACAACAAATTGCCCAAACACCACAGGAAGCGGCTGGCTACACAGTCAAGCCCGGCGACAATCTCTGGGATATCGCCAAGAAAAATCTCGGCGACGGCACCAAGTGGCAGGATATCTACAAGCTCAATCAAGATGTGGTTGGCACCAATCCCGACCTGATTCATCCAGGCGCTCAGCTCAATCTTGGCGACGGAAGCCACGTCACCGCCAACGCCGACTACACCGTTCAGCCCGGAGACAATCTCTGGGATATTTCCAAACAGCATTTGGGCGGCGGTCAAAACTGGAATCACCTCTATCATCAAAACGCCAATGTGATCGGTGACAATCCCAGCCTTATCCATCCCGGTCAGCAATTGAATCTTGGCGGCGGCGAGCATCACACCCTAGCCAGCGCTTCCGGAGCCCACGCTGCGGCGCCGCATGCACCTGCTCACCATGCACCTTCACATACGGCACACCACGCTCCGACGCACCACGCTCCAGCACATCATGCACCGGCACACCACAACACACCGCACCACAGTCAGCCGCATGCCGGCGATAAACTTGCCCATGCCAAACCTGCAGCACCACAGGCTCCTCAAGCAGTAGAAGCATCTTCGCAGCAAGTGCCTCAACAACTCGCCCAAACGCCTCAGGGAGGCGCTGAGCAAGGTCTGAAAGCCGCTCAGAGTATGGGTTCGCTCAAGGACATCAAGCTCACAGACTGATAGCAGAAAATAGTCTTAACTAGAAGATCTATCTATATATAGCCATCAATCAAAAACGAAAGGACGGCCGCAACCGTCCTTTGTAGATGTTTGAAATCTCACGCTTAGAACAACTTATCTTTCAGCAATCCTGTACCCAGTCCCAACGCAGCACCAACTGCGGTGGCGGCAGCAACCTTCTTCCCTTTTCCATGCCCTCGAGTGGCTGCCAATCCGAGCCCTGCTCCAAGTAGCGTTCCGGTTGCAGTATCTTTCATGACTGGATGCCTCTTCATCACTTCACTGCTGCTCACCAATCCGACACCAACTCCGGTGCCTGCTCCAATCGCTGCACCCCGCATCGTTCCTTTGCCGGAAATCAGCCCAGTGACAGCGCCTACACCCGCCCCAACACCGGCACCTACAGTAGCGCTTTTCACTTTAGGATGACGCTGAAAATAGCCTTTCACACCAGTCGCCTGGTATTTCGACTTGGATGTCGTACCACGCAGAGTCGTGTCGGCCAACGCAGGAGTCGCAGGAACCATTGTGAACACCAGACCGGCTAATGCCACCACAGACAGTGTCTTCTTTTGCGACACAAAATATTTCATGACAACCTCCATCTAACCCCTACCGCCATATGAGCCTTCAAGACACTAAAGTATTTACCTATGTTCCCGGCGATCCGTCAAGCATTATTTGCCATTGGAATGCCACCACTTCCAGTGGCAAGCAAAATAGAGCGCAAAAAACATTTATACGTCACTGACATTTCAAAAGCTTTCTATTATCAGCAAGCAATACGTATGTTCAATATATAGCGCAACCAATATCCGTCACTGCCAATTGCAGCGACACCACCAATGGTGCAATTCAACATCTCAAGAAATGATGAAGAATCAGTCTCAGATGGGAACATCGCAGACATAACTCAACTGAGGGATTCAGGATCAGTCACCGAGAGCCGCGCCAGTTCATCCTTTCCACGACAACCATTCGAAAAATAATCGAAAACTGGGAACGATCGCGACTGGAGATTGTCTATATACGCAGACAGACGGAAATTGAGGAAAGAGTTATGAAAATCACTTCTATATTTCTCGCTGCTGTCATGGTATCCGCGATAGCTGGGCAGGCTGCTGAAGCACGCGATCATGACGGTTGGCGACACCAACAGAAAGCCATGCACCAGATCAATAAACAGATCAGAAAAAATCAAAGACAAGCCTGGAGACAGACTTGGAATAACAACAACCGCTGGAATAATGGCTGGAACCGATCCTATGATCCGGGTAACTCCCGTCCATGGGATAACATGCACGACAACTCCATGCGCGCGTTGCAAGAAATCCAAAGAATGCAACAAGCACAGTCAGGATACAGATACTGGTATTAAACAACTAGTCTGCGCTAGGTAAAACTAGCCGGATTAGAGACTTTAGCCGCGGCTGAATTTGATTCTAAGAATCAGTTCGGTCGCGGCTTTTTACACAATTGTTGTTTGCGGATCGAAAATGAGAGCTTATACAACGGCTTGTTTTGGCGTTTTGCCGAGAATCAGCTTCGCTTTGTTGTAATACTGCTCAGCTTCTTCATTGCGATTGATTTTGCGCATCAATCGAGCATAATCTCGGTAATAATCCGCCATGTCCACATGATCTTCGCCCAAAACCTGTTGCTTCAAGCGTACTGCTCGATCAAGAACAGGCTGGCATTGCTCGAATTTGCCCTGCTGAAAGTAAATTTGGGAGAGCGTATTGAGCGCATCGGCGAGCTTCTGAACGTCGTCCGGTTGAGACATTTCCAAAATGCCGATCATTCTGCGGACATAAGATTCCGCTTGCTCAGATCGATTTTGCACGCACAATACTCTTACGACATTGGCAAGGTCGGCGATCAATTCGGCATCGCTTTCTCCTAATTCTTGCTCACGAATGGCAAGAATTTTTTCGTACAAGCTCAGTGCTTCCGTGTAATTTCCTTGATCGTAATAACTCTCGGCTAAACGGGCATGGGCGCCGCTAAGCGCTCCCTTAATGTCCTCCTCACTTCTGGCAGCCGGTGCCGCCGCTGCCGGTTGAGCAGGCGCAGCCGTTGCAGGAGCGGCAACAGCGGCTGCCGGAGCAGCTGTCTGAGCGGCTGTTGCCGGAGCAGGAACGGCTACACGAGGAGGAGCACCAGGCGTTTGCCCGCTGCCATTAGGCCCGGCAGGCGGTGCGGCTACGGTATTCGGTGCAGTCTGAGCGGCTGGAACCGCTGGACGCGGAGCACCGGGGATTTGCGCCGGTGAGATTTTGGGAGCACCGGGAGCTACTGCTGCAGGCGCACCGGGAGCAGGCGCTGGCGCCGCTGGGCGCGCCGCCGCAGGTGCACCCGGAGCGGGAGCACCTTGAGCAGGCGACACTGCCGCTGGTGCAGCAGGTGTGCCGGGAGGATGCGCTCGGGTGAGAGCAGTCAGGGCGGCTGCGACATTGGGTGTCGCTGCCGGTGCCGCCGCAGCGGCTGGTGCTGGTTGGGCTGGTGTGGAAGGAGCTGGAACGGCTTGGGCAGGTGCTGCAGTTTGTGTGGCGGCAGCAGGTTGTGCAGCAACGACCGGGGCCGGGCTCGGAGCAGGTGCTGCGACAGGAGCCTGCGCTGCCTTGACCGCTTGCTCGTTGCCCAAGAGGCTCTGGAATGCACCAACCTTGGATGCTGAAGCTGCAGGAGTTGCTGTGGGAGTCGCTGCGGGAGTCGCTGCGGGAGTTGCAGCCTTCTCGGCAGCGGCTTTCTCAGCGGCAGCCTTCTCTGCAGCGGCTTTCTCGGCAGCGGCTTTCTCAGCAGCAGCCTTTTCAGCGGCGGCTTTCTCAGCGGCAGCCTTCTCTGCTGCAGCTTTGTCGGCTTCCGCCTTCTCAGCAGCTTCTTTTTCGGCTTTTTCGGCGGCAGCTTTGTCAGCAGCAGCCTTCTCAGCGGCTTTCTTCTCCTGAGCTACCTTTTCAGCGGCTCGGATTTGCTCTGCCAACATCTCGACTTCTGCTTTCTCACGCGCCAAAACATCGGCGGCCTTCTTCGCTGCGGCTTCTTTCTCTGCAGCTTCTTTCTCTGCGGCTTCTTTCTCTGCAGCTTCTTTCTCTGCGGCTTCTTTCTCTGCAGCAGCTTTTGCCGCAGCTTCTTTTTCTTCCTTTTCCTTCGCTTCGTCTGCGACTTTCTTTGCAGGCGGCTCGTCTGCGTTCAGCAGATTGGCAAACTTTCCGCCCTTTGGCGGCACCGGCGGAGTTTCAGTCTTCTCGGCAGCAGCCGGCTTTTTAGCCTCGTCTCCCGAGAGAAGATTGGCAAACTTGCCTGGCTTCTTGGCTGCTGCAGTATCTTCCAGTTCTTCAATCGGCTCTAAGTCTTCATGCGAGAGCAATCCGGAAAGCGAGCGCTTTTGCTCCGGCGCGGCGTCTTCCAAGGCTTCGACAGGGGGCTCCCAGCCTTCGTCTTCGGACACCGCCTGGTTCTTTTCATGCTCAAGTGCAACCTGTTCTTGATAGCTTCCCGAGCGAATCTGAATCTCCCCACCATCGAGCGGCTCTCTGTTTTCGTTGCGGCTTTTCAACTCCGCTTCTTCCTGCGCCGCCGTCAGTTCTTCATCCAAGATCGGCATAGAATCAGTGGTTTCTGTCGAAGATGGTGATTCGGCCCGCTCAGCAAATTTGTTCAGCTCGTCTTCACTGGTGACGCCGAAATCTTTGCGCGCCTCTTCCATGGCGCGGATCTCCGGATCAACTTCATCATGCGGGAGATTGGAGATGTCCCAGCCGAGTTCTTGCAATGCACCATCAAAAGACAGTTTGTTTGAATTGTGCATGCAATAGTCCAATCCGACAACTGCATCGTCCTGCGAAATCACACCTTTCTGCAAAAGGAAATGCGCTCGCAATGCCGCTTTTAATGTGTTTTTCTCAATGTGACCGGTCATCATCAGAATCTGACCGACGATCTTCGCCTGCTCCATGGCAGCATGGAAAGCATCGGCAATCTCTGATTCGGTCAATACTCTTGCTAGTACCAGCATGTGGTCGAAGCTGATGGTTTCAGTCGTTGACGTTTCGACAATGTGCAAGGATTCGACAGCTTCGTCGTAAGTAATTCCCTGGCTTTGAATCATCGAGAGAGTGTCGACAGCTTTGTCGACTTCCAGATGATTGGAGTCGACCATTTTCTGCAAGCCGAGCGCCGCCTCAAGAATTTGTTCGGTGATGAAGCCCTGACCAACCAGGACCTGACCAATCAATTGATCGGTCGCCAAGCCGGTTTCTAGAGCGTTCATAACGTCGGTTTCTGTGAGCAAACCGGCACGAACAAACATCTCACCAATGCGCACACCATGCTTGCGAGGCGCTTTCAGAGCCGCCTGAGCTTGTGCGACACGATTCGGATCGGGCAAATCATCGCCTTCAATGCCGGCGGCACTGCGCAATGCATCGATCGCCTCCAGTCGCGTGATCATCTCATCGCGAATGCGCACTTGCAGGTCGAGAGCCAGGCTCAGGACAGAGTCAGCAAGAGTGTTATTGAGCACCAGGATTCGACCCAGAGGCAAGCCGGTCGCCAGGCTGCGCTGCATCGCTTTCGAGAATTGGTCGGCATTGATCAGCCCGGCCTCCAGGAGGACTTCGCCTAATTTATTAGTCGAGCCGGATTGTTTGGTCTGCGCCGAGGCGATGACATCGGATATCGATTGCCCGGACTTGCAAGCCTGTTTTAGAACTTTTAGCGCTTCATTGAGGTCGATGGTCCTGTCTCTGACCAGCGATTGAGTGTCGACTGCAGCCTGAAGCTGCGCAGCATTGATAGCGCCGCTCATTATCAACATCTGACCGAGCTGCAGGTGTTTGGCGCCTGAAAGTTTTATCGCTTCATCGAGCTTACTCTGACTGATAACTCCAGCCTTCACTAGCAAATCGCCAATCAGGAAGTCAGTCGGATAACGGTGAAGGGTCTGCTTGGATTTGAAAAAGTCCACGGTTCAGGATCGTTCCTATATGGGATGCCGGTCAGCTTGCAACGTTTTTCGGTCTGAATTCCTCGCCTGTTTGGATGATGGGCGCGTGAACAGACACTCGAGGGACGAGCAGCTTCATATCTATTATTACCCCCTACGGGTGATCCTTATTCTTAAAGGTGAAAAAATTTGGCTTATCGAGGGTTTTGTAAACGCCTAATTGCCTCTCACCGGGCTAATTGCACGGGGCGGCCAGTTTTTTGGAGCAACTCGAATTTCCGTAGACACTGACCTGGTAAGCAAAAACGGCTTACCATCCATGTCAAAAACCTTGACTGAGCTATCTGTTTTCAACTTCCCATCAGGTAGAAGAGTGTATGTGTTCAATTCCTCGTCTTGATAAACGCGCTGAATCTGGCGGTTTGCCTTATTTACAAGCGTGTGAGAAGCCTGAACTTCAATAACCAGGCTCTTCGGTCCTGTGATTACCAGATCGTAACCATGAACGCGATGATAATCCATATTTGGACCGCGATCGATCTGCCCGCTTGCTTTCATGGGATTGAAGGTCTGCCACGCCTGACCATTTCGATCGCGGTAAGTACCGAATACATCTTTAACTCGCGCCACCTGACTGCCGACAGGCTTCATTTGCTTACCGCTCGGCAACTGGGTTCTGGCTATCTCCTTTGCTTCCGAACGCTGCCAGACGCCCGCGATCCAATCGGGAATTTTGAACTGTTTTGCCCGTGCTCCGCCTGCCACGGATGCGTTTGCTTTATAGACATGACCAGGGCGTTGCGCAGGCGGAAGCGGCGCCATAACTTCACTGTGGCTGACGCCGGCACGTAATTTGAAACCCGACGAACCAGACGTGAACGACTCGTCTTGCGCGCTCTGCGCAGATGCCTCCTTCGCATTCTCGCCCTCGCTTGAAGGCGGCTCCGGCTCAGCACCAACTCCTATTTCCCGCTTGGGGCTGGCGGGTTGAATTCCGAAATTACCAAATGTCGAACGCCTCTCTGGCGGCGGTTCCTTTTCTAGAACAGGTACCGTCTTTCTTTTTATTGCCGGCGGAACAACAGCCGGCGTTAGTTTCCATCCTGAAGCGCCGGTCGACTGCGATCTATTGAAAGAGTTCACAGAATTCGAATATGTCGGATAATCCGCCTGAGCGGAGGGCAAGAACAAGACAGCCACAAACACAAAACCGCCCACAGAAACAAAAGCGGCATTTCTCAGTTGTGCTTTGCGCAAATTGCTCATATAAGGCATGAGTTTAGCGCGTCCTAGCCTTCATTTGCCGAAAACTCCGCAGGGGCGGCAGGCATGGGCTAAAATGCCACAAGACATTCGGGTAGCTCCATCTCATCTGCACGGTTATGAAACTAACCCTGAGACCAACGATTTTTTCCAACGGTCTCTTACTTATCTCAATTCCTCTCTTTTTTGAACTGGCTTTTGCAGGCACGCTCTTTTACTTGCAGCTGGATTACGAGAGCAAATTGCAAGAGCAGATTCACGCCAACAAAGTCGTGGCGCGCACCAATGAGATGTGGCTTGCAGTCATGGATCTGACTACATCCATTTTTGCCACCAAGGTCTTTCCCGACAAGCAGTTGCACTGCCGCTGGCCGATCGACAAAATCGATCAGGAATATGGAGCGTTGGTAAAACTCATAGAGAATGAGCCCAGCCACCTGCCTACTTTGCATCGAATGAGAAACAGAGCCATGGCGGTTCTGGCTTCCAGCCGCTCATTCGAAGATCCCGAATTGAGTGGAGGCATTGCCGGTCTTAGAGGAAATCTGCAGAAATTTCAAAGGCTGAAAATCGGCATAAGTCTCCTCGGCGACGACATGGTTAGATTTCGGGCACCATTTCTCCAGCGCACCGAACGAGCGGACGCCGAGATGAGGGAAGCACGCACCAAGATTGCCTTCGTCACCATCGCAGGCGTTGCGGCAAGCATTATCTTGGCTGGACTTTTGTTCAGCTTGTTTATGCGCAACATCTACAACGGTATACGCAGGCTCATGGAAAATACCATTCTTTTTGCCGTCAATCAGCCGCTCATTCCGGCCCCTGATCGCGATGATGAGCTCTCGGAACTCGAAAAAACATTTCACATAATGGCAAAAACCGTGGCCGAGACCGCAGAAGAACAGGCTCGACTCGAACAACTCAAACAAGACTTTTTTCACATGGTGACGCACGACATGCGCACTCCCATCTCCTCGATCATTTTGTCGACCGAATCTCTGTCAGCCGGCTTTGCCGGTGAAATTTCACCAGAGGCATTACCGACGATCGAAAGAGTCGAGAAAAACGCGAACTTGCTGATGAATTTGATTACGGATTTGCTCGATCTCGAAACAGCCGAAAGTCAGGGCGTCAAACTACTAATGGAAGACTTCGACATCAAGGAATTACTGGAAGAAGCTTCCCAATTGGTAGAAACGCAAGCGGCGCGCGCTAAGGTCGAAGTAAAAATAGAATCGGACCCATTGACTGTTCATGCTGATCGTATGCGCATTTTGCGCGTCGTCACGAATTTGGTTACTAACGCAATCAAGTTCTCTCCAAAAGATACGACTGTGACGATGCGGGCAACGCAGGGTGACAATCGGCTTGCAGTAGAGGTTATCGACGAAGGGCGCGGCATTCCTGCCGATCATCTTCAAGCTGTATTCAATAGATTCCATCAGGTCGAAAAAGATGATTCACGAAAAAAACGCGGTTCGGGGCTGGGATTGTCAATCGCAAAGGTCTTCATAGAAGCGCACCGCGGCATGATTTCAGTAGAGAGCGAACCGGGCAAAGGGAGCCGATTTTGGTTTTGGATTCCAAACAAAATTAACAAGCCCAAGGAAAACGAGCCTGCAGATCCAGTAAAAAAAGAACCAGACAACCTCCCGGAAAATTTCCAAAACTCAGCGTAAGTTATCTGCATAAACCGCCCTTTTCCTTTCCGCCAATCAACAGAGCATCAGCGCCTCGCGCTAGCTTCTAACCAGCTGCACTTTGCGCTGCTGCGAAGGAGTTTTTATGACACACCACCACAACAGGGATGTCGATACTACTTACCAGGCAGACGCCTCTCGCAACAGCATGTCATTCTCAATTGAAGAAAGCGACATGAAAGAGTATCTCTACCAGAAATACAAACAGTACAAGGAGCCGAACGAACACTTAGGTGCACTAGCCATCGATGATGGCAACGGAGCCGACCTTACAAAAGAGGAAGAAGCCGCAGTTATCGTCAAGAAAAAACTAGCCGCAGCAGATGATGCCGGCGACGACGACGATGTTGTTAGACAGAAAAAACTTGCGGCAACCGAGGAGGATGCCGTCCTACAGAAAAAACTTGCCTATCAAGCTGAGCCTGACGCCGCCGCGATAATTGCCAAGAAAGAAGCTCACGCGGATGCAATCATAGCCAAAAAGTTAGGTAAACACGACGAGCCGAGCCTCGCCGAAGTGATTGTTGAACAAGGCATGATTGCCTATAAATCGGCACTCAATACATGGGACAAAATGAACTCCTGAGAAGTGCCAATCGTAGATTTCGGGGATGACAGCAATACGGGATATTTCCAGTATGCGAGAATAGGCGTCAGCCAATTCTTTGAGTACTCGAATGTCCCGTATTCTGCTTGTTGAAGATGATGAATCGCTCCTTTTCGAAGTGCGGCGCGCCATCGAGCACGAGGGTCATCAAGTCGTCGGAGTCGAGACCATCGGGGAGGCACGGCAAGCCCTGGATGCGGACGGCTTCGACCTGATTGTTCTCGACTGGGGTCTGCCGGACGGCAGTGGTGTGGAATTTTGCACAGAATTGCGCCAGGCTGGCGAAAACGCGTCGATACTGATGTTGACAGGACGTTCGCTGCCTGCCGAGAAGGTTCAGGGGCTGGACTCGGGAGCCGATGACTATTTGACGAAACCCTTTCATTTGAAAGAATTGACATTGAGAGTTCGTTCCTTAGTGGGACGGTCGCAAAGGCCGCTGCAAAGGCAGGTGATTGAAACCAAGGACTTGGTTCTCGATGAAGGAAAGAGGCTTGTCACCAAAAAAGGCACTCCAATCGAATTAACCATCAAAGAATTTGCCCTGCTGGAATTTTTCATGCGCAACCGCGATCGAGTGTATAGTCTCGACGAACTGCTCAATCACATATGGGTAGCCGAAGAAGAGGCCGCACCAGATACAGTGCGGACACATATAAAAAACCTTCGCAAAAAGCTTGATAATCCGGGCGAAGAGTCAGTAATTCAAAATGTTCATGGCTTCGGTTATCGGTTTATTGGCTAAGTCGCAATGGCAAAAATCCTCATAGTTGAAGACGATACCGACCTGGCAGCAGCTGTTGCACAAGCGCTGAAAAGCGAAAATCACACGACGGAAGCAGCTGAAGACGGTCAAGACGGGCTGCACCGCATGCTCTCTTATTCTTACGATCTGATCATTTGCGACTGGATGCTTCCTTCCAGATCCGGCGTAGAGGTCTGCCAGGAATACAGGCGCTCAGGCGGCGCTGCGATGATTTTGATGCTGACCGGAAAAACAAAAATCGACGATGTACAAACCGGCTTAGAATCAGGGGCAGACGACTATCTGACCAAGCCTTTTCATACGCGCGAATTGCTGGCGCGCGTACGCGCATTACTGCGGCGGGCGGTAAAACCGGCAGAACAAAACAGCTTGAAGCATGGCGATATTGAACTTGATCTTGCCACTTTGAATGTTACACGCCAAGGAAAACCAGTAAAACTAAGCAAAAAGGAGATCAGCCTCCTGACGCTGTTCCTGAAAAACCCTGACAATGTTTTTTCCATTGCTCAGATGCGCACCGTGTGGAGCGATACACCGGACGCCTCCGACGATACTGTAAGAGCACATATTAAGACCTTGCGAAAGAAACTGCAGGGCGACGATCCAGAAGAAGTGTTCGTCAATATTCACGGGCAGGGTTATAAACTTAAATGAAAATTCTGATTGCCTGCGACGGCTCCGAGCATTCAGAAGCTGCAATTGAAGAGACATTACGCTCTCCCTGGCCGGCCAACACTTCCTTTCAAGTTCTCTCGGTGGTCGAGACGGCATTTTCGCCACCACCTACAGTGCACCGCATGTTGACGGCTGCTCAATCCGTGGTCGATCTTTCAGTCGATAAGCTGAAGGAAAGCCTGCCCGCAGGCACTAATGTGATAGGAACGGTCGGCCAAGGCAATCCGAAATCAGAAATTCTCGAATGCGCCGAAAGATGGCCTGCGGATTTACTAATTGTCGGTTCGCGTGGATTGAAGGGCATCAAGAAAGTGGTTCTGGGCTGCGTTTCACACGCGCTGGTTATTGCTGCCAGCTGCTCGGTACGCATTGTACGCCGCGGCGATTTAGCACCGGACAAGAAAACTAAATTGTTCCTCGCCATTGATGATTCGCCTTTTTCCGATCATGTCGTCGAGCGGATCAGCTCAAGACCATGGCAGGAAGGCACATCCATCATGTGCGTCACTGCTGTTCCAACCCTTGCAGAATATATGAACGAGGCCCAGGACACTCGCGAAATTCAGGCATTGGAAGACTTTCGCAACAAGCAAGTTGGCGATGCAAAAGAACATTTGAAACGCGTGTGCGAAGTTTTGAATAAGAAACTGCCGCAAGCGCAAGTGGACTGCGAAGTTCTCACCGGCGATCCCAGAGAGGTTGTCGTCGACCATGCCAAAAACTGGCATGCAGACCTGATCGTCAGCGGCTGCAAAGGCAAGGGCTGGGTAGACCGCATGCTCATCGGCAGCGTTTCGGAAGCGATTGCAGAGCACTCGGAATGCTCGGTGGAAGTGATCAAGCGGTAACTGCGCTAAAGTAGACATATGCTGGTTGAATTCGAATGCCCAAAATGCAAAGGTCATGCCTGCGAGATGTGGGGGCTGGACAGCCCTTCTACAAGCACTCGACTGATGTATTGGCACATGGTTTTGAATCCCGGTCTGGCAATCAATGAGCTGGTGCTGGGGCAACGCTTTCCGAAAAACCTCTATAACTGCAAAAGCTGCACAACACCGCTCTATGAGCGCAGCTGGGTTCACTGCCCTGAATGCGACACTTTCCACTCAGGCATGATTTGGTCAGGGAAAAACGCTTTTAAACACTGGCTCGGCATGTTCTGCCCATCATGCGGTGGCGAGATTCCGTGCATTTCGAATTACACTACGCGAGCGATTCTCGCTCTGACAAAACCATTTTGGCACGGTCAGGTGGAACGCAAACGCGCACTTTTGACTCGCGAGGCGCGAAAACAAATCGCGATTGACGGCAACGCGCTTCAAAAACCGAGAGAACCAGTCGATTTCAAAAAGATGGGACTTAAATGGGGACTGTTTATGTACCTCGTTTTCGCTTTCATCTTTCCTCCATTGCTAGCTCTGGGAATGGGCGAATTTACGCTGCGAAACGTTGGCATCATGATGGTGATTTCGCTCGTGATCGGACCCCTAGTCTGGTTTCCGGCAGGAATGCTCTATGGCTCATGGATGAAGTTGGCGCTCAACAAGCAGGGCGACGAAAACATGCACATTGCCATGAATGAAGACGGCTCGGTTGCACCGATGCAGATTGAAGATAACCAAGAGTGAAGAATCAGTTTGAGTCCGGAATTGGAGCACCTTCGGGCATGGTGGCTTCGTTCCACTTCGACCTTTGTCCAAAGCCGCCGGAATATTGCCAACGCTTTGCTTTACCACCTTCAAACTCAATAATTACTCTCGATATGGCATTTCCGCACCAAGCCCCGATTCCAGAGAGGGTATACACGAGCCTGTCAGGTGTGGCGTTGCCTGCAGGACCCAAAATTTCTTCAACTTCCGATCGCGGCATTCCAATCAGCTTGTACTCCTTCAAGAAGGCCTCAAATTCTCGCCCGCGTCCATTTTCTGCTCGCAGCCAATCTTCTCTAACAAAGGCGGTTCCAAAAACGGTTTTGATTACCCTCGAACTCTCGCCCGGCTCCAAGTAGGAATTTTCCGGCTTCAAAAGGGTGTCGCCTTTCGCGTTTACAATGCCGCTTACGGTACTTGGTCCTGAGCCGCTTACTCTTACAACACTCGTAGGACCGCCGCCTCTCTGAAGTTCGCCAGCAACTGTTTTTTGCAGTTGACCTTGCCTGTCATAGTAAAAAAGTTTCTTAGGCCCAGCATGACTGCTGGCGAAGGTCAGAGATGAGCTACCCGAATTGACGGGGTAGGCAGGTTCCGGTGTCCTGGCTACCTCATTACCATTTAGATCAAGCACCAATGCAGGTTTTCGCGCCTCACTGACAATCCAGTATCCTTCATTTGAGTACGAAATGTTTTGCTCACCAAGTGGAAGAAAATAATTGAAATTGCGATCGATAAGCCCCTCTGGATTGCGAGTCATCATCCTAGTCAAGCTCTCAATTCTCGCCTTGTAAGCGGCAGGATTTCTAGTTTCAAGATTTGCCGGAGGCAGCATATGCGGTGCAATTGGTTTGGGCTCTCCCTTCATAGTCACGCAAGCAAATTTTCCATGAAACCCAGTTGCTCGCCAGTAAATGGGCGAAATAATTTTGCCGGTCTTATCGATAAAACAATGTTTTCCGACTTCCGGTCCTTGCCACGGATTGAGTCGAACCGGAGCCATACCTTCTGAAAAGGGCTGCGCGTCATAGTAAATTGCCGGGATAACGATACTTCCCTTCTCGTCCTTGTAACCGAATTTTCCAGACGCGTCGCGAAAAACTAAAAGACCGTCTCTTGCTTTTTGCTTGGACAAAAGTTCATCGAGCTTACTGGGATTAACGTCGCGATAGTTGCTGAATCGCGCAGCAATCGGAATTTTTTCTTGATCAAATTTTTTCGTTGTTGAATTCCAGGTGGAGACGTAAACATTCCCACTGTCACACCCACCCAGGAAAAGAGATTGATACTTTGGTTCCACCAGGACGTTTCCGCTTAGATCACAAACGCCAAAACCATTCGGTCCTAGAAATTCAATAAGCGAATCAGGAGGGAGGTTGGTCCTTAACTGGCTCATATCATCTGCACTAAACAATCTGCGTCGCCAGGCCTCCGAAATGTAGATATCCGATAAGACTGTATTTTTTGGCAGCGGCAATTTCATTTGCTTTCCGTAGAAATCGAAAAGAATTTTCGGGGCCCAAATGTTGTATTTTTCCAACGCTTTTTTCGCGTCTGAATTTATTGATCTTAGCGGTATCACGCCCCGCCAATTTTGTCGCACACCGGGCCCGTCTTCGAAGCCGTACGCCAAGTAAAAGCCGGGGGCAATCATGTTCACTTTTTTGTACTGGCAGGGAATGATTTCTTTGCCAGTCTGGTCTATCACGCCCATCATGTCGCGGGCGTGCACAGGAACCGCCACCGCAAAAGACGTTGCAGCGACCAGCATGGGCCAAAGAATCACTTTACGCTTGCGCGCTTCTCTCACCATACCAGCAATTATTCACTTTTCTGACTATGTTGAAACAGGCTGAGTGCCATGCTTTCCACCGCGGCGCGAGCGGCGACGCGATTCGAGAATAATCAACAAAACGGAGATGTCGGCTGGAGAAACACCGCCCATGCGCGACGCCTGACCAAGAGTTTCCGGTCTGATGCGGCTGAGCTTTTCGCGCGCTTCTTTCGACAGGTTTTCTACTGCCATGTAATCGATGTCGGCTGGCATCTTCACGCCGTCGAGTTTTTCAGCTTGCTCGACCTGATGTTTTTGCCGCGCGATATAACCTTCGTATTTGACGTCGGTTTCAACTTCGAGCGACCACTCGAAAGATTTGTCGGCTTCGGCAGGCACCAAACTTTCAATCAAAGAATATGGAACTTTAGGACGACGCAAAATTTCTTCCAAGGTCATCGCTTGTTTGAGCTTTTCATCAAGCGGAGCCAGGGCGGCATCCCAATCGGCAGATGGATGAACGCGCGTTTCTTTCAAACGCTTGCGCTCAACTCTCATGCCATTTTGCTTACGCTCGAACAGTTCCCAACGGTGATCATCTACCATGCCCAGCTCGCGCCCAAGCGGTGTCAGCCGTTGATCGGCATTGTCCTGGCGCAGGAGCAATCTGTATTCGGAGCGCGAAGTCATCATGCGATACGGCTCGCCGATTTCTTTGGAAACCAGGTCGTCGATTAGGGTTCCGGT
>PNKB01000094.1 GCA_013997645.1 Cyanobacteria bacterium PR.3.49
ATCGCACCATGCAACGCTTTTACATCTTCGTGATGCCGCCGCAAAAACAGAGAAAGACCAATGCGCAAGGTAAACAAGGCGGCAACAAGGGTCACGAGAATAATTACAATCCGGTAGAAAACAGACATCCGGAAGGCAGAAGAATTTTGAATTCCGACCCGGCTTTTCTGGCAAAAGACGGAGTCGACTGGCTCATGCAAGTAGGCGGAGCCCCGCAGCAGCAGATCCCGGGCACCATCGCCAGCATGATGGGTCAAGCGCAAGGCGCTGCCGATGCCAGCCACAACGGCTCTCTTGAAGCACTCGAAGACTACCTGCCGATGGTCACCATGGGCAATGTCAATGTCGCCAACGAAGCAGCCGGCGGCGGAAGAGGCAACGGCGCTCAAGCATTCCGCCCGCTCAGCACTGCCATCGGCATGGTGCAAGCTATGTATCACAGAGTTTATCTGCCGATTGCACTCCTGCTTCTCTTGCCTGGTGCAGTGATCTTGCACATGAAGATAATTCTTTCGCAGTTTGCCAATCCCGATGAAGATGCTCAAGGCGGACCATTCGGCAGCATTTTGCGAGCCACCGTGGCACTTTTCTTAATCCCGGCAACGCAGCTGATCATGAGCTACAGCATCGACGTCGGCAATTCGATGACCATGACCATCGCGCAGCAATTCTCACCGGCCGAAATCGTCGCCTGGGCACGAGCCATGCAGGAAGACAGAGAAGCCAACGGACAGCCACAAGACAGGCTTGATCCGCAGCCCTTCAAAGACCAGATTTTCCAGATGGCCGCAGGCATCATCAACATGTCCCTCGGTTACGGGCTGGTGATTTTGGCAGCATTTCAATTGGCACTCAGTTGCTACCTTCTGCTCATGGGCCCGATTGCAGCCGCGCTGTACGCCTGGCCCGGCAGTGTCGGTAGGCTATTCAAGCCGGTCTTCATCAACTGGGTCAACTCAGTGGTCACGCTTTCTCTCTGGCGCTTCTGGTGGGTATTAATCATCTTCGTCTTCGTCACTCGTATTCACTGGCTCATGGAAATCGGTGAATACATCCCGAATACCGAATGGGAAGCAATGATGCTTGTCGTATTCCTGGTGATGATGATGTACGTGCCTTTCGCTCCTTTTGAAGTGAAGCCGGGCGAAATGGTCGACAAAATTCTCGACAAAGCAAAAGAAATCAGTTCTGCAGCCAGCGGCAAGAAAGGTGGAGCACCAGGCTAGAAGTCTCTCTGCTGCCTCCTGTCCGACCACAAGGAAATTGAAACAGTGTCGATTTTGCGCCATTCAAAACAATTGAAGAATCTAACGAATCTGGCTCTGGCAGTGCTGCTCACCACGCTCGTTGCAGCCACTCAAGCTCAAGCGCTGCCTTTCGGACCGATGATCACATCGACCGATTTGAAAGACACGGCAAAAACCTTGCAAGAACAGCAGGGCAAAGACGTCAAAAGACGCCGCTTGGAAGCAATGGCGGAAGCTTTGTGCCGAGTGCCTGGTGAAGCCACCTCCAGACAATGTCTCAATACCAGATTCAACGAAATGGAAAGACTGGCTGCAAAAATGAACCAGCCGAACAATGCCGCTCCGGCAGCAAAAGCGCAAGGTCAAGCGCAAGCCACCCAAGCAGGCAATTCCGCAGCCGATATCGCTCGCGACCAGTCAGTGGCAGCAATTGACTATGCATCGCGTTTTCTCAAAAACTTCACCACCGAAAGAGGCAATCGGTGGAATAGATTCCGCGACAATGTCTTTGTTCCGATGGCATTGCTTCTCTTGTTGCCCGGCGCAGTCATGGCTCAAGTGCGCGCCATCATCTCGCAAAGCAATCCTGTAGTCGGTGTGGTCAGCCCGATCGAAGGCATACAGCGCTCCATCATCGCTGTCTTCCTCATCCCCGGCAGCTATTTGATCGTCAATTACGCCGTCGATCTCGCCAACAGCATTTCCTACACCGTCTCGAGCGAATACAGAAATCTTTTCGGCTCAGACATGTACTCGGATGCGATGTGCGCAGAAATCCGCGCTTTCAGCGTCCGCTATCTCTCGGAAAACGAAGGGTCTCTAAGAGTTCCCGACCCGGATCTCAGCCCCATTCACAACGGCATCTTCTCACCGGCCGAAGGCAAACTCTGGGGCAAACTGGCAGACCCCTGCGCCGGACTTTATCTCGTTCCACCCAACCGGGACGACGCCAGCATGCCGGCTTCCTCCATTGCCGCACGGACAGTTTTGTACACCAGCAATGCCGGCATGGCAACAGGCTGGGCAATACTCTGCGCGTTTCAAATGGCTTTCTTTTACTATCTCTTCTTCGTTGGTCCGGTCATGGCGGCTCTCTGGGTTTATCCAGTCAAGTTCATGCGCGATGCATTCGGCAACTGGTGCGAAGGTGTACTTACACTGTGCTTCTGGAATCTTTTCTGGACGACGACGATCTGCTTGCTCGCTTGTTTTAAAGGCACCGACGACACAGGACTTTTCATGGTCACCGCGCTCAATTTCCTGGCCACCGGTTCTGTAAAACACGCATTTGATTTCGCCGGGCTCGTCAAAGCTGCCGGTATGAAAGCCGCCGAGTTGGGCGAAAAGATGGGCAAAGCTGCCGCAGGTGCCAAATAAAAGTTCGAAAAAACTTCAATTCAGGGGTGAATTGAAACTGCAATTGAGAAACTGCGGACAAGGGGTGGAAATTTCAGAAATAAATCGGCTCACGAAATCTCTGAAATGCCTTGGAAACAATCTTTCATTACGATGGTGCTCTGATCTTGATCAGGGCTTCCCCTCCGCCATTTACTAAAACGCTACTATGACAAATTCGGTCATCCGAACTTCTGCTCGGAAAGTGAAAGGCAATTTCACGCTGCTGCAATTCTGCGGCTCGCTGATAATCGCCGGACTGATCATCTGCAGTTACGCTCCAGAAGCTTTCGCAATTCCCAATCCGGGCACCAGTCTCAAAAGACAATACGAAAATTATGAGCGAGAAGTCGAGGAGCCGCAAACAGACGCAGAAGCAGACGCGCTGACCAGAGTGCCCGGCAGACTGAATAATGCGCAGCTGGGAAGAATTGCCAAAAACCGCGCCAAGCGCCTGGTCAACAAGCTGCAAAGCCCAGTCAACACAAATAAACAAGCCAAGGCCAAAACGCATGCACAGGCCAACGGCGTCGGTAATGCAGCTGCGGATATAGCACGCGATCAAGCAGTTACCGCCATAGACTATTGCTCGCGATTTATGAAAAACTTCACTACCGACGGTGGCAATCGCTGGGGAAGAATTCGCGATCAATTTTTCATTCCGCTGGCAGTTCTGCTTATTCTGCCGGGTGCAGTTCTCACCCAGGTAAAAGCGCTTATCGCTCAAAGCAATCCGATACTCGGTCAAGCCAGCCCGCTGGAAGGTTTGGAACGAGCTATCGTAACTGTGTTCCTGGTGCCTGCCACTTATCTTGTCACCAATTATGCAATTGATGTCGGCAACAGCATCCATCATTCAGTCTGTTCGGAATACACTCGTTTGATGGGTTCGGACATGTATCGCGACGCCATGTGCGCAGAAATCCGTGCCTTCGGTGTGCGTTATCTTTCGGAAAATGAAGGTTCTCTCAATGTTCCGATGCCGGATCTCTCGCCTCGCGGCAGCGAACCTTTTGCCGAAATCGAAGGCACTCTCTGGGGCAAACTTGCTGATCCCTGCGTCGGTCTATATTTAGTACCGCCCAATCGCGACGACGCCTCGATGCCGCAAAGCTCCATTGCCGTGCGCATGGGAATGTACACAGCCAATGCCGGACTTTGCGCCGGTTGGGCCTGTCTGACAGCATTCCAAATGGCGTTTTTCTATTACCTCTATCTAGTCGGTCCAATCATGGCCGCGCTCTGGGCATGGCCGATGAAGACGTTCAAAGATGCCCTGCCCAACTGGGTTGAAGGCTGCGTCACTTTAGCCTTTTGGAGTTTTTTCTGGCAGGTCACCATTGCCATTCTGGCATTGACAAAGAGCCCGGCATCGACCGGACTGTACATGGTTACTGCCTTGAATGTGCTGGCTACTTGTTCTGTGAAACATGCGTTCGACTTCGCCGGTGTCATGCGCAGCGCAGTTGGTCAAGCCGAAGCAATCGGTGCCGAAGTAGCGGCCAACGCTTCCGGCGGTGGCGGCGGCGGTGGCAAGGGCGGAGGCAAAGGCGCGGGCAAAGGACAACCAAAAGGCGCCAGCCCGAAAGTAGGCGAGTCACCGGACAAAGTCGCAGACAGACCTGTTGCGACTCCGGTCGAACTGGCAGCAGCTCGCACTGCAAGACGCCCAGAGGATGCCCCTGCCGGTCGAGACAGAAGAACGCCGGTTCCTTCCATACTGACAGCGACACCTCTGAGATCCGTTCCCGGAGTGATTGTCGAAACGGCATTACCACCGGCGGCGCAACCGGTTGCTGAACCGGCAGGGCTGACAGCTCTGAACGATCAAGGCAAACCGGATCTGGCCAGATTCGCCTTCACCCCTGTCGACCTCACCGAAATCGATGACACCGCATTTGCCACCACCCTGAATTCGACAACGAATGTCTGGGACAACCCGATTGCTACAACACCGCCGTCGGCCGGACCGGTAACTGCGCGCGCCAGAGAAACCATCGGCAGCGTATTGGGCAATGCTATTCAGGACGTCATGGTCTATCCAATAAACGTTCCTATACAAGATCCTGATCTTATATCCGGACGCCCCGTGACGTTAGCATGGTTGGCAAAAACAGAATCACAAGCAAAAGAAGAACAAGAAGTAGTTTCGGAAACTCAAGATTTCAACCCCAGTCAAGACGACGCTCTTACCCCCGCACAGGAGACAGAAATGAACTCGAACGACGACCCCAGAATCGCCAGATTGAGAGACGAGCGATTTGCTTTTTCCCCTCCGCCCATGGTCAACGGACAAATTGCACCGACAGTGACCGTATCCGGTGCTTGCCAGACACCGCGTCAATTGCTTTCCAAAATGCAAGAAGTTGTCGACCAGACTCAGACTTTTGCGCCGCCGCCTCCCCCACCCGTCATGCCTTCGGCATCGACTCCGCAGCCGGTGTGCGCGTTCAGCCGCATTGAGAATGAGGCCCAAGTCAATTTCGATGTGCAGGAAGAAAGAATAGTTACTGTTTTCGATTTTACTAATGAGTTGCAAGGACAGAGCGCACAAGAACAGCCGCCGCAAAATCTCAATCGAGCCCTCAACAGTGTATTGCGCCACCGCGGTGCCTGGGCTCAGGCGCAGCAGCAAGCACAACCGCAAGCACCTGACCACACTCCTGTTTCCTCCAGCTGGTGGTCATAAATCGTTAGCTCTGAGTATCTATAACTAATAAGTATTTAGAGACTAACTGTATAAAAGAACAATAGCCCAGGCTGCGTAACTTGCGCGGTCTGGGCGTTCACGCTGGTTTCACGCACGAGTGTCTAATATCGGCGCGTAATCTTCTCCCCAAACCCAGCAATTGCCTGACCGCAAAATCCCCGCGGTTATGACAATCAACGACCTCCCCTTCAACTGAGAGGACGAGCAACTGCATTGACAATGTAAGTGCAAATCCTTTACTAGCAGAAAGTAGACCCGTTACCAAAAGCAAATTACCGGCAGTGAGAGCAATCTGCAGCCGGCAGTTTCACCCCGGTATTAAATCAAAAATGACAAACCCCGTCATCGCGCTTTGCGCAGTGGCTTCGCGCCGCCTGTCTGCCTGCTTCCTCTCCGCAAAAAATTATGCAGCCCCAGAAAGTTTCAAGCTTGCCCTGGTGCTGGTATCTATCAGCTTGATACTGCCGACGACATTGCTGGCGGCGACTGCAGCACCTAAAAAAAATTCAGCCGCTCTGAAAACAGCTTTGAGACATCACCAAGACGAGTGGAACAAAGCTAATCCGTTCTCGAAAAAGCATGACGGTCAACCGCGCCCCGACTCTAACTGCGACGGCGATCCTGTGGTTCATCAATCGAGACCAGCGCCTGACCGAACCATGCAGCGCTTCTACATTTTCACAATGCCGCCGCAAAAACAGGACAAGAAAAACGAGAAGGGCAAACAAGGCGGCAACAAAGGGCACGAAAACAACTACACACCTAACGAACCTAAATTTCCGCCCGGGCGTAAAGCTATCAATCCTGATACCGGGATCATGTCAAAAATCGCTCCTGAGATGCTGACGCAAATCGGTGGTGCTCCCAACCAACAGATGCCTGCCACCATCGCCAGCATGATGGGGCAAGCACAGGGCGCAGGCGATGCCAGCCACAACGGTTCTCTCAATGCTATCGAAGACTACATCCCCATGATCGCCATGGGCAATGTCAACGTCGCCAATGAAGCCGCCGGTGGTGGCAGAGGCAATGGCTCACAAGCGTTTCGCCCGCTCAGCACGGCAATCGGCATGGTGCAGGCCATGTACAAACGCGTTTATCTGCCCATGGCTCTGCTTCTGTTGTTACCGGGTGTTGTCATTCTCAACATGAAAGTCCTGCTTACTCAATTTGCCGGACAAGATGAGGATGCTCAAGCCGGACCATTCAGCGGTATTTTGCGCGGCACCATTGCACTTTTCTTGATTCCGGCAACCCAGCTGATCATGAGCTACAGCATCGATGTCGGCAATTCTATGACCATGTCCATTGCTCAGCAATTCTCTCCTGGTGAAATCGTAAGCTGGGCACGCGGCATGCAGGAAGCCAGAGAAGAAAAAGGCAAACCGCAAGAAAGACTCGATCCGCAGCCGTTCAAAGATCAGATCTTCCAAATGGCTGCCGGCATCATCAATATGTCCCTGGGCTACGGACTGGTAATTCTTGCAGCTTTCCAATTGGCACTCAGCTGCTATCTCTTATTCATGGGGCCGATCGCGGCATCGTTGTATGCCTGGCCCGGCAGTGTAGGAAAGCTCTTCAAGCCGGTTTTCATCAACTGGGTCAATTCCGTCGTCACTCTATCTTTGTGGCGCTTCTGGTGGGTGCTTATCGTATTCGTGTTCGTCACCCGCATTCACTGGCTGCAAGAAATCGGTGAATACGTTCCCAACACAGAGTGGGAAGCAATGATGCTTGTTGTCTTCCTAGTGATGATGATGTATGTGCCTTTTGCACCATTCGAAGTCAAACCGGGCGAAATGGTCGACAAGATTCTCGACAAAGCAAAAGAAATCAGCTCAGCGGCGAGCGGCAAGAAGGGCGGAGCAGGATAAAACAATTTCGCCCCGCCACCCTTTATCTCAAGGAAAAGCCATCGTGTCGATTTTCAAAACAAGCAAAACAACAAGCCTGACGAATTTAACCCTCATGTTCGTTGTCATCTTTCTTGCCTCCGCTACACAGGCACAAGCCGCGCTGCCGCCGGATGGCGGCTTGGGAACCGACAAGAAAAATAACGCACTGACTCTTCTGAAAGAACAGAAGAAAGATACAAAAGAAGACGACCTGGATGCCAGAGCGGAAGCTCTTACCAAAGTGCCTGGCGAAGCTGTGTCGAGACAAATTCTCGACACCAGATTCAATGAGATGGAAAGAACGGCCGCCAAGCAAAACAAACCGAACAATGCGGCGCCGGCATCTAAAGCTCAAGGTCAAGCGCAGTCGACACAAGCCGGTAACTCAGCAGCAGATATCGCCCGCGATCAATCAGTTGCAGCTATCGACTATGCTTCTCGATTTTTGAAAAACTTTACTACTGAAAAAGGCAACCGTTGGAACAGATTTCGCGACAACGTTTTCGTTCCGATGGCTCTGCTTTTACTGTTGCCCGGAGCAGTGATGGCGCAAGTGCGAGCCATCATTGCTCAGAGCAACCCTGTAGTCGGTAATGTCAGCCCCATCGAAGGCATTCAACGCTCCATCATTGCTGTTTTTCTCATTCCCGGTACTTACTTGATCGTCAACTACGCAGTCGATCTCGCCAACAGCATTTCCTACACCATCTCGACCGAATATAAAAACCTCTTCGGCTCCGATATGTACGAAGACGCAATGTGCGCTGAAATCCGGGCCTTCGGCGTGCGCTATCTTTCGGAAAACGAAGGTTCGCTCAAAGTACCCGAAGCAGACCTCAGCCCCATTCACAACGGCATCTTCTCTCCTGCAGAAGGCAAAATCTGGGGCAAACTTCAAGATCCTTGCGCAGGACTTTACCTGGTGCCTGCCAACAGAGACGACGCCAGCATGCCCTCTTCCACGATTGCAGCACGCGCCGTTCTTTTCACCAGCAACGCCGGCATGGCAACAGCTTGGGCTCTTCTCTGCGCTTTCCAGATGGCTTTCTTTTACTATCTCTTCTTCGTCGGTCCTGTAATGGCAGCTCTCTGGGTTTATCCCGTGAAATTCCTGCGCGATGCTTTCGGCAACTGGTGCGAAGGCGTCCTTACTCTCTGCTTCTGGAATCTTTTCTGGACCTCGACGATCTGCTTGCTCGCTTGTTTCAAAGGGACCGATGACACCGGACTTTTCATGGTCACGGCGCTCAACTTTCTGGCTACCGGTTCCGTAAAGCACGCATTTGATTTTGCCGGACTGGTAAAAGCAGCCGGACAGAAAGCCGCCGACCTCGGCGAAAAAATGGGCAAAGCAGCAGCCTCCGGAGGCAAGTAGATGCTGCGTTTCTCCACAGTGCTCTTAGTTGTTTTCGTGCTCCTTTTTGGATGTACAGAGGCACTCGCTAAGAAAAAAGGAAATGACGGAAGTCTTAGAATTCAGAGTCAAAATTACGACGAAGAAACCGGCAAGAAAGAAAAAGACGCGACTGCTGAAGCGCTGACTAAAGTACCGGGCAAGCTTTCTAACGTTCAATTAGGGAAAACAGCCAAAAATCGCGCAGAGCGTGTGGTAAACAAAGCACAAGATCCCGTCAATACGCACAAGCAGGGTAAAGCAAAAACGCAGGGTCAAGCAAATGGCGTCGGCAATGCTGCTGCAGACATCGCACGAGATCAAGCCGTTTCCGCCATCGACTACTGCTCGCGCTTCATGAAAAACTTCACCACCGAAGGTGGCAATCGCTGGAGCAGATTCAGAGACCAGTTCTTCCTGCCGATGGCATTGCTCCTTATTCTCCCCGGTGCCGTGCTTACACAAGTTCGCGCCATCATTGCTCAAAGCAATCCCGTAGTCGGTCAAGCCAGCCCTTTGGAAGGACTCCAACGATCCATCATTACCGTCTTTCTCGTCCCGGCCACTTACCTTGTCACCAACTATGCAATTGACCTGGGAAACAGTTTGCACTATTCGATTTGCACTGAATATCAGCGAATCATGGGTTCTGACATGTATCGCGATGCGATGTGCGCAGAGATTCGCGCCTTTGGAGTACGCTACCAGTCCGAAAACGAAGGCTCTCTCAAAGTGCCGGATGCTGATTTATCTCCAAGAGGCAGCGAGCCTTTTGCTGAAATCGAAGGAACTCTTTGGGGCAAACTGGCAGATCCTTGCACCGGCATATATCTGGTTCCGGCCAATCGCGATGACGCTGCCATGCCGCAAAGTTCTATCGCCGTGCGCATGGGTATGTTTACCGCCAATGCAGGCATTTGCGCCGGTTGGGCATGCCTGACCGCGTTTCAAATGGCGTTTTTCTATTACCTCTACCTGGTCGGACCAATCATGGCAGCTCTCTGGGCCTGGCCGATGAAGACTTTTAGAGACGCGCTGCCCAACTGGGTCGAGGGCTGCGTCACCCTGGCATTCTGGAGTTTTTTCTGGCATGTCACCATCGCCATCATCGCAATTACTAAGAGTCAGGAATCGACAGGATTGTATATGGTAACAGCGCTCAATGTGCTGGCCACTTGCTCGGTCAAACACGCTTTCGACTTTGCCGGAGTCATGCGCAGCGCTGCCGGGCAGTTTGAACAAATCGGTGCCGAGTGCGCTGCCAACGCTCAGGGCGGCGGCGGTGGCGGCGGCGGCAAGGGCGGCTCCAAGGGCAAAGGCAAGGGCCAAAACGCCAAACAAAACACTGGCGCACCACAAACCGGCGATGCCCCGAGCAAAGTTGCCGAATCACCGACATCGTCTCCTGTTCCTCTGGCGGCAAGAGCCAGCGCCAAGCTGGAACAGGACGTGGCAAACAAAAATTCGCCAAGAAAAGTCCAGCCGATTTTGACTGCGGCGTTGATGAAACCGATGGCGCAGGCCATCGTAGACAACGGCTTGCCGCCGGCAGCAGCAGTCTGCAATCTTCAACCGATGCAAACAGCAGCATTGGCAACAGACCCAAGCCAGAATATGTTCAACGACTTGAATGCCAATCCTGCAGTCGCCACCACATACAACACCACGCTCAATCAATTCTGCGGCTGGAACAATCCAATCGCATCCCCACCTTCCTCAGGGCAGATGGTCATGCGCTCGAGAAACACGATCGGCAGCCAAATCGGCAATTCGATTCAGGAAGTCATGGTTTATCCGACCAGCGTGCCGATTAAGGATCCAGACCAATTTTTGCAACATCTAAGTAATGAAATAAAAGAACCACAGAACGTCAATTCAGTTACTAAAAACCAAGACCATAACACTCAGGAGCAAACGATGAATTCCCCCAGAAACTTACTTGCACGATTGCAGACAGTCGCCGGTGAAGCTCAAAGTTTCGCGCCGCCTGCACCGGCAGCAGTCCAGGTGATACCAAGTCAACCGTTCGTGGGTTTCACCAGACTTGAAGAACTCCAGTTCAGCTGCCAACCGCAAGACGGGGACGAAAACATCGTCACAGTTGCCGATTTCAGAAATTTGAATTCTGCCGCTTCGACTGCCCAGCAGCAGCCGCAAGCCAATCTCAATCAGGCGCTGGGCAATGTCCTGCGCACGCACGGTGCCTGGGCACAGTCACAGCAGCCTGTACGAGCCGCCGAGTCACAAGTCACCACCAGTTGGTGGTCGTAACGAAGTCTCACCCTGCGGCTACGGGGGCGTCGCTGCAGGGTAGTTGAACCGCTTCAGGCGGTCGCACCGTCGACACAACCAGGAGGATTGGAGTAAACAAAAAAACTTCAAAATCAGAAAACGCATAATAAGAGTAAGAAGCTGTGGGCATATAGATAAAGCTGCGCATCGCTGTCGTCCCGAAGATTAAATTCGAACGGGCGCGCCAGTCAGGCTTTAGGGGCGTTCACGTTCCTTTCACGTAGCCTTGACTACTATTCTCACGTAGCCCTGCCGCCCCCAGAGCAACCAGATGATAAACCGCGTTTTCACGCCGGACGAGTCGGCTTTTACTCGGATCTCACTTACCAACATCGTCAAAATCGCTAAGCCAGGTCAAACGACCAGGATTTTTGCGCTTCTCACGATGCTGGTAATGGTCTCATGCTCGGCGGCACTGGCAGACCCGACTTCTCCTATTCGCGGATTGCACGATCTTTGGGGCAAAACCAATCCGCTTTCGCGTCTGCACGACGGTCAGCCGCGTCCTGACGCCAACACACAAGGGACACCCTACACGCACGAATCCAAGCCGGCTCCTGATCGCACCAAGTTGAGAGACTACCGTCTCATCATCGAACTGGAAAGACAACGCAAGAAAAATACTCCTGGCGGCCCGACCGGCAACAAAGGCTACGAAAATTATTTCAATCAGGAAAAACCCAATTACCCCAACGTACCTGCTCGCAACGGACCGTATGCCAAAGCCGCGATCAGCGTCGGCAGTATGGTCGAGCAAATCGGCGGCGCTCCTCAACAAGGCGTCAACAGTGCCATAACCGACATGCAAGGGCAAATGCAAGGCGCGGGCGACGCCATGCAGAATGCGAATATTCGCTGCTTGGAAGACTATATTCCAATGCTTCTGGCAGGCAATATAAATGTCGCCAATGAAGCAGCCGGAAGTACTTCGATTAATACGCGGGCTCCATTCCGCCCTGTTTCCGAAGCAATCGGAATGGTGCAGCAAATGTACCATCACGTTTATGTGCCGATGGCTCTTTTGCTTCTTCTGCCTGGTGCCATCTTGTTGCAGATGAAAATCATGCTTTCGCAATTCGCCACCCAGGACGAAGATTCGCAAGGTGGACCGCTCGGACACATCCTGCGCGGCATGATTGCTCTATTCCTTATACCTTCTACTCAATTGATCATGAGTTATTCGATTGATGTCGGTAATTCAATGACCTATGCGATCGGTCAACAGTTTGCAGCTAATGAAATTGTCCAGTGGGCGGCCGGACAGCAGCAGGCAAAAGAAGCGCAAGGGCAGCCCGTGGACAGAATGGACCCGCAAGAATTCAAAGATCAAACGATGCAGATGGCGGCAGGCATGATCAATATGTCCATGGGCATTGGTCTGCTTATTTTGGCGGCCTTCCAATTGGGCATGAGTTGCTATCTCTTCCTCATGGGTCCGATTGCTGCAGCTCTATATGCCTGGCCTGGAAGTGTGGGCCGGCTGTTCAAACCTGTATTCATCAATTGGGTCAATGCAACGGTCACCATTTCTCTCTGGAGATTCTGGTGGATCCTAATCGTTTTTGTAATGGTTACGCGTCTTTCGTGGCTGAGAGAAATTGGCGAATACGTCCCCAACACGCAGTGGGAAGCATTAATGCTTGGTTGCTTCATGGTCATGATGATGTATGTGCCGTTTGCACCATTTGAACTGAAGCCGGGTGAACTGGTTGACAGACTGATGGAGAAAGCCAAAGAAGCCAATGAAAATGGCGCCGGCGGCGGAAAGAAAGGCGGCTCGCCACACAATCAGGGCAGAGCGTAAGCTGTCACGTCGGAGAGATTCTACAGTGTGTAATTACATGACACTCAATCGAGCACTAAGAATATGCCTGTCTGTGATGGCACTATTCTTGATGTTCGTCCAAGTGGCCAAAGCGCAGCAAGCCCCGGCGGGTACTCCGATTCGAAACGCGAATGCGCTCATTCTCAAAACTGAAGACGAAAAAGCCAAATACATCCAGATGATCAGGCAAAAACTGGCAGCTCTGTGCAATGTGCCAGGACCGCTCTCAGACGAGCAAGTCCAAGCGTGCCGATTCCTGGAAGGCGAACTTCTGGGCGGATTGCTCAAACGTCCGCAAAACTCCACACCGGCAGCAAAAGCCGGTGGTCAGGCGCAAGCGACGCAGGCAGGCAACTCCGCAGGCGATATTGCTCGCGAACAAGCAGTGCAGGCAATTGATTATTGTTCGCGCTTTCTTCGAAATTTCACAACGGAAGGCGGCAACAGGTGGAATCGCTTCCGCGATCAGGTGTTTGTCCCGATAGCTCTTCTGATTCTTCTGCCGGGGGCGGTAGTGGCTCAGGTTCGGGCGATTATTTCGCAGGGTTCGCCGGTGGTCGGACAGGTCAGTCCATTCGACGGAATGCAGCGAGGAATGATTGCGCTCTTTCTCATACCAGGCAGTTATCTCATCTGTAATTACGCAATCGACTTATCCAACAGTATTCAATACACAGTTGCCAGTGAGTATCAAAGGCTCTTTCATACTGATATGTATGAGGACGCCATGTGCGCGGAAATCCGCGCTTTTGGAGTGCGCTATCCCTCTGAAAACGACGGTTCTTTAAATACTCCACAATGGGATTTCGCACCCAGAAATCCGCAGGGAATATTCGCCAGAGCGGAAGCAAAACTCTGGGGCAAGCTCAACGACCCGTGTTCTAACTTGAACATGGTGCCAGCCAACAGAGACGACGCCAGCGCGCAATCCCCCACTGTTGCGGCGCGCTCGATGCTGATGACGACAAACGCGGCAATGACGACCGGCTGGGCAATTCTTTGCGCTTTCCAGATGGCTTTCTTTTACTATCTATTCTTCGTCGGACCGGTCATGGCTGCCTTATGGGTCTGGCCGATGAAATTCCTCAAGGACGCGTTTCCAGCCTGGTGTGAGGGCGTCATTACGCTCTGCTTCTGGAGTCTCTTCTGGTCGACAACAATCCTCTTGCTAGCGTGTTTCAAGGGCACGGACGACACCGGCATCTTCATGGTCACTGCGTTTAACTTCCTGGCGACCGCATCGGTCAAGTATGCATTCGACTTCGGCGGATTGGCTAAGGCAGCCGGTCAGAAGGCGGCAGAATTGGCTGACAAGGCTGGCGATTCGAAGTAAAAACTCGGAAATATCCGAAGCGTTAAATGAGTTTTGTGAGAGCGCTCCCACAAAAAACAGATTAATTTTTGCGGATTTTGGTCCGTAGTTCTGAAAATTCGGCGTGAAAAAACATGTTCACGCTGAGGGTGAATTTCGCCTGCCATTTTTTCTGAAACGCCCACAGAGCTTCAAAATTTGGCGTTCACGTGCTTTTCACGTTCTCCTCTTTAATATCTAAAACGTAAGCCCCCTGACACCCCCAGGCTTCTAAACGCATGACACGCCGCGTCCCTTCCGCGCAAACCGCTAACCAAGCCATCAAGGTCGCATTCGCGACAATGATTGCTCTGTTGGCGGTTGTTTCTTTAGCCTCCGAAGCAAACGCTGTTCCGTGGGCACTGCGCGATTTCAAACGCGAGCACCTGCAATACACCGGACAAGAACAATGGGAAGCAGCTCTCGATACTTATTCGAGAATGCCGGGACTGGTATCCAACGCCCAAGCCGGACGCGTTGCTCAAGCTTCGCCCGAAGTGCTGGCAGCCAAAATCAAAAATCCGCAAAACGTAGCTCCGCAAGCAAGAGCACATGCTCAAGCGCAAGCGACTCAATCGGGCAACAACGCCGGTGACATCGCTCGCGAACAAGCTATCCAGTCGATCGACTACTGCTCGCGCGTCATGAAGAATTTCACCACCGAAGGTGGCAACCGCTGGAATAGATACCGCGACAACTTCTTCATCCCGATGGCACTGCTGCTCATTCTTCCCGGCGCAGTACTCACACAAGTCAGAGCAATCATCGCCCAGGGCAATCCCATTCTCGCCGGTCAGTCCAGCCCAATCGAAGGCATCTACCGCGCCATCGTCGGTGTTTTCCTGGTCCCCTGCACCTACCTTGTCGTCAACTACTCCATCGACCTGGGCAACAGCCTCCAGTACACCATTGCCACCGAGTACCACCGCATCCAAGGTACCGACATGTACGAAGATGCGATGTGTGCTGAAATCCGCGCCTTCGGTGTTCGTCACCTCAAAGAAAACGAAGGCTCCAGCGCAGTTCCCCCGCAAGACAAAACGCCCCGCGGAAACGAGCCCTTCGCAAAACTGGAAGGCAAAATCTGGGGCAAACTTAGCGATCCTTGTGTCGGACTCAACCTCGTACCAGCCAATCGCGACGACCAATCCATGGAACAAGGCTCACTCGGCGTGCGCCTGGCGATGAACATGACCAACGCCGGTATCAACACCGCATGGTCTATTCTCACCGCCTTCCAAATGGCCTTCATGTATTACCTCTTCTTTGTAGGACCGATCATGGCAGCCCTCTGGGTATGGCCGGTCAAGATGATGAAAGACGCACTTCCTGCCTGGATCGAAGGCGTCATCACCCTGGCATTCTGGTCCTTCTTCTGGAACGTAGTTATTCTTATCATTGCGCTCACCAAGAGTGAAGCTTCCAGCGGTCTCTACATCGTCACCGCCTGCAACTTCCTCGCTTCTGCAGCCGTTAAATATGCCTTCGATTTTGCAGGCTTGATGCGCGGTGCAGCAGCCGAAGCCGAAAAACTCGGCGCCAAGGCAGCGCAACAAGGCGGCAAGGGCGGCGGCAAAGGCGGCAAGGGCGGAAGCAAATCCAACAACAGCTCCACCCCCGCAGCAGGAACCCAACCGCAACCGACCGGCGATCAAAACCAACCGAACACCACAGTTCCGCTGCCCAGACCGAGACCGAAAGTCGAAACCATCAAAGCTGCGACTTCGTTGCCGACCACCATTCAGTACATGTACGACGCCGCCGGCAACCTGGTTCCCAAAGTAGTCACCCTCGATCCTTCCATCACCAACGGCTTTATCCCTGTCACTGGTTTTTCCACAACATTGCCGCCGCAAGCCAGAATCGATCAAGCATTTGCAGCAGTCGACACAACAAGCCTCATCAACCCGATTCAAAACCCGGCGCTCACATTCGTGCCCACCACCGACAATGCATCGTGGACGGCTGTTTCTCCTCCGCTCGCCGGCGGTCAGCGAATTCTCACAAGAAACACCATCGGCAGCGTCATCGGCAACTCCATCCAACAAGTAATGGCATATCCGCTCTTCGCTCGCTTGATCGATCCGGACAGAGCCAAAAGAGAACAAGCTCAACAGCAAGAAGTCGAAGAATTTGTTGCTGAAGAACCTGTCGAAGAATATTTCGCAGAAGCTCTTCAAGAAATGGCGTTAGAAACAGAGAAAGAAAACGAAGAGCCGGCGATCGCAGACAACACCCCAACCGAAGAAAATGAAACCGAGGAAGCAGAAATGAAGAAAGTAGACCCGAGGCTTGAAGACGAGAGATTCTCCTTCACACCGCCTCCCTTGGTTGAATCAGACAAAGGCAAGACCTTCGATTCGACAATGTCCGTCTCCGACATTCCGATGGAAGTGCAAACTTGCAACTCGCTGCTCTCGAAGATGGCTGATCTTGTTGAGAGCAACGACAACGAGCCGGCAGAATTCGCAGGCAACCTGTACGTTCCGCAAACCATGCCGCAAGTATTCGCTCCTCAGCAAGCAGAACCGGCACAAATGCTTCAACCGCTCGAATCGCAACAAGGCTACGCCAATGCCTTCGCAGAAGAATTGGCCAAAGTCTACTCCGCCTACATGCCGCAAGTATTCGCAGAGCAAGAAGCACAGCGCCAGACCACCCCTAACTACACCGCACCGATTCAAGCATTCTGCTCGCAAGCCGCTCCTGAAGCCGAAGCTGAAGTAGTAACCGTAGTTGATTACACAGCCATGGCCGCTACTGCTCCGGTTGCTCAAGCAGTTCAACCGGCTCAACAAGCCAGACAAACCAACTCCGGTTTGAGCAGCATTCTGCGTAACCGCGGAGCAGTCAAGGCTCCGGTCAACCAGGACGTTTCCAACAGCTGGTTTGCATAAAAAACAACCTCCACTGCAACGTTGCTGTCACTTTTTTTGGGTACATAAATTAGTGTGGGGTTTTAGCTTAAGACAGCTATGACGGCGCCCCAATTTGCCAGTTTCAAAAACCAGGAGCCGCTGCTTGATGGAACAGCCTTTGACCTACCGACCCAGCTATTTTGTCAATCCAGAGGGTTCGACCGCCCTGCAAAATTTGCTGAACGAGGCCAAAGCCGACTTTTTCAACAACCGTTACGGTGCTCTGTCCAAACTTACCAACATGGCGAATTTGCCTCATCCCTCGATGATGGACGCGAGCAAGAAAATCGACCTGGAGAAAGAGGACGGGGCCGCCCTGTCTACTGGGGCTTAGTTGCCAGTCCGTAATTCTTCAATTTTTCGCGCAAAAGCGGCATTGCTTCCTTGACCGCTTTTTCCCCTGCTTCGATGCACTTTCTGGCATCGGCCCTCTTTGTCGAAATCAAGCTGACGTCCGAGGTATCAGGATGAATGGTGATGTCGGCCAGAGCCACTTGCGCTTTGTCGATATCCCAGAGGTCCCAGTTGAGCATGCGCGTGGTGACGCTGCCGGGCTTGTGGAATTTTTCTTTGGGCTGACAATGAAAAGGCTGATCGATGTTGACCGCGATCACAAAATCGGCGCCCATTTCGCGTACCTGCTTGACGGGCAAATTGCATGAAACGCCGCCGTCGCAGAAGAGCATGTCGCCAATCTGCACAGGCTTTCTCAAACCTGGAACAGCCGAGCTTGCCTGCATTGCAAAACCAAGATTGCCTTTGCGGATCATATAAGGCTTGCCATCGAGAAGATTGAGCGAAATGGCGGCAAACGGCGTTTTCAGATCTTCGATATTCATGTCGTGGCAGGACAGACCCTTGACCAGATATTTGCGAAACTTGTTGCCGCGATAGAGCCCGTCGTACTCATTCGAATTGATCAATCTGGGAATCAGCAAAACAGGAGCGACCGCAATGCGCACCGCCAGAGAAACGGTCATGAAATTGCGCATCAATTTCCCGTTTTCGAATTCATCTTCCAAGTCGTCGAGCGAAACGCCCGCCGCGTACAGCCCACCGACCACGGCACCAATACTGGTACCAGCAATGTAGTCGAATTTGATGCCTTCTTGCTCGAGGGCGCGCAATACAGGCACGTGTGCAGCGCCGCGAGCGCCGCCGCCACCCAGAGCCAGTCCAATCTTAGGACGTGCCGGCATGGGCTTTTTGCGCCAAAGGACTTCGTCATAATTCTGAGCGCATGTGGTTTCAATAATTCCCACAGCATCAGGAATCTTAGATACCGGAATCGTATCCGGCGCCACTACATCGGACTTCTTGCTGTCCGGCGTTTTTTCTTGTGCCGGAGCCGACTCGACAGGCTCCGGAGTGACGGTCATCTCGCCGCGTTTTTCGTCGGGCGGATTCGGATTGACGTCTATTGCATCGTCAGCCAGAGCGAACGGTGAGAACGTTCCTAAAAGAGAAACCAGTAATAACGATACGAACGACTTTCTTCCAGCCAACATAATGCCTCTATAGTCGGCGCGCCCAGTCCGCGCCTGATGTCAATCTGTAGAGTAGCCTATTGGAGAGGGTTTAACCTTAGCCCCAACTATTCTTTCTTCATTCTTGCGGCCCGCGAGCTAATTGCTCTGATTGAGCTTCTTGAGCCGGGTCAAATAATCGTGCGGGTAAACAAAACCACGCGCAGGCCGCTTCAGTCCGGCTACAGCGGCTATCTCATCGACATATGCCACGCAGTCGCGCACGCCCGTGTGGAAAGTCGGATCGCTTACAAACCTCTGCCTGACTGCGCGCGCCTTCTTATATGTTTCTTCATCCAGGCGAACGACAATGTAATCGAAGTTTCTTGTATTGCCGATAACCGCATGGTCAGCCATTATTCCGCGAACATCCGTATACATGGACGGCAGAAGCTCGCCGATAGAAGCCGGGACAAAACCGTCGGATTCCGCATTATGGAGCCTTTCCGGTGCACTGCGATCCCAAACGATGTAACAATGGCCTGGATATCCGTGCGGATTATTGGCTAGCCCGGCGCAAAGCAAGAAGGCTCTGCCGCCGGAGCCTGTACGAACATCGATTGAAATCGGCGCAGTTCGCGGCAACCTGTAAGCATATGCCCAAAAGGCAAAAAAAATGCCCAAGCCCAAAAACGAGGTAAAAACGGCACATGCGGCTGCTTTTGCAATGTTCGAAGCGAGAGATTTCACATTTGCTTCTCCACCAGATGCTCACCTGTTCTCGACTTTAGCCGACCCCACTGTACGGCACATTCAAATAGATACAGTTTTTCAATTGATAGCCGCACGTTACGAGGTCAAGACCTTATATGGAATAAAATGCTCGCTCGGCAGAACTCTGCCGGGATTATGGCGTCGGCGCAAATAAAGAAGAGGCAGCGTGAAAAACATAGGCATCATCACATCAGGCGGCGATTGCGGCGGCCTTAACGGCGTTATCAAGGGAGCGGCACTGACCGCCCTTTCCAAGGGTTTGACTGCTTACATCGTGCCGAACGGCTATGCCGGACTTTACAATCTGGTCGATTTCAAATCTCTTGCCAAGCTCACAGCCGAGCGCATCGAGCAAATCGATGTCATTACTGCAGGAAGTGAAGCCGGAAACTCCAGAGTCAAAGTTTCCAAAATCAAAGACGATAAAAAATATGACCGCATCAAAGAAGGTCTGAAAAAGTTTCAACTCGATGCACTGGTCATCGCCGGTGGTGACGATACGGGCTCCGTGGTCGCCGACCTGGCGGCACAAGGTATTCCTTGCGTACATGCGCCGAAAACCATGGATCTAGACCTCATGCCCTACAGCGTGGGCGGCGATTCGACCATCAACCGTATTGCAGAAGCGGTGCGGGATTTGAAGACAACCGGCCGGACACACAATCGCATCATCGTCATGGAAGTTTTCGGCCGTTATGCCGGACACACTGCATTTAGAGGCGGAGTGGCAGCCGATTGCGATGCGGTTTTGATTCCTGAAATTCCGGTCGATTTCGATGTTTTGTACCAACAATTGAAAGAGAAATTCATCAGACGCATCGAGAGCAGCGACGTGAACGCAGGCACCTGTGTGGTTGTCGTTGCAGAAGGTTTGAGAGATGCGTCCGGCAATGAACTCGTCGACATGAGCTCCGAGCCCGATTCTTTCGGCCACAGAAAACTAATGGGCGCCGGCAAGTATGTAGTCAAACAAATTGAGGACCGCATCAAAAAGGATCCGGAAATCAAAGAGTTTATGAAGCGCACCGGTCAATTCGTCGAGGGCGTGTACGAAATTCCGGAAGTGCGCGAAATTCGCCCCAGCCACATGGTGCGCTGCGGCGCCTCGTCGGCTATGGATTCCAATTTCGGCTTGGAAGTTGGAGCAGCGGCTGTAGAGCTGGTTAGCCAGGGCATCAACGGAGTGACGGTAGTGAGCTGCCGGGCCGGCAATTTGGAATATATGGACGTAAAAGAAGCTATTGTTCAGCGTCTTGTCGATCCTGCCGATGTCGCGCTGTTTGAAACATTCGGTGTTTCCTTCGGCAGAAAGCCGGAGCAGCCCAAACTAAGCGCTAAAAAAGTGACGGGCAAACCCACTCGCGTCTACTAAGAACGCAAAAAAATATGCCGAAATGCCCGAGAGAGAGGCTCGAAAGCCCCTCTCCCCCCTTGCACAAAAACGTTTGCCGGCAAGGCGATTCTTATTTAGTTGTAGGGTGGGACAAACCCAATCGAGGCTCGTAAATCGATGCGTGAGTTTCGTTTACGAGCTCACTTAGCAGTGTCGTGGGGCAGACCACAACATGCTCTCCGATTGGTTGTTTGCGGGACGCGGGCAGGGGATGGAACCTGCTTTTGTCGTTTATCAAACCGCTGCAGATGTCGCGTTCAGCGCTTCGATGAATTGATAGTAAGTGGCGACACGTGAATTAAACGTGAATGATTTTGGCCGTCCGGCCTTTCTTTGACACCGATCTGAAAATCGCGCCAGAGCAAGGTTTTACGACTCAGTTGTAACGGCCTGCTCGATGATATATCCAGAGCCCTGCACTGTTTTTATCACGCACTCGGATCCCTGAGGCGTGATCTTCCGCCTCAGGTTTTTCATGATTGTGCGTACAGTATCTTCCGAACTTTCCGTCTCGGAAGGCCAGATAGCTTCCAATAACGCTTTGGCGCCATAGCAACGGTTAGGATGGCGGAAAAGAAACTCGAGCAGGGCAAATTCTTTTGGCGAAAGGACAACTCTGTCATTGTTGACAATTGCAGTACGCGTCTCGAGCTCGACTGACAAATAATCGACCTTGAGCTTGGTCGGCAAGAGCCCCTTCGGACGGCGCATGAGCGATCGGATGCGAGCGGAGAGCTCGCGGACCTGGAAAGGCTTGACCAGGTAGTCATCAGCTCCGGCGTCAAGACCAG
>PNKB01000095.1 GCA_013997645.1 Cyanobacteria bacterium PR.3.49
CGATCGTCACCAACGTCCCCGGCACCACCCGTGATGCCATCGACACGACGATCATTTACAAGGGACGAGAATTGAACCTTGTCGACACCGCCGGAATCAGGCGCAAATCAAAAGTCGACTACGGCATCGAAGCATTTTCAGTCGTCCGCTCCTTGAGGGCGATATCCCGCTCGGAAGTTGTCGTTCTGGTTCTCGATGCAACGCAGGAAATCTCGGACCAGGATCAAAAAATCGGCGCCAAAATCGACGAAGCAGGCCGCGCCTGCGTTGTCGTGGTCAACAAATGGGACCTTGTCGAGAACAAAACATCCAAACTCATGAATGAGTTTACAGAAACTGTGAAAACCGGACTGCGCATGCTCTCTTTCGCGCCTGTAGTTTTCACCAGTGCCGAAACAAAACAAAGACTGACAAAAATTCTCGACGTTGCCGAGCAAGCATACGATGAAACGCAAAGGCGCGTTTCGACAGGGCTGCTCAATCAAGTGATTGCCGAAGCCGTGGCACTGGTGCCGCCGCCTTCCGGCAAACGAGGCAAGCGCCTGAAAGTTTATTACGGCACTCAAGTGTCGGTGGGCCCGCCGACCTTCATCATGTTCGTCAATGACAGCAAATTGTTAACTAACGCCTATAAAGTGTATCTGGAGAGAAAATTGCGTGAATCATTCGGATTCATCGGCACTCCGATCCGCATCGCGACAAGAGACAAGAAGGAGAAGTAAATCCTTTGGCGACGTTCTTTCTTATGATTGCCATCGCATTTGTCGCCGGCTCCATCCCCACCGGATACTGGGTGGCAAAAGCAGTTAAGGGCATCGACATTCGCGAGCACGGCAGCAAATCGACCGGTGCCACCAACGTGCTGCGCTGTGTGGGCAAAGGTCCAGCCCTTTTTGTTTTTCTCTTCGACATTTTCAAAGGATATGCACCGGTTGCAGCTGCTGCTTATCTTGATGGCGGCAGGCAAGATTGGGCGCTCTTCGGAGTCACTTATATATGCGCACCGCTCTGCGCTCTTTCAGCATTAATAGGACACAGCAAATCAATTTTCCTCGGCTTTCAAGGTGGCAAAAGCGCTGCAACTGGCTTGGGCACAGTGATCGCCTTGAGCAATTCGGTGGGCGCACTTCTCTTTGCTACCTGGCTTGCTGTCTTAGCGGCAACAAAAATCGTTTCGGTGGCGTCGATATTTGCCGTATGGATGTTGCCGATCTATTTCTATGTGCTTGGCTGCCCGATGCCGATGGTGGCATACGGCGTGATGGCGCTTATCTATGTGACCTTGCGGCATAAAGCCAACATCAAGCGTTTGATGGAAGGCACAGAGCCAAAGATCGGTCAAAAGTCGAAGGACAAAAAAGCGGAAGAAGAAACAGTAGAAAAAAATGCTGACGAAAAGAAATCCGAAATGACTAAAGCGGGCGAAAATCCGCAGCCCACGAAGGAAACGAAAGCTAGGTAATGAAAAAAACTTCGAAAAAATTTGCCGTCATCTTTTCGGCGATCGCAGCATGTTTACTGAACACCAATTTGCTTGAACCTGCCAATGCCGCTCCCGCAGCGCCTCTGGCACTACACGTCAATCTGACGCCGGACGAGGCGGTAAATATTCGTGTCTACAAGTCGTGCAATAGAGGCGTCGTCAACATCTCTTCGAGTGCGGCATCTGAGGACATTTACTACAATCTCTCGCCCAAAGAAGGAGCCGGCTCCGGCATCATCATTAGTGAAGATGGACTCGTGCTGACCAATAACCACGTCGTGGAAGGATTCAGCAGCATTCGCGTCACGCTCTGGGATGGAACTATTCTGCCGGCCACTGTGGTGGGCATCGATCCGGACAGCGATTTGGCCGTGCTCAAAGTGGTCGTTCCACGCGGAAAGACACTCACCACCATTCCTTTTGGTGACTCTTCGACGCTCGAAGTGGGCAGGCGCGTCTTTGCAATCGGCAATCCTTTTGGATTGGAAAGAACTCTCACCCAGGGCATCGTCTCCAGCCTGGGCAGAACCATGCGCACTGAAAACGGCAGGTTGATTAAAGGCATTATTCAAACTGACGCCGCCATTAATCCTGGCAACTCCGGCGGGCCGCTCCTGGATACGAGCGGCAAATTAGTGGGAATCAATACTGCAATTTTGTCGCGCACCGGACAATCAGCGGGCATCGGTCTGGCCATTCCCGTAAATGTGGCGAAACGTATCGTGCCCGAGCTTATTGCTCACCATCGCGTCATAAGACCGGACCTGGGCATCCTGGTAGTTGCTCCAGTCGATAGCGGACTAAGAATAATCAAATTAGATCCCAAAGGACCGGCCGCCGAAGCCGGACTGACCGGGCCAAAAGTAGTGGTTTTTCAGCAAGGTCCATTTACTTTTCGAGCCCTTGACGTCAACCTGGCAGACGTAATTCAGGCAATAGACGGCAGGACGGTCCGCTCGGTCGACGAATTGTGGACGGTTATCGAAACAAAAAAACCTGGTCAACTAGTAACGCTACAGATTTTACGGGGCGGGCGACCGATGAAAATTCCAGTAAAATTGTCGGTCATAGGTCAAGCCTGACCATCCTGAGGAGATAACGTTGTCAAGAATTCTCGTGATAGACGACGATGCTGCAATTGCCGAACTCGTCAAAATCAATCTGGAGCTGTTGGGACATCAAGTAACCACGGCAAGCGACGGTCACAAAGGACTGGCGCTGGCACAGCAAAATCGTCCCGATCTTGTTGTTCTTGACGTCATGATGCCCGACCTGGACGGCTTTACGGTCTGCCAGCGCCTCAGGCAAAATCCTCAAACGCATCCGATTCCGATTCTTATGCTGACCGCCCTCGGAATGACCAAGGACAAAGTCCAGGGCTTCGATTCCGGCGCCGATGACTATCTGACCAAGCCTTTCGAAATTCCCGAATTGCAAGTGCGCATCAGGGCCCTTTTGAGACGCTCGGGCGGCGTGCCGCAATCGGCGACTTTGCCGGAAATTTTGCACGCAGGTGAAATCACTCTCATCCCCGAGAATCTTCAAGCGAAGGTCAAAGACAGGATGGTGAAATTGACGCCCACCGAATTTGAAATTCTTCACTGCCTGATGCAGCATCACGGTCAGACAGTCTCCACAGGGAAGCTTCTCGAGGAAGTCTGGGGCTATGCGCCGGATGATGATGTGGACACGATTCGCGTCCACATTCGTCACCTGAGAACGCGTTTAGAAACGCCCGACCGCAAATACATCAAGACCGTATACGGCGGCGGCTATCAGCTCATTCCCGAAGGCTTCGCAAAAGGCGCCGGAGATTAGTCGGCAAATCGAAGGTTCGAGAAACATATTCATAGGTAGGGCGGAACTAGAATCTTCGCCCTGCCTGATGTTTTGAACAAACGAAGATATATACCCTGGATAGCACCCGGCGCGCATTTTTCCGCGCTAGCTCGTGATTTCCGCGACATTCAAATTGCTTAAGGCAAGTGCGCTTTCGTAGTGGTATCACGGGTGATGGTACGCACAAGTTACGGATTATGAGACGGCAACACCACATTGCAACCAATCTCATTACAACCATCCGTTTTTCGATTCGCGAAAGCGTTCCTGAAGACACCGATGTCAGGTGCTCGTTTTTCCCGCCAGCGGCGGCTTTCCAAGATCAAGAATGATCTCTTGAGCGATGTTCCTATAACCTTTTTAGGTTAAGACAATACGTGTCGGGTAGACATTCTTGAAATCCAGCTTCTACAATGGGCAATTGCCATTGATAACTTTGCAAAACTCTCATAGATATTGGGATTTGCGCCAAGGCCTCCGCAAGGAAGACAGCTCACAAAAGCTATCAAATCGGTTCCTGGAAACTAAGGAGAAGTAGCTTGCTATTCAACAGTCTGCAATACCTGGTGTTTTTACCAACAGTATTTCTTCTGTTCTGGTTGACGCCCCATAGATTCCGCGTGCCACTACTGCTGGTGGCTAGCTACGTCTTTTATATGTCGTGGCGTCCAATCTACGGCATCCTGATTTTCGGGTTGACCCTGGCTAACTTCCTTCTCGTTCCATTTATCGAGAAAGCGGTCGAGCAAAAGAATAAGAAGCTTATTCTCGGCTTTACGGTCGCACTCAACTTGATCGTACTGGGCATCTTCAAATATGCCTACTTCACGATGGATGCGGTGAAGTCCACATTGGGCGTCGTCGGCATCGACTGGAGCGCTCCCCACCTGCACATTATTCTTCCGCTCGGTATCTCCTTTTTCGTTTTCGAATTTATTCACTACGCAATCGAGGTTTATCGCGGCAAGCCGGTCGTCAAAAATTTCCTCGACTTCGCGCTTTTCCCGTCATTCTTTCCGACCCAAATTGCCGGTCCGATCAAGCGCTATCAAGACTTCGTTCCGCAATTGCATATTCCCGTCAAATTCAAATGGGAATATGTCGACGAAGGCATGCAACTTATATTGATGGGTCTGGCCAAGAAAGTATTGATCGCCGACAATCTGGCGCTCGTCGTACAGGCAGGTTTTACTCATCCTGAGCAATTCTCTTCTCTGGATATGTGGATGATCACTTACGCATTCGCTTTCCAGATCTTCTTTGATTTTGCCGGTTACACAGATATAGCCAGAGGTTCGTCACTACTCTTCGGCTACAAAGTACCGATCAACTTCAACTTGCCCTACATCGCCTCCAACGTTTCCGACTTCTGGCGCCGTTGGCATATCAGCCTTTCCACATGGCTGCGCGACTATCTGTTCATACCGTTGGGCGGATCCAGAGGCGGCAAGTGGCTGACCTATCGTAATTTGTTCATCACCATGGCATTGGGCGGACTGTGGCACGGAGCTGCTTTCCACTTCCTCGCCTGGGGTGCGTATCAAGGCATCGTGCTGATTATTCACCGCGAATACGAAGCAGCCATGCAAAAGATTGGTGTTCACGAAAAACTGTTGCAATCAAAGGTTTATCACTGGGCATCAGTCGTCTTCACTTTCCATGTGGTCTGCATCGGTTGGGTATTCTTCCGCGCCGATGATATGAAGATTGCCGGACAAGTGCTGACTAAACTATTTGAAGTGCCGACCGCATTGATGCATTTCAGTGCCAGTCAATTGGCAGTCCTGCAAATCAGAGATCCGATTATCTTCCCGGCTCTCGTTTTGATCCTGCCGACACTGATGGTCTCGACATTCGTCGTCAACTGGCTGAACAACAAAAAGTTCTACCAGAGCCCGCCCTGGGCAGTGCAAGTCACTGTCATGGTGGCCTTGATGTGCTTGCTCACCATCTTCACCCCCGACAGCTCGCCCAGATTCATCTACTTCCAGTTCTAGAGTCTGAACGCTCTTGAAGAGCCGGGCCAAAGCTAACGGAATGAGTTAATGGGAATCTTGAGAAGCAAATTCTTCATATCGGTAGCGCTGTTTGCAGTGGTCTCCTCGCTTTTGGCGATAGTGAGATTCGGCAACATCGCTCCCACCGACTTTCCCATCCGGACATGGACCGGATGGGCAGTGGAGGATTTTCTTTCCGACAAGAAAGGACGCCCCAATGTTGTCTTCTTGGGCTCATCCTTAGTTCTGGTTCCGGTCGCAGGCGTTGATGCCGATTATTTGAAACGGCCGATCGATGGTTCACACCACCATCAATCACAGTATTTCGAAGATCAATTCAAAAAACACTCGGGCATTCAGGTCAAAACTTTCAATTTCGGATTGCCAGGCGAGATGCCGTCCGACGCTTTCTTAATCACCAAGTTTTTGCTCAAAGGTGAAAAGCGTCCTGATGTCATCGTCTATGGAGTCGGACCGCGCGACTTTATGGACAGCCTCTTGCCCAGCCCCGCCGCTACCGATCCATATCAATATCTGAGCCGCTTCGGCGACGTCACCTCGCACAAACATTTGATTGCGCCTGAGTGGGATCAACGTCTGAATTTCGAACTTGGACAATTGTTCTATCCATATGGACATAACTACGACATCAGCGTCACCGCCGACCGCACCGTCACCTCAGCGCTCGACAAAATTCTGCCGGCGCCGAAAACAGACAAGCCATATACCATTGCCGAGCGCCGCTTGCTCTTCCCTCAATATAAGCAAATGGAAATCGGTGCCGCCGAGGCATTCTTCCGTCCGACTACTCCCGAGCAACGCACCTTCGACAATGCCAACATGAAGGAATATAAGAAGCGCTACGCTCACCTAAACTGGCGGACCTTTACACACCAGATGAAGTTTCTTGCTGATTTGATGAACACCGCGCGCGATCGCGGCACGCAAGTAATACTGATTTCGATGCCGATCACCGACCTCAATCGCGATCTTCTGGAAAAGGGCACCTGGGATTCTTATAAGAAGAGCCTCAAAGTTCTTGCTCAATCGAAAGGGGCGAGCTATCTGGATCTAGGCGATTCGAAGGCATTTTCAATCACCGACTTCATGGATACCGTCCACCTCCATTCGGGCGGCGGGGCAAAATTGCTCGATATCCTGGCTGAGAAAGCAGCTGGCGATCATCGTGTCATGTCCGCTCTCGATCCCACCAACAGCTCCATAGCCGGTCTGAAAGGAGGACAGCTATGAGCGCTGCACCTCAAGAAATGACTGAACGCAGAGCAAATCCGGTTATTGGCACCGGCGCCGAGGCAACTGCCGTAAGCAATTTGAAGCGACGCGCTTCTGATAAATTGCCGCCGCCAGAACATCGTGGAAGCGGTGCCAGGGCCGCAACTACGTGGGCGATTCTGCTGTTTGTCATGGGCAATTTCGCTCTCACCTTCTATAACCCGATTGAATTCGATCCATACAAATATCTCTACAGAGGTTGGACATGGTGGGGATTCAATGACATGAAGAAGTCACCGCAAGTGCACAATATCGCCTTGCTGGGCTCGTCTTTAATGGTCAGTGCCGTGGCCGGCGTCGATGCGAATTATCTGAATAAAACGCTCGATCTCTCGCAATATCACAACGCAAAATATCTGGATGACAATCTTCGTACGAGATTCGGCGGTACGTTCAAAACACTGAATCTCTCAATCCCAGGGCAAATGCCTTCGGATGCATACATGACATTGAAAGCCATGGTCGCCACTGCCAACCGCCCCGACATCGTGGTTTACGGTGTAGCTCCGCGCGACTTCATCGACAGCACGATGTCCAGTGCTGCAGACACTGAGGCCTTCCAATTCTTGCGCCGCATTGTTCCTATCGACAATGTTTCCAGTCACGTCTTCAGAAGCCCGTACGACAAGTTGCAATGGTATATCAACAGAACCTTCTACATCTCCGATCACGCGGCTGACTTGCAGCTTATCGCCAAAGAGAAGTCGGAAGATTTCGTCAACAAAGTAGTCGCTCGCCCGCAAGCAATCAAGCCCTTCACCTGGTGGGATCGCATCAAGCTTTTGCCCACTTATTTGCCGGGTGAAATCCGCGAGCTTGCAGTCATGACCGGCCCCATTACAGAAGATGCAGCCCGCAAACGTTGGGTCAACAACGCACCTGAATACATAGAGAGATACAAACGCACCGACCAGCATGTTTACAAGACTCAGTTCTTCTTTATGGACGAGATTGCCAAATTCTGCAAGAAAGAACGCATCGAGCTTGTCGTTGTAAACATGCCGATCACCCAGTACAACATCAACCTGCTCGGACCCCAGAGATATATGGAGTTCGTTATGAAGCTGCGCATGTTCTCGCTTGCCAACAATATTGCTCTGTACGACATGTGCACGCCTTCCAATTATTCGCAAAATGATTTCCACGATTCTGTGCACTTAAATGCATACGGCGGCAAGAAATTCTTCGACCAGCTGGTCAACATCATTTCCGTTTCCGGGCGCACGATGCAGGCGTTTGTATTAGCTGGAAAAGATCTTGAACGGCACCAAGCCGTGGCGAACACAAAGAATCCGGTTTATCAATAAATGAGATCCGACCAACTCCAAGCCGCTAATAAATCGAAAACGACGGCATTGGCTTGCGGTTTTCTCGTCGCCCTGGCAGCCTTTTTCGCCATCAATTTATTTGCGGTGGGCACGCTCAAAGAGCCTACCGGGCTGACTGGCGAGATACTCAGCAAGCGCTCCGAAGAATCAAGCCAGGAAGGTTCGTGGTCTTTCTGGATCGCCCGCAATTACTTGCAGCGCGAGAAGGCACCGCCTGTAGTGATGTTCGGCAGCTCCTTAATTGGCTCTGCCACATTTTCGGCCGACAGCGTCACAATGAAAAACTTCAGAGACTGTGTTCTGGACCGCCGTGCCGCCACCCTCGAGAAGGATTTGAAACAAAGGCTCGGCAAGGGCACGGAAGTCTTCAACGCTTCCATTCCCGGCTCGATGGCATCCGATGCTTATCTCATTTCCCGAGCCCTTTTCAAAGCTGACGACAAACCTCAGCTTGTTATCATCGGAGTCAATCCGCGCGACTTCATCGACAATACGGTGACAGCTCCTGCAGACACTGAGCCTTTCCAATTTTTCTCGCGTTACGTGGGACTGGGCAATCTGGCCAGAGCCGCTTTCAGCGATCCGTTTGCTTTCTTAGATTGGAACTTTCATCAGTACTTGCCTTTAAAAAGACTGAATTCCAAACTGGCAGAAGTTGCCTCCAACTTGGCTCGTGTCGGGCAAAACGGCGAGGATGCGCACCCACGCACATTGGTTTCACACCTCAATAAAAAGCGAGGCATTCTGCAGGTCTTCATGGGCGGCGGGCTGGATATTCGCAAAGGTGAATGGCTGATTCCCTACCCGATGCCCTACGGTTTTCAGGACAACATGCCGGAGTATATGCGCCGGTACAAGAGCACAAAGACCTCTCTCTATCCTGCCGAAAAGAAATTTTTCAATGCGTTTCTGGCCCGTTTGAAAGACGAAAATATCAAAGTGCTCGTCGTCAACATGCCGGCGACTGTGCCAAATCGCGCCTTGCTGCCTGATTCATTCTGGCATGAGTTCAAAACGTACTTGAGTTCCACCAGCACCAAATATGGTGCAGAATATCTGGACCTCTCCGACGACTTCAGATTTATCTCCACCGATTTCCTCGACACGGTCCACCTCAATTCGATGGGCGGTGCCAGATTGTTCAACATTATGGCCGACACTATCGGCAAATCATCGACGCTATCGGCAGCGGCCATACCGGCAGATCAGCCCTCCGAACTGCGTACGAATATTCAGACAAGCGCCTCGGACAACACCTGGAAATAACATGCAAACCGAGCCAGCTTAACAATTGAGTATTGGGTCTCAGGTCGCTCCAATTGCATTTATGCAGTCGAAGTGCCTGGTTTAGAAGGATGCTCCACAGAAATGTGGGGCTTTCCTTCTTTTTGCCGTTACATAAAACCCGAGTTCACTTTCCAATCACTCTTAGATACATATAATCGCAGGAGCCGTTGTGAGCGTTAGGTAGATTTGGCTGCAAACGACCTGTGGAGGGCCGTAAATGGAAGGCATTCTTGCTGTTGGTGGCTTCTGGCTGTTCTTAATCGCCCTCGTCATGAAAAAACCACTCATCACCTACCTGGAAAACAAAAAATCGAAAGGCGTGCAAGAAGCGGACTCCAAGCTGATGGAGCGCGTACACGCATTGGAAGGCTCCATGGTGACGGTCGGCAAAGACATCCAGGAGATGAAAGACACCAGCGAATTTGCGCACAAGCTGATGATCGACAGCGCGCAGCAAATAGCCGAAGCGCATAAATTGCTTTCGAAGAACTCCCAAGATCTAGCTGAAGCCCAAAGACTGCTGGCTACGGCAAAGCACGAAGCGGGCACGACGCAGGTGACAGTGATCGCGCAGGCAAAAGAAGAGCCAAGACTTATCGGCACGAACGCGCCCATGATCAACGAGCTGGGAAAAATCATCGACGACAGCACCGTTCGCTTTGAGCGCCTGCTTCCCGCACCAATCGAGAGAGTCTGGCAGTACCTTACCTCTTCGGAATGCCTGCCTGAGTGGCTGGCTGAAGGCAGTATCGACCAGCGCTTTGGCGGCAAGGTCAAACTGCAATTTGATGTGGATGAAACACCAGAACGGGCGGGAAAGGGCGAAAACATTGAAGGGACTGTGTCTTTCATCGACCCTCTGCGCGCCTTGGCTTTCTCCTGGGGGGAGCCGGGCAGCGATTGTCCAACCAATGTTTCCATGCAAGTTTCGGAAGTGGGCGATCAAACCACGCTTGTTTTGACGCACAGCCAATTGCCCGCCGAAGCAATGGCAGAAGCAATGGCCGGTTGGCATGCCCATTTAGATGTTTTGAAAGCGCGCCTGGCTGATGCCACTCCGCCTGCTTTCTCAAAGCGCTTTAAGGAAGTCTTGCAGACATACGTGGCCATCGTTGCCACCACAATTGTGGCCACGACGATCATTGCGCAGCCCGTCTCGGCCTCATCGCTGAGCGATGATTCGTATGTCGCGATAAAAACACAAAGGTCGCGCGCGGCGGCAAAATATGATGCGATAGCGCGAGACGCGGATGATCTAAAGCGCCGAATAGCCGATTTGAAACGAGACAATTCTGCCGAATCTGACAGTGCGCGAGGTTCGCTCGAGCGAAAGCTCGACAGCGAGTACCGCGACATGAAAGATCTGGAGCTGACTATTCGCGACCTCGACAATGCGATGAAATAATCTGCAGGCAGTAATGTAACAACTAAATCAATTTACCGGCGCAACAGTATTGACAGAAAAGTTTCGCCGGGGACAATGGAGTTTATGCAAATACACGTCACATTCGGACCACCCCCTACCCCGCGACCTCGCACCACGGGTTAGTCTTTGCGTTCCATTGCGGCAGTGTTAGACGACCTCGTGTAAGACGGGGTCGCTTTGGCAAATCCATCTATTTATTACTTTTTTCCGCAGAGGTTTCACATATGCGTTGGTCACAGCTTTTCATTCCGACCTTAAAGGAAGATCCGTCTTCAGCTGAAACAGCCAGTCATAAATTATTGATGCGAGCCGGTTTCATTCGCCCGCTGGGAGCAGGCATCTACAGCCTTTTGCCGATTGCCCAAAAGGTCAGACTGAAAGTAATAAGCATAATCAGAGAAGAGATGAATGCAATCGGCGGGCAGGAATTTGTCCTGCCGGCGCTTCACCCGACCGAACTCTGGGAAGAGTCCGGCAGAATCAGCACCATGGGCGATATCATGTTTCGTTTAAAAGATCGCAAAGGAGCCGACCATGTTCTGGGCGTCACGCACGAAGAGATATTCACATCGATAGCGCGCAACGCTCTCAGCTCTTACAGGCAACTGCCACAAACCTGGTATCAGTTCCAAACAAAATTCCGCGATGAGCTGCGTCCGAAATCGGGTTTGCTCAGAGTCCGAGAATTCACCATGAAAGACTCTTATTCATTCGATCTGGATAGCGCCGGGCTGGACAAAAGCTTTGATTTGCACAAAGCCGCTTACGAAAAAATATTCAAAAGAGCGGGTTTGGATTTTGTAGCGGTCGAGGCAAGCTCAGGAGCAATGGGCGGCAGTGCTTCCACTGAATTCATGGTGCTAACGCAAGCTGGAGAAGATCTGGTTGTTCTCTGCAAAGAGTGCGGTTATGCGGCAAATGTTGAAAAGGCAAGGGCCGCATTCGACCAATTCGATAACGGCAATGCCCAGGCTGACCTGGAAAAATTCCCCACGCCTGGCCTTAGAACAGTCGAGCAGCTGGCAAATTTTGCCGACTTCGCATCCGGAAAAAACCAGATAAAAACTCTCGTTTATTCAGCTGATGGTGAGCTCATTCTTGTGCTTTTAAGAGGAGATCACGAACTCAACACCGCCAAACTGGCGGATTATCTTGGGGCGCAAAACATTAGTGCGGCTGAGGACGGGGAGATATTCACAGCGATGGGAGCTCATGCCGGCTCGCTCGGCGCGGTAGGCGTACAACCGAATGCCGGACACGCTGTGAAGAAAATTCTTGCCGACAACGCTTTGAAGGGACGCAGCAATATGGTGACCGGCGCCAACCATGACGACTTTCACTACAAAGGCGTGAGCATCGAGCGCGACATAGAAGCAGGCTACTGGGGCGATTTCCGTAATGTAAAAACGGGAGATGCCTGCATCAGCTGTGGTGGCACCCTGGCGGTAGAAAAGTCGCTGGAAATTGGTCACATTTTTAAGCTGGGCACTCGCTATTCAACGGCGATGAACGCGCATGTATTGCTTTCCTCGGGTGAAAAGGTCCCAATCGTGATGGGCAGTTACGGAATTGGCGTGGAGCGCCTGATGGCCGCTGCCGTTGAGCGGAGCCACGATAAAAAGGGCATCATCTGGCCGCAATCGATTGCTCCATACGATGTTATCGTCAATGTCATCAATGCATCCGAGCCGGAAGCACTGACAGCCGGGGAGGGTGTCTACAACGATTTGCGCGAGGCCGGTATCGACGCGCTTCTGGACGATCGCAACGAGCGCCCGGGAGTAAAGTTTGCCGACAACGATCTGATAGGCGTGCCTTTGCGCATAAACCTAGGCAAAAAGCTGAAGGACGGCATTGTCGAGCTTGTAATTCGCGCCACCGGTGAAGTGCAAGATATTCCGCTCAGCAGCCTTGTCGAGCTGACGAAACGGAAGGTTGCAGGCGGTCTATAACCAAAAGGCTACCAGGCATATCCATGCGATATAATGGCGCGATTATTCGCTGAAACCGGATTCGGGCAACAAACCCGACGCACGTCAACCGAAGGGAAAGCCAATGCAAAGAATTATCCAATCCACATTCCTGGCAATCACTCTTGCAGCCTCGCTCTCGCTGGCAACGGCGGCACAGACCCAAGACGGGCAGCCGGTCGGGCAGACCACGATGACCTTGTACCAGGTAGTCACCGACCCGAATGGTCAGCAGTATGTCATCACAAAAGCCGGTCCTAAGTTGCCGATTCCCGGCGCCGGTTTGGCTCCCGGCACTCAGCAAGTGGCAATATACCGAGATCAAGCCAGCAACTACTGGTACACCGACCGCAATGGACAACCAGTGGAAGTAACCGCCACTCAGCTGCAAGGCTATCTCAACCGCATATACGGCGCGCAGGGGCCCGGACAGCAGCAACAGCAGCCACAACAGCAAAACAATTCAAATTCAAACAACTCCGGCGGCAATCAGGCCATGGGCATGCTCGGCACCGGGCTGGCAGCAGCCGGCGGCGCTGCGGCAGGAGCGGCTATTTCGAATTCGATGTACAACAACAACGAGTACTACCACGGCGTGCCTTACGGGGTGCCCCTCTACCGTAACGCTACCAACAATCAACCGTATTACATGAATGCCGGCGGCAATCAGGTTTATGTCAATAACAGCGAGAAGAACGCGGCTGTGATGAATCAATGGAACCAGCAAGGTTCTTGGGAAAACCGAAATCAGTGGGCGAACGCGAATAATGCCCAACGCGCAAACAATGCACAACAAGCCGCTGCCGGACAAGGCGTTATGAATCGCCGCGGTGAAGAACAGCAAGGTGCTGGAATTCAAGGTGGCGGTGCTCAAGAAGGTGGCGGTCGCTTTGGCGGCAGATTCGGACATCGCGGTGAAGGCGAAAATCAAGCGGCCGGCGCAGTCAATGGAGGCGGACGCTTCGGCGGCGGAGAAGGCGGTGGACGCTTCGGCGGCGGAGAGGGCGGCGGACGCTTCGGCGGCGGAGAAGGCGGCGGTCGTCTTGGCGGCGGCGAAGGTCGCGGATTCAGACGGCGCGGAAACTGAGGATTAAATGCCGAGAGCGGAGTGGCGAATTGCTTATCGGCCTTTCGTTCAGATTTTTTGCAATTTTTCTGAAGAAAATCGCCAAAACACTGCACCATTCAGCCCTTTCGCCAATCCAAGCGAATCTATTGTGTGACAAGGCTTTTCAGTCTTTTTGACGGAAAAATTCAAAAAAATCTGAATGCATGGCGAGACACTGTTTTTGACTAGCCGGGTCGGGGAATTTTTCGGGCAATTTTTCCATCTGCGATTGAAAAACTCTCGGAAATTTCTACTTCAAAGGCGGATGTTTTCTCAAATATTTTGCAGCACCATCGCTGAGCAAATCTCTGTGCATACGCCATTCATCTTTGAAAAACGCCACTGCGATTTTACTGTCGAGTATGTGCGTGCCGATAAGCTTTAGACCATCCGCATCCTCGGAAAGTCCTTCGCAATAATAAATGCGATCGCCTTCGCGTTTTTTCTTGAGAGCTTTGCTGAAATACTGCGTTGTCGAATTCAACTCTCGCGGCATGTGTTGACCCACGACGACAACACGGACTTGGTCCCACTTCTCCGGACCAAGATCTTTGCGCCATTGCCTGACTTGTAAATCAATCGCCAGCAACTGATCGGCGATTGCTTCGTCGACATTCTGCAAGACCATTTTTTGCATGTCTCTGCAAAACGCTGTCAGATCCTGAGCGGATATTCTCTTTTCCTTCAAGGTTGATTCCAACAGATTCAACGACTTAATGATCATTTGCTTCTGCCGCTCAAGAACATCGCCTGTCAAACCACTTTTATCAAGTGATGCCAGCGCCTTTCTCGACACAGATTGCAGCTCGCGTATTTGCTGCAATTTCTGCTCGCCGAGCATCTGATCGGTGTCCAACTCCAACACAACAAAAGTAGCCAGCGGAATGTGATCAACCGCCTTCAGCAAGGTATATTTTTCAGTAATCACCTGCGTGGTTTCAACTTTGGCCCCGTCGTGAAGGATGATGAAATCATTGACGGCGACAATAATAGGCTGAGCCTTCTTAATTGTGCGGGTTCTAGTCTCCGCATAGATCTGCCGAAACAAATCATTGGACTCTTGAAACTGCGGCTGCATTTTTACAGTGACGCCGCCGATGGTGCCTGGTGTTTGGGCAACAACTTCCTTTTTTCCCTCCTTCGCATATGCGCATGAGGAAAATTGCGTGAGAGGTAAACCCGGTGTCAGCAATAAAGCGCACACAGGGCTTGCCATCAGCAAAGTCGAAAGCGCAGACCGCGAAGTACTTTTCATATTTACCTTTGAAAATCGAAAGTGGAAAAACCACCACGATTGTTGCATCTTTCAGCACAAATTTCTACGCTAATGCAAAGGAGCAAATAGGTCAGGTGATACTGCCTTTTCTCGCGAGCCGTCGATAATTTTCGTATGCGTAAAAATCTTCTTGAGCCGGGCGCGCTCTTCCGGTTTGAACATGCGCTTGCGAATCATGATCGTCTTCAGATGCGGCAATGCGCGCAGTTTCTCCACAGCTTTAGCCGATATCCACGTGTCGGTAATATCAACAACCTGGAGATTCTTGTAGCGCAGTATCGAATCGATGCATCTGTCCGTCACGTTGTTGCGGCGCAAATCGAACACGTTCAGCCTCTCGAAATTAGGCAAGTTATTCACAGCCTTATCTTTCAATTGCGTGCCCGAAAGATCAAGCAACCGCAAATTCTTCAAATTCTTCAGGTGCTCCGGCAGACCCTCGCCAAGCTTGTTGCGGGAGAGATTCAACTTTTCCAGACGGGGCAATTTCTGCAGAATAATCAATCCTTTTTCACTGACAAGAGTGTCGCAAATACTGAGCTTTTGAAGTTTCGTCAACTTTCCGACTGCCTGCAAACCTTCGTCGGTTAAGTCAATGCCCTGCAGATTCAGCGCCACCATATCCGTTTGAGTGCAAAGATCAGCTACTGCTTTGTCATCGATTTCCAGATCCTTGCAAGTAAGATTGCGAATGATTGTTGAGGGAAGCTGCCGGATCAATTTGGTGTTGCGACTGCCGTTGTAATTCAAAACCAGGTGAAGCTTACAACCGGCAGGAATTGTCACTGTTCCTTTTGCCCATTCTTCCTTGCCAAGCTTCGTATCGTCTTCTTGATCCGGGGCAGGTCTGACTAACTTGTAGCGACCAATGGGAAAGCTTGGAAAATGAACGCTCAATTCTCCTTTTGCTCGCGCAACACTGGCGCTGGACAGCAAAAGGCAGGATGTAAAAATAATTGCGGCGCGAAACCTTCCGATTATCAGCTGCATCTTTGCCCCTGATGCAAAAAAGCCTCTAGAACTACCATACAACACCTTTGATATTAGGTACCGGACGGGTATATAAGTTCTGATCGTATGGACTTTTGCAGGGGCTCGGATTCTAATCGAAAGCCAATGACGTCGAGCGAAGAACCGAACAGGGAGCGGGAAAAGGAAACGCGAGACGATCTCACGATCGGCTCTGATTCCACCTATGGCGGGGTCTATGGCTCTATTTCCGGTTCGCATCTTTCCATCGGCAGCCTGGTAGAGGGCAAATATCGCCTGCTGGACAGCCTCGGCGAGGGCGGTATGGGCGTGGTCTACAAAGTCGAGCAAGTGCTGCTCAATCGCCAGATGGCACTAAAGACTTTGACCGGCGCGGAAGTTAGCGAACAGTCTATAAAACGCTTTCACGCCGAGGCAAAATTGCTGGCCAAGCTCGACCATCCCGGACTGGTGAAAGTTCGGGATTTCGGATTCATCGACAATGTCAAACCTTTTCTCGTCATGGACTTCGTGCACGGCAGGACTTTGTCGTCCGTAATCAAGACGGCCGGGGTCATGCCGCTCGATATATCAATCAAAATTTTTGTGGAGCTCTGCTTTGCCCTCGGGTATGCGCACGGCAAAAACATCGTGCACAGAGACATCAAGCCGAGCAACATCATGCTAACGACGCCCGGACTCGACTCAGAAAATGAGCATGTGAAAGTGCTCGACTTCGGCATTGCAAAATTGATGCATCACGGCATCAATGAAACAGCGGCTTTGACACGCACGGGAGAAATATTCGGCAGCCCGTTTTACATGAGTCCCGAACAATGCATGGGCGGCGCCGTCGATCACCGATCAGACATTTATTCCATGGGTTGCGTCATGTTCGAAGTCCTCACCGGCGCACCGCCCTTCGCCGGCGAGACATCGCTTTCGACAATGATGATGCATCAAGGGGAAAAACCTCTTTCGCTTAAAGAGGCATCGATGGGCAGAGACTTTCCGCCAGAGATAGAAGAACTTGTGGCCAGCATGCTGGAAAAAGACCCCAACAATCGAATTCAGAGTTTGCTCGATGTCGCGCAAATTCTGATCGGCATTCAAAAGGGTCTGGCCAGCGGAACAATATTAAACAAGCCGGTGATTGTGCCCCCTTCAGCAGAGAAAGTGCGGGCGGCACACAAAGAATCGAATTTGCTTGCGAAGTATCTAGGTTATGTACTCTGCGTCTTGCTCCTTGCCGTTATCGTCATGCAAACGCTCGTCTACTTCAACAATCAAGCACCGCCGCCGCCACCAATAGAAAATGCGCCGGATCTACCCAGAGAGAAATGGTGCACATTTTCAAAAGATGGGCAATACAAAATTTTTCAATTTCCCAAAAACTATTCAGTGGGCCATTTGGTCTACGGAATGCATGACGAGATAAAACTCCCAGCTCTCGGCGAAGTGACGGTTCCGGCCAGGGCCAACCTCATGTTCGTTCCCAACAGTCTGTTCCTGGCGCACCCGCAGTTCTTGCGCAATTTCAATTCGCATGATGTTTCGATTATCGACTTCAGAGAGGCCGGCATAACAGACAGCAACCAGTACAAAATTACGCCGCGCGCGCCGATGACCGATGATGAGCTGCTTTATTGCAACAAGCTGACCGGCTTGCAAGGGCTGGGTTTGAAAAACGTCAACATCACAGACGCCGGACTGGATTACATAAAAGACCTGCCGCTCAAGCATCTCAACGTCGATGGAACAGACGTCACCGGTGCCGGACTGAAAAAAATGCGCTGCTTGAAAAATTTGATTTACTTGAGAGCCTGTCATATTAAGGGCGGAAGCGACATAATCAAGGCGCTGGCCGGGTCGAAAAACATACAAGAACTTTCACTGACCGGCTCGGACCTTGGCGATGAAGACCTCAAATATCTCACAACGATGCCCAATCTCAAGACCGCCAATCTGGGCTACAACATGCGCATCTCAGACAAAGGACTTAAGTACATTGCGCAGTTGAAAAACCTCCAGGCAATCAGTTTGGACCAGACCAGCATCACGCCCGAAGCGACCCTGCAGTGCCTAAAGCAACTTTCGCTGCAACATCGTCCCCGCATCTCCCGTTTTGGTTGGACGCCAGAACAACTCGACGATCTGGAAAGAACATGGCCTCGCCCATAAACTTAAGGCTATCGCCGAATAAAATTTCCTACTTGAAAGCTCATTTGTGCTAAACATAACCTAACGGCAAATTCTATGGCAAAGATACTAATAGTCGAAGATGATCCGATGTTGCGCCAGATGGTCAAAGACGCGCTGGAGGCGGAGCGCCATGTCGTCGATGATTGCCAGGACGGCCGCAGCGGCATAGCCTTCATCGATGCCGGCGGCTACGAACTTCTCGTCCTTGACTGGGAGCTGCCACACGCCACAGGCATAGAGATTTGCAGCCATTTCCGCAATCAGGGCGAACAAGCGCCGGTTTTGTTTCTTACCGCACGCGCGTCCATGGATGACAAGGAAAGAGGATTTGCCGTCGGCGCCGACGACTACCTCACCAAGCCATTCGATGTACGCGAACTGCTGGTCCGGGTCAAAGCGCTGCTGAGGCGCCCGCTGAAGATCAGCAAAGATGTATTGTCAGTGGCTGGAATGCAACTCGACACCAACTCCGGTGTCGTAAAACGCGGTGAGGCAGTAGTGCGTTTGCAGCCAAGAGAACTTGCTTTGCTCGAATTTCTCATGCGTCACCCGGATACATATTTCACTGCAGAAGCACTGATGGCACGGGTCTGGGATACGGATTCGGAAGCCACGGAAGTGGCGCTGCGCAGTTGCATTACAAAAATGCGCCGCAAAATTGATATCGATGGACACCCCTCATTCATCGAAACATCAAAAGGGCTTGGCTATCGAATCAACTCCAAGAGCTAGAACGTGGACTTGAAGCTGCCGAAATTGAAAATTCGCCAGCAACTTTTGCTACTGATTATTGCTCCTTTGATTTTTCAGATTGGCATCAGTGCGATGCTCTACTCCGAGCTGAGCAAGGTCAATAACAATCTTGCCGACCTGGTATACAGAAGGCGGATTCTTGCGGTTCTCGATGACTTGCAGCGAGCGCACATCGAGAGTGCATACACGGCATTTTTCTATAGCATCGTGAAAAAGCCGGTGCTGTCCAACCGATATCTCTGGTCGTCGCAAGAAGTGGTGAAGAAAAAACAAGAACTTGCCGATCTGACGCGCAATCATCGCGAATACCAGAGAGATACAGAGCTTTTGCTGCGCCGCATCGACGAATGCAATCACGGCGTCCACTTGCTGATGAACCGCGATGCAGGAAATTTTTTCGGTGCGAGCTTAGACCCTATTCTCAGTGCACAAATAAACTATCAAGTCAATAAATGGCTCAATCCGATGGGTGACAGCTTTCTCGCCATTCGCTCGGAGCCCGTGACGCCAGAGTCGTTTTCCGGCAATGCGGACCGGATGAGAAAGTTGATTTCGCTTTTCTTTGCCATATGCGTGGCACTGACAGGCTTGATTGCATTCTGGGGATCGCGCTCGATAATCGTCCGGCTTTCCAAAATCTATACTCATGTAAATCAGGTCAAAGCAGGTCAAAGGCCGCTATTGAAGCTGAGCGGTGAAGACGAGCTTGCCGAGCTGGATCAAGCTATCGCATCATCGGCAGAAAAGCTGCTCAACCTGCGAAATTTCAAAGAAGATCTCATTCAAGCGGTAAGTCACGACTTGCGTGCACCGCTCACTTCCATCAATGGCATTCTTACACTCGCCAGAGACAATGCTTATGGAAAAATCAGTGACTCGGCCAGAACTGCCTTAGAAAAGCCCATGGTCAGATGCAGGTCTTTGGCGGCACTCGTCAATGATGTGCTCGATTTGGAAAGGGCAAAGGCCGAAAAATTCAATGTCAGATTGGAACAGTTGGGACTGGCGGAATTGGTCGAGCTGCTGCAGAAAAAGCCGCAGTTTAGCGGTGTCCCAATTGATTTTGCCGACGACGATCTTGACCTGGAATTTTATGGTGATCTGGAGGCAGCAGGAAGAATTCTTATGAGCCTGTGCCTGGAAGGCAAAAGTTCCATCACCTTCTCGCCGGACAGCCAGAGCCACGTTGTGGCGACAATTACACCGGCTGTCGATAGAGACAAAAATTATCACCAGAGCGTCAGGTCTTCTCTTGCCGACAAATTGGCGGAAACCTGTGGTATCACAATCAGTGCCGACGCCGAGCAAATTACGCTGGTGTTTCCCAAGTCGCCTCTCGGTGCGAGCGCCGGCACGGCAAAAGTGGAGCTTGCCGGCAGCCGATTCCCCGTGCGCCGCTCGCGTATTGCCGAAGCGGGCTTGGCTCTGGTGATTGTTCCGGCCATTATCTCCTGCAGCATGCTCTGGATGCTCAGCCAAATGATCGACCAATCGCAAAACGAAATTCAAAGGGAGTTTCGCTCCTATCAAATTCTGCGTTGCTTGAACGCCATTCATGCCTCTCACATGTATTCAGGCATTTGCACAATGATGTTCAACCTGACGAAAACAGCCGAGTTCGCGGAAAAAAAACAGGCTTACAACCAGATGGGTCGCGAGAACATTCAACGACTCGAATCTATTTTTGCCGAAGGTTCAGATCAACAAGAACGCGAAATGGCAAAGCGCCTGAAAGAGCAAATGCAATACATAGCAACGATGCAGCAGAAATTTCTAAAATCCACCACTGATGAGATGAGAGAAAATTTCAATGCATTGCCGTCTTACGAAGGCGGCTTGCCGACCGATCTTTACTCATACAGAACTCGGCTCGTACGGCAAAGGGAAAGGCTCTTACTGGAGGACAGGACCTCCGGTTTGCGCGACAGAAAAAAGGCAATTTTAATTCTGCTGAGCAGCCTGGCTCTTGTTGCAATCAGCACCATTATTGCCCACCAGCTTTTGAGCAAAGTCTTGACGCGGCATTTGTTCAACGCCATAAATAATGCCAAACGATTGAATAGCACAGAGCCCCTGAAACCACCGGAGAAGGGGACGGACGAAATGGCGGTTTTGGAGGAGTATATCTATGATGCAGCGCAGGAATTGAGGCATTTGGAAAACCAGCGCCTGGAATTGCTCTCTTTGCTGCGCGAAGAATTGAAGCAGCCGATAGAGGAAACGGGCGCCGATATTGCCAAAGTGCTAGAAGCAAAAGACGAACAAATGCCGCAGCGAGCTTTTGCAAATATTCAAAACGTTGTTCTGGAACTGAGTCGTCTGGGCGCACTGGTCGACGACCTTACCAATATCGAGATGATCGATAAGAGTATTCTGCAAATCAATCTCTCCAATTTTCCAGTGAATGATGTTTTCGCATCGACAATCAACTCTCTGAAATTGCTTGCCGATATAAAGTCTA
>PNKB01000096.1 GCA_013997645.1 Cyanobacteria bacterium PR.3.49
CAATATTTTGAACTAGGGGTTCGGAAACACTTGATCGCGGCCCAGTTATTATCGTTGCGAACCTTGTATACCCGCTTGATCGTTGGGTTAGGCAATCATTGTCGAGCCATAATTTTGTTGGGGTGCATGACTTTACTATTCCAGCCTCATCAAGTGCTCGCAGTTGAGGATATCGTCGCTCCATCAACTTCTGATGTATCGCCGAGCGATATGAGAGCGTCACCATCAGATCAGCCGAACAAGCCCGTAAATAGATTCTCTTTGAGCTTGTCGAGAGCATTTGAAACCGGGAACGTGAGCAATCCAGAATTAGCGGCTTCGCTCAAAAACCTCGATATGGCAAAGGCCCAAATTAAGACCGCCAGGTCAATACCAAATCCACAATTCGCCCTACAGTATGGTTTCGGAAATCCGTACACTCAGATAATCGCTGGAAATACGCAGCAAATCGGCGCTAACCAACTTGTTGAAATGGGCGGCAAACGAGGTGCGCGGATCAAGCTGGCTATGGCAAATTATGATCTCGCCGCGCTTCAGATAGCGGCTCTGCGTTTCGATATTCGGTATCGGATCCGCAAGGCTTATGCAGAGCTGGCCGCAGCAGACGCTAACATTGAATTAGTGGAAAATCAAAGGGCATTGGTTGAAAGCTTGCATAAAATCGCCACTAGTCGCGTAAGAGCAGGGGCTTCGCCGGAAGAGGAAGAAATTCAGGCGCATTTGGCACTCGATGAATTTGACACTGTGCGAACATCGGCATTATCAAGCTTGCGTCAAGCGTCAGTGCAACTTGATTACCTGCTTGGCTATAGTGCAGAGCGGGATATAGATGTTGAAGACAACTGCCTTTTCAAGCTATCTTCTGGAAAAACTGAGCTTGTACCTCAGCCGGAATTCAATCTGCCGTCAATTGAGCAACTGCTGGAAAAGGCCTATGAGCAGCGGCTTGATCTCAAAGCATCACAACAACAAACAGTAGCAAATACCCGTGCACTGTCTTTAGCGCGAAGACAAGCAATCCCAGATGTATTAATTGGAAGCGGTTATGTATTTAGTACCTACAAAGCGAGCCAAAACGTGCCAATTCAGCAAGGTGCTTATTTAAACGCCAATGTTGATATACCAATTTTCTATCGACATCAGGGGGAAATAGCACAAGCGAAAGCACAGGTAGACCAAGCGGGTCTTAAGCTTGCTGCGAAAAGGGCAGAAATTCAAACAGACGTTCACGCAGCCTATGCCGGAGTAGTTGCTGCTAGAAGTAACATAAGGCGGTACCAACAAGTCTTGATACCAAAAGCCAGGTCAGTGGCAAAAATGTCACAACGAAGCTATGAAGTCGGAAGAACCGACTTGTCAAACGCAATTATCGGCCAACGAGCTTTTCAGCAGACTCTATCAGGCTACTTTAATGCAGTGGTTGCATTTCAGAACGCTTGGGCGGACCTTGAAAAGGCAATTGGCACGCCTATTTTTTTCTGACGAACCCAAACACTAGCTAGTCCACCGTTCGCGCCAGTCTCAAGTATCACAAAACCAAAGTATTTGGGCTGTCCTTTTTCCTGCTCGACGAGGCAACAAAATGACAATATTGGGTTCATTAAGATCACTAGATGGAGGATCAAAAAATGGGACTGGATGACTTATTCAAAATGTTCGGCGGGCACCATGGTGGCAATCGTGGTGGCCATCAAGGACGCCGCCGAGATGAATCCTACTATCAGGAATCTAGCCAACAACCATCAGCAAGAGTCATCATTTGTGCTGATTGTGGGAATGAAAATGCTGCTCAGACAAAGTTCTGCTCAGAATGCGGGACATCCTTACGACCAAAGGCCCTGACTTGCAAGGTTTGTGGCGTAGGCGTTGCATCTACTGCAAAGTTTTGTCCTGAATGCGGAACAGCCAAATCGTAAAGCCTGAGAGGAGTTATGGTAATAGCCGATAATTGCTAATCCAAATCTATGATTAAAGGTCATTATACAAAAATTGATAGTGTGTAAATCTGGAGCGCTTCGCTTGCCCCAGCGGTTGCTGATGTTGTTTGTCTTGGCATATATATTTGTTGTCTGCCCTTCTAGTCAAGCAGCAGAGCAATATCAAGACATCGAACGACTTAGCAATCTGATTTTGGTGAAGGAACTGAAAATACTGAGTCTTGGCATAGGACTCAGGAAGCGGACAGAGTCCAAAAGATTGGGGCGAGAGCGCAGATTCTCCCTCTATGCCCTTGCCAACAGCAGCTTGACCAGCATTGGCGCTTTCATCTCTGGAGCCGGCCGCCTGCACTATGCAAGTATGCCGAAGAAGGCGCCCAATAGTCTTTTTGAGAATGCCACGATAATAAGAGTAATAGCCAATAGTGTCGGCGTTGGCGGGGTGCTGTTCGAGGTGTCTAAAGATACTGTAGATGCAAGCAAAGATCGCATTGCCAAAAACGATCCGAAATCTGTGGTCAAATATGCAGAATTGCTAATCAAAGAAGTAACACTGCTCAGGAAGGAGCGGTCTTATCTAATCGCTCAGATGCCTGAGACGGAGCGCCTGCACTTTGACGACGAAGAGACATTCCTCATAGACATGCAAGATGCTGTGTTGACTGAATTTCGTGCGCTGTATGAAGATGTAAAAGGCAAAAGAGCAAGACGCCATACGCAACTTTTCCTCACGGCCTCAAGCAACTTGGTGTCTGGAGCCGGTTCTCTGTATTCCGGGGTAATCGTGCCGCATAAGTACAAAAACGACCCGATAACACGCACTCGATATGGTGGCGTCGGTGGTATTACCGATATCACCACCGGCTCTGTTAACATCCTCACCCCGTTTAGTGTTACAGGCGCGGAAATATTGCAACGGCACGATACTCAGGCGGTTTTGCTCAGGCAACTTGGTGCAGGGGATATATTTGATCTTGAACAAATGAAACGGCACCAAATGAAGTTTCAGACACAACGAGAGACCAGTATCTGTTCGACTACGGAAATTGCAGCTCGGCGCAAAGCCGCGGAAGCCGTTATAACTATATTGGAAAAGCATAAAGAGCTAAACAAGCAAGAACGCAGTCATGCTCTTAAAAAACTTATGGCCCGCGTGCTGGATTCAGGAGTTGACGCCAGCGGATCATTCAGCAAAGTCGTAAATGGTATAGGAACAACTGTCGGTGCATATCGCTATACACGCGATGCCCGCAAACGATTTCTGGTGACCGGACGAGCCGGTATCACATACGGTATCGGCAATGCAATTGGTGTCGAAGAGGTAATTCGTGACGGTATCCTTCGAGAAATCCGGCACGACCGGGGCAAAAGGAATCACACCTTGCTATCGCAGATACTTGATGATGAACTGGCTGTGCTGGATGAGGCTCAGGTAGACATTGAAGCGTCCGCAAAGAGAACAGAACCATAACGGGTAATTTATTTGAGCTCTGTTGCAAAAACTTCCCAAATTCCAGGGGTTCCGTTGTTCTTTCAAACCTGACCAAATTCAAGACCTGAAAGTAGCTGTTTGATGCTTTCTAGCTGCGTTTCATCAAAAGAATACAGAACGGCAACTCGGAGCTTGCCTTTACAGACTTTACTCCAACCAGGTTCGGCAAGAGCCTTCGCTACTTCCGTCTGCACACTTTTGGCAATCCGAACATCGAGCCGCTTAAATCGATTGTCCTCATTACACAAAACTACAAAAAGTCCACCCAGGTCTTCCAGTTCGTCCAAACGACTGAACGGTCCTCTCAGCTCAATGTCTCCAAATTTGATCGCCATGTCATGCTTGAACATCTTTTTCCTATAGTGTTGTTGACTGTTCTTTATGTATAGATTTAGTCCCGGTTTTGCGTTTGACTCGACACGATGAGCACTCAAAGCGCATCTCTTCCGGGTCGCCGGCCAGAAAATTAAACGGCTTAGAACATCCAGTGCATGTGCTGACTATTGCCTCTGATCGCATCCTGTCCGGTTTTTGAGTTTCGCAATTGAACATGACCTAAGACCCTCATTGCCAATCAGACAGCCCGGAAACGCCTTTGGTGCTCTTTTAAAAAGTTCACTGACTCGTGCAACCAGCAAACCGCTAAAATCCCCAGAACCACGCCTAATAGCAGTGGCACAGCCAAAGGCAATAGACAACAAACAGCAATTAACAGACGAGCTGACATCCTTCTAGTCTAAAACCTTTGCCGCCAACCGTCAGAATCTATACCAAACGGGCATATAACTTTTAGGAAACCCGGAGTCCATTTTGTAATGCAGCCCCAGCGGTAAAGCCACTGGGGCTTACTGTATGTACCAATGAGCCGGTTCTATGCCCTTCGAAGATAAGACACTCTCGTGCCGTGATTGTCTCCAGGCGTTTGTTTTCAGCGCAGGCGAACAAGAATTTTTTGCCCTCAAAAACTTAGTCAATCCTCCAGCTCGCTGCCCTAACTGCCGCGTAAATCAAAAACTTCAACGCACTGGTAAAGACCCATCGCTATGTTCTGATGTGCCTTGTCACGACTGCGGAGCGGTCACTAGGGTGCCTTTTAGGCCAACCGGTGCAAAGCCAATCTTTTGTACAAGCTGTTTCCAAAAGAACAAGACGAAGTAACAAGCCTGCTCTCTCTAAACATCTCGGTTCAAAAAGTCAGCCGCATACTCTTTGCACTTCTTCTCGTAAAATCCTATTTGTTTGTTCTTTTCGTCCTTGTCTAGCGGCTTTGGCGTCACTCCCAATTCCGTTTTTTGCGCCACATAATGGGCTATATCCAGTCCGTACATAGCTGCTAGACGCGCAAAATAGCGGGCTTCCGCCCCTGCCTCTATCGCCTTGATCAAGTAACTACTTAGTGCTGTGTGAGCCTGCCAAAAGTCAGCATTGACAGCATCTATGCGGGTCATTACACTGGCATCTTCTGCTCCCAGAAGCGTTCTGATCGTTTCTTCAAGCTTATCGACTCTTGCCATAACGGCGCTATCATCGGCTTTTCCGCCCGGCTTCAGTCCTGCGTCAATAAGCTCTCTTACCAGGTCCGATACCTTTTTGTTCTCTTCATTTGCCCTTTTGGTCAGCTCTTCGAGTACTTCATCAGACACTCTTACACTTACACTACTGCTTGCCATGATTTACCATCGCCCCCACTCGTCACGTTCAAACGGGCTTCTTTCGCGCTCTCTCTTCTTTTCTTTTTCTTTCTCTAGCTCCTTTGCCTTTGCTTCTTTGTTCTTCTCTATCGCCTTCTCAATCGCCTCTCGCGCTTCTCTGTCTCGCTCTTTTTGAGACTTGCTAATTTCCCACGGCATCTTTATTTGTTCCTTCAATTTCTCATCGAGCCCGCGCTTTGAGTCCTCTAGCGCGTCTCGGTTCTCTTTCAAGTAGTCGCGGTTTCTGTCATCCAGCACAATCGAGCGCACAATCTCTGACGCTATCGCCGCCTCTGTCATGAATAGCCCGATGACAGGATTTCTCATCAGGTGCTCTTGCATCGGATCGATAACCCGCCCACCCTCTTGCGCCTTCAGATCTTCCATAGTCTTGCTTCGCTCAAACTTCTTATGCGTTGCCTCTATCGTCTTCTCAAGCGCTCCGCTCCATCGCTCTCTGTCTCGGTCTTCCATCCAGCTGCGTAATTTCTGATAGTCCTCAAACGGTAAGCGCTCTTCGCTGTCTCTAAGTTTCTGAGCCAATCCTGTCAGTTTCTCGTAGTTGTCGCCCTTGCCGTATTTCTCACCCTGAAAATCAAAACTATCCCTTTCTTTGTCGGTTTTAGTCGCTTTGTCGTTTTTTTGCGGTCCTGTCTCTCTATCGCCTTCCCGCTCCTTGTCCCTGATCCAGCCCGCTAGCTTCTTGTACTCGTCCTTCGGTATGCGTTCCTCATAGTTGTCCCAGAGGTACTCGTTCAAGTCCCGCAATTCCTTGAGGTTATTGGCTTTCGACCATTCGCGTCCACTTGCCTCTATCGTGTCCTGGTGGTATGGCCGCTCTGGATCGTCGCGCTTCTTTTCTGGCTCTTTGCTCGTCCGTTCTTGTTTTTCCTTCCATTCTTTGTACGGCTCTAACTGCTCCCGGATTATCTTTTTGTGCATCCAGGGAAGCTCTAACCCGTCCCTTATTCGCTCTTGCTTAGCCGTTTCCCGCTCTTTCGTGCGCTCTGCTCGTCGTTCTTTTTCTCTGTCTTCTCGTTCTCGCCTGGAGCGCTCCAACTCCCGAGGGTGCCATCTTTCCAGGTATCGATCACCGTACTCTTTGACCTTGTCTATGTCCTTCAGATCAATCCGAACTTCGCTGCCATCCCGGTCCCTGCCCAATACGACAACATGGATGTGATGGTGATCTGTGTTGTTGTGCTCTACTGCAAACCACTTCAAATCCAAACCCTTGTCCCGGCCTAGGTTCTCCATCACTTCCCGCGTAAATGCTTTTTTGTCCTGCGGGTTTATCTCCGGTGCAAGAGTCAACTTGTGTACTACTACCCGGCTGTCGCCTAATTCTTTGATCGCTTCGCGCATTTCTCGCGCGTCTATCCGGTCTTCTTTGTCACTGAACATCTCCCGGCCGCCTTGCTCTCTGTCCGGTCCTGGACGATGCTGAATGTATTTTACGTGCGCCAATGCTTTGCCAATCGATGCCACTTTGGCGCTGCCTCTTCCGCGCCCTGGTATGTATTTGTGTCTTACTACGATCACGCTTTAGCCTTTTACTTTCTTCTTCATCGCTTCCACAACTTCCCGCTCATCCTTGGTCACAGACTGGTTTTGCTTCTGATTCGCCTTCGTCACAGCCGCCTCAAATGCGGCTGCCCCTTCTGCCGTCCCGCTTATCTGCGAATACGAAAGCTCAAATATTGTCCCGATCTGTCGCCCTTGCCTCGCAAGCATCGCGCAGATCCGATTAGTCATGCCTTTGATTTCCAGTGCTATTGCTGTTTCTCGCGGCTCATTCTTTATCTGCTCCTGATTGTCGAGATACCAGAGCACTGCCTCTCTTACTACCTCTGACTTCGTTTTCTTCTCCAACTTCGCCAGCTCGTCCACGCGCTTGAAGTCTTCCCGCCTCAGTTTCGTCTCTACCTTCGGCTTAAATTCTCGTTTTTTTGACTCTGTCATGAGCCGCTACCTCTAGTGCCGCATATGCTGTTATTATACGTTAGAGCCTATAAATAGCTCCAATTCCCAAATCTGAGCCCGCCTGTAGACAGTCAGCGCGTGAGCATCCCACGGATGCGAGCCCGCGCTTTCATCTTGCCTTACGGCTCCCATGATGCAAATGGGAGATCGTACCTCCTATGGTACTACCTGCGGGCGTCTACAGCTACGGTCTATTTTGGACTATCGAGCGGCACATTAGCGGCACAGTGGAGCATAAATCTGCATACAGCCCATCAGTTGGCACTTTTAGCGTGCTCTACTTCCCTGGTCGCCCTAGCGACAAAATGATGCTAATTGTCTAGATTGGCTTGCTGCGCCTGTCTACATTTTGGTGGTCCTCTTACATCAAGACCAAGGAGAATCCCTAAATGCTTATCTAGCAACTGTCTACATCCAATGCCAGCCCCATTTTTTGGCGCCTGAGTGACAATCGAAAACCTGAAAAGCCTTACACCGCACTGTAGACAAGCTGACGTAATCTTGGGAGCACTCGCGGTAGGTTGACGTAAGGAAACCTCGAAATGCTCAGCCTGTGAAGAAAACAACCTTACATCAACGATGCTTGTATGTTTCTCGGAAAGCCTGTACGTCTGCGAAATAACAAACAAACCGCTGGCAGCAACCACGACCGGAACAGAACCGCTACCGGCGCCGCTTGCCCTCAGTTCTTGTTCGGAGCCCCCCGCAGCGCCTGACCCTCTGCCTGAATTCCGGCGAACAAGGGCCCCGGCGTCAAGGCTTGCGAAGCAACCCGCAGGGCTTGGGCTTGATGCTGGGTGTTCGCTGGTAGGCTTTGAGCCAGGCAGAAGTAAGGGGGGCGTTATGACAATAGGCGCTAGCTCCAAAGAGCAAAAGTCATCGCAGACATCGAATGCAGGATCTGGAATCTGAGAAGGTTGGCCAGGTAGATCAGTTTGCCGTGAGTCTCCCGGACAGGACAGATCTAAAACTTCTGCTTCTGAACCAGGACGAGAACCACCCGGACCAGGGGCACTACCACCCACCCCTATAAGATCTAAAAAAGGGTTCTGATCGCCTGCGGCCCTTGGCAATGCCACCACCGGCGATATCCTCCAGATATCCAAATGACGCTTAACGGTGTGGTAGCTGCAACCAGTTACCCGCATTATTTGTCGTCCAGTTACCCGACGGCCTTTATCGATCAGCTCTTGTACCGCCGCCTCGATCTTCTCCCTCGCCTGCGCCGCTCGGCCGTCGTTGCCCTTTCTCAAGTCCTCTTGGGTCCATGTCCGGCCCGTCGATTTGGATAGGGCTATAAGGCGCTCTATTGAATTTTCTGTGAGCATGTAGGGTATTCGGACCTGGAATGCTCCAGATGGGCGCCGCCACTTCACAGCCCGCCTGATCTGCGCCTCTACCTTTCTCCAGTTGCCCCGGTTTATGTGATTGCAGAACCCGTTATGCTTTTCCTTCAGCCAGGCCAGAATCAGCCGGTAGCGCCCCTCGTCGTTCCATTCTCCTGGCAGTGCCGGCACGCCGCCGGCGCCGGCGAAATTATCGCCATTCCACAAATAATGCTCAACTGCCAGGATGGCATCGTGTCGCTGTCCGTTCTTGCTTAGACCTTCCTGCCAGTATTGGCGCCCGTCTTGATATTTCTCGGGAATTAATCGGTAATTAAACAGCTCGTCAAAACCCTCTGTACCAATGGCTTTTTCATGCGCCTGGGGGCTAACGCCCTGGCTGACACGTTTTGCATCTAACCTAGCTGTTATGCGGTTTTTCGCTTCGCTCCAATTTCTTTTGTTTTCTTCCAGGTCATTAAGGAATGAGGCTAGCGCCTCGTCTTTACTTAATTTTTCACGTCGCTGTGTTACGTTACCACTGTCATCTAACCAGGCAAAACCAGGCTGTAACGGCAGCCTCAGCCCCATGCCACTTGGGAAAATTTCCAGCGTGCCGTTACGGATCTCGTAGCCCAGCCCGTACAGCCACTTTTTCAAAGTCTCTCTTAAGTTGCTGCTGTCGGTCCACTCATCCAGAAAGATGTAAACATGCCAGCCGCCGGAATCGCTTGATTGATATGGCTGCGCCCTTAATCCGACTGCAGCTAATTCCTCCTGCAGTTTTTGCAGCTCGCCCGCCTTGTGGTATTTGCTTCTGTTGTCTATATCGAAGACTGCAAATCTAGTTTGCTCGCCCCAGCGCAGACCGTAGAGATTTTTTTCTTCCCCTGCTATGGCGCTCAGGATCGTCTCATCGGGAATTGGCCAGTGCTTGCTTACCGTCGTCCAGGCCTTGACGCCCGGCGGCCGCAATATGCCTTGTACGCGATTTGGGTACAACGACAGATATTCTAGAGCCACCGCCCGCGGTGCTGGCTCTATATTAAATCTTTTAGTTAACTCTTGATCCTGAAGTCTCGAAAGTCCTTCTAGGACCGCTATTGCTCCGGTCGTCTCTGCTCCTTGCCCTTTTGCAAGCAAGCTTGACTGACCGCCTTATCCCTAGTATTCTTTCTTTCAAGTCCAGGGGAAATCCGGCAAAGAAAACCCCGAACCGAAAAATTGAATATGCGTCTAGGGCAGAGATGGTAAGTCTTTGCTTTTTCGCATCAGGGCAGCCATCTAGGCTGTCTTTTGTTTTTTGTGATGATATCCCTTCGATATTCTTTGCATAACGGCACCATATCTGGTGGCACTTTACGCCATCCAGAATTATATGATCGATGAAGAAAAAATACTAGCGTCCAATAAACCAAGAATAGAAACGGCGCCACCATGCCGGTTTATGCTGGCTGTCCGTAAGTAATTTGATAGCTTGATCGCGTTGTTCAACGTCTTTTTGCAATTCTTCGAGTTTTGATTCTAGCCAACCATTTCGGTATGTGGCATGTTGTAATTTGTTGGACATTTCAACGAAGGCTTTTGCTAGTTCATTTTCGTGCGACGCAACCGCCTCGCGCTGCAACTCAACCGCCTCGCATTGCGTCGCACTCGCTTCAAATTGCGTCGCAGCCGCCTCGCGTTGCGACGCAATGCGAGGCATGAGGACTTTCAGCACTCCCTCGCTGTCAGTCACTGCTTGATACTTTCCAGCCTTAATTCGCCTGTAAACAGTGCTAGGTGACACTTTTAAGGCGTTGCTAGCTTCAGCAATTGTGTATTCGCAATGCGTTGCATCCGACTCGCAATGCAAATCAATTGCCTCGCATTGCGTCGCATCTGCGAAAAGATCATCAAGCCCCTCAACGGATGCTGGAAAACTTGTCTGATAATCACGGGCGGTATCACTCATGCAAAGAGTATATGAGCGACTGATCCGACTGACAACGCTTGACTAGCCGACGGCGTTCTATACTGGTCCTCATGCGTCGATGGATTCTTATCTCTTTTATTATTGGATTCGCCCTGGTCGGGGGTGTTTGGGCGTGGATTGTCTATGCCGATGAAACCGATATTCACCAACAATCATATCGGCCCGAGAAAGCCCCCACTGATGCGCTAATTGTTTTATTTGAATTTGGCATTCCATCTGGATTGCTGACATTGGCTGTTGCAGCCGGTGTGCGTTGGTCCATAAAAAAAGGCTGGTGGCGATCTGACCGACGGTAAGGATCCTGGTCAAATCGGCGATAGGCTCATGGCATCTTCAAGAAAGGTAATATTGAGCGCCGTTTCGTGGAAGGCAATCTCCTGACTAGCTTGAAATTCCGATCGAATTGTCCCAGTTGGGACATTGTCAGCTAAGGAATGCCCAATAGACAAAAGTGACGAAGGAAACGATAGAGCCACCAGCAATTCCATACCGTATGGGGTGACGCATTTGTTTCCATCGAACCTCAGAAGCGCTAACGATTGTAGATACGAGTAAAAAGTCCTTCACAGCGAGGATACCAGCCGCTGGAATATCACGTGGTGGCCATGCAAAATGAGATCGCAAGAAAATTGTCGAACCAATCAGTAATGGAACCAAAATCAGGGCGGAAACAACTGCCTCCGCGGTAGGCACCTTGCGATCGAGAAATTCCTTCAGAAATTCAAGATCTTTGCTCTTATCTTCATCTGACATTGCGTATCTCCAGTTAATTGTCGAAGTGGAGGCATTAGGCTAAATTCAGCCATCATTTGAGAGATGCCGCCTCAGGAATCCAGCGATAAAGTGTCGCCATCGAAACTCCTAAATCCGCAGCAACATCTCGCGGCGCCATTCCACTCTTAAGCAGCTTTTTTGCGGATCGAACTTTTCCATCTGTCATTGCTCGCGGACGGCCGCCAGTGCGGCCAAGCTTTCTCGCCGCCTCCAGTCCAGCTTTGGTCCTTTCGGCAATTAGTTCACGTTCCATCTGGGCAAGACTTGCCATCAAATGAAAGAAAAACCTTCCAGTACTGCTCGTGGTATCAATATTGTCCTTGAGACTTTTGAACTGTGTTCCATTCGCTTCCAGTTCCTCTACCAAATCTACCAATTGTTTTACCGTCCGGCCAAGCCGGTCAAGTTTCCAAACGACTAATGTATCGCCTGAACGCAAGTGGGATAAGGCTTCCTCCAATCCTTTTCGCACTTTTTTCGCTCCACTTTTTTTGTCAGAGAAGATACGCTCACATTTTGCATCAGTTAGAGCTTGCAACTGCAGCTCAAGATTCTGATCTTCACGTGACACTCTGGCATATCCAACAAGCATTTAATTTTCTCTCGGACTTCTCAAAACTCGATTTGATTATGCGATAGTGTCCGATCAGATTCAAGAAGGGATTTTGAGAAGATGCAAAACGCCAAAGTGTGTTGGGCCGTTCTCATAAGCTTCAGTTGCTAAAAAACGAGCGTTTTCAAGAAGACTATGCCAAAAATTAGTGATACAGCATATCCTCGACTTAAGCCGCATCCAAGCCTAAAAGAACTCGAACGTCTCTTCACCCCGACCCCGGAAGAACGGCAGTTCGCCTGGGCACGGACCAACTCGGAGACAAACACCGTAAGACTTCTCGTTTGGCTGAAGGTTTTTCAACGCGTCGGTCATTTCCCCACCAGCGAAGAAGTCTCAATCAGAATAATCGAGCACATTGCTAATTCAATTGGAGCTATAGATACCAATACAAATATCATAGAAGGATCAGGCGGCAGTAGGCTAGAACGAGCCCATCATGAGCTCGTTCGTCACTATCTTGGTGTCACTGCATACGGTGATCTTGCTCGAACGGCCGCGAAGGCAGCGTGCTTAGAGGCTGCTTCTACAAGGGACGATCTCGTCGACATTGTCAATGTCGCGATCGAAGAATTGATCCGTCAGAGATTTGAATTGCCTGGCTGTAGCAGCTTACTTCGAATCGCTCGAGCAGCTCGAAATCGTGTCAATAACGATTACCATCAACAGGTATACAGCGCTCTCTCAGGTGAAAGCAAAAACAGTCTCAAGCTGCTATTTGAGCGATCAGCGCGGTATTCAAAAACAGCTTGGGACGGCATAAAGCGTGAGCCCAAGAAGCCTAGTGTCAGGCACTTACAAGACTTTCTAAAGCATCTTCAAACTCTGCTGACACATGACTTGCGAGCAGAGGCATTCTCTGGAATCCCGGATGTGAAGATAAATCAGTTCGCGGCGGAAGCTAGGTCTCTTGATGTTGCTTCGATGAGGGACTTCGCGGAACCCAAGCGCCTCACGCTCACTGCCGCTCTCGTTTTGTCGCAGGTTGGTCGCGCCTTTGATGACGTGACCGACATGTACATTCGTCTTGTTCAGAGATTGCACTCTCGTGCGCGAGAAGCACTAAATCAGCATCGGATTGAGAAAGCTGCTGAGACGGATGTTCTTGTTGCCACGCTGCACAATGTTTCTCTCGCATACAAAACTGATGGAGATGCAACTACTAAGCTAGAGGCTATTGGTGCCGTGATCGAGCATCAAGTTGATTCGATAATTGAGAAGTGTGAGAAACATTCGTTGCTTGCCGGCAATAATTATCTGCCTTTGCTAGCGAAGTTCTACAAGGGTCAGAGACCAGTTTTCCTGAGTTTTCTTGAAAATGTTGACCTCGTATCTACGTCTCAAGATCAAGCAGTCATTGGCGCCATGAAGTTCATTCTTGAGCAAAAGAACAGTCGCAGCGAATGGCTGCCTGCGCCAATGGATTTAGACTTGTCGTTTATCTCAGATGTTTGGATGCAGCTTGTTACCGGGAAGAGAAATCCGAACGCCTTGTTTGACAAAGTTCATCGGCGCAACTTCGAATTGTGTGTCTTCACGCAGGTTATGAATGAATTGAAGTCGGGCGATCTGTGCATTCCACTCAGCGACAGATTTCGAGACTACCGAGACCAGCTTATTTCCTGGGATGACTATGAAGCAGGCATTGCTCTGTTTGCTGAGCAGGCGGGTATCGAGACTGATGCCAAACTGTTCGTCGAAAAGCTACAGAATGAGTTGCACGCAGCCGCAAACAAGGCTGATAAAGGTTTTCCCGACAATGAGTACCTGTCCATTGAGAATGGAGAGCCAACGCTTAAGCGACTGACGGCAAGCCCAAAGCCTTCGGGGTTGGAGTCCTTTGAAGCTATCTTCAAGGAATATATGAAGGAGAACGATGTACCAAATATCCTTTGGGAGACGGAACAATGGCTCAATTGGACAAAACACTTCGGACCAATCTCAGGGTTTGATGCCAAGATCGAAAATCCGAAGGAAAGGTATGTCATAACTGCCTTTTGCTATGGTTGCAATCTTGGGCCAACACAGACTGCCCGCTCTGTGAAAGTCCTTGATCGACGACAAATTTCGTTCATCAATCAGCGGCATGTGACCGAACAGAAGCTGGACGAGGCGATTGTTACAGTAATAAACGCTTATCGTGACTTTCCTCTTCAACGCCTATGGGGCCTTGGAAAAACGGCGTCAGCAGACGGTACGAAGTGGGATCTCTATCCACAAAATCTGATGTCCGAATACCACATTCGATATGGCGGATATGGTGGCATCGGCTACTACCTGGTCGCCGACAGCTACATTGCTCTCTTCTCTCGCTTCAATACTTGCGGCTCGTGGGAAGGGCACTATATCTTAGACTTCGTTACCGAGAATGATTCAGAAGTTCAGCCTGATACAGTGCACTCCGATACCCAGGGACAAAGTGCACCAATCTTTGGATTGGCACAACTGCTGGGAATTCAGCTCATGCCTCGCATACGGAATTGGAAGGACTTGCATTTTTACCGTCCAGATGCCGATACGCGATACGAGCATATCGACTCTATCTTCACCGAACAGATCGACTGGACTTTGATTGAGACAATGTTGCCGGACATGCTACGAGTAGCACTCTCTGTGAAGGCCGGCAAGATCACTCCATCGGCCATTCTTCGACGACTCGCGACTTACAGCCGAAAAAACAAACTATACTTTGCTTTTCGCGAGCTCGGTCGTGTCATCAGAACGAAATTCCTCTTGCAGTACATCTCAGACATAGACGTTCGGCGCATGATCTCGGTCGCCACGAACAAGAGCGAACGCTTTAATCAATTCGCCGATTTCCTTCTGTTCGGTGGCAAAGGCATGATTGCCGAAAATGTGCGTGAAGAACAGCGCAAGGTCATCAAATACAATCACCTGGTGGCAAATCTGGTGATTCTCCACACCCTAGTCACAATGAGTGATGCGCTCCACAAAATGGCTGAGGATGGGCACACAATCGATCCAGCTGTGCTTGCCTGCTTCAGTCCCTATCTAACAGAGCACATTAATCGCTTTGGGGAATACGAGCTTAGAACGAGTCAAGAGATGGCATCTCTTGAACCAGCGCTCAGTATTACCTTTCTTGAAGATGCCATGAGCCTATCGCCGATTTGACCAGGATCCTTACCGACGGTCGATCTGGTGAGTCTTAATCTCTTAGATACTTCAATACATTATTCATGTGATCGAGTCCCGCAGCGGGATTGTAGGACATGATTAACGCTTTTGTTTCCATGCCTGCTTTCCACAACGGCAGAGCATGATCATACTGATATCGCTCGTCTTTACCCAGTTTTGAACGATCTGGCGGGTGTTTCGTCCAGTTTTCGAACACTTGGATTTTACTGTCCAGGTAAGCACCAACTAGCATCGTGGCGTAAGTCTTATCGGTTGCAAGATGTGTTGAATCAGCCACGGAGCCAAGAACATCAGGATACTCTTTAGCAAGCTGTCTCACGTTACTTATACTCATTTGGGCTGGTCCAATGGTTAGATCCCTTGGTAAATCGCCTGTTCTACGCACGATGGCATCCGGCAAAGCATCTTTGTCAGTGCGGTAATAGGTCTGCTCATTTTTGAGAATTGCAGCAATTAATTTCGGTGCGATTCCGTCGTGACGCTCGGAATAACCTGCCAAGCTGGAAAAATGTTGACTAACCCAGCGGGCAGCTTCTTTATCCAAAAAAGCGTCTCTATTGTCACGATGAGGATAGACCGCTTGCTCTAATTTTGTTTGTGCGTCTTTTCGTGGGTCCCAAGCGACCACCGCATCATCAGGTACCGTCTGCGTTTTGCCAGACTTGTTGCCTCGATCTGCGGCAGTTAAATCGCCTTCGATACTGAAGCTCTCATGTAGCGCGGGCATGATGCCTGATGGCGTTCTATCTGCTGCATGGGCTATTTTGAAGGCTTTTTCGTGCTGATTTTGATTCGTCTGTCCGGAGATAACGCCAGCTTCGGCCGTTGCATCAGATGGTCTCTGGATCTTCGGTGCGTCTAGTTTTTGTTCTGTTTCGTCAGTCATGAGAGCGCTCGCGGAAAGTCTTTCACCAGTATAAGCGGGCAGCCGGTAGAGGTCAGCTCCAGCCCTAAAATCGAGTGACCAGGGCAAGTCTTGGCGATTGGCGATCGCGCGATCGATCGGTTGGAATAAATCTTGAGCCGATCGGCTAAGACCGGCGTGCTCAACTAGTCCGCTTGGTACAAACGATCTGGCCTCTGTATTGTCGCCCTGTTCAAGTGCCATGGTAAGCGCGTTCCCTCTTCTGGGAAGTGTAATTAGAGACTCTGGGGAAATCCTGAGTATCACTATTCAACGCTTAAGTTCTGGCAAGTTGATGGCTTTTTCGGACAGGCCAGATAATACATATTATGTTTCATACCATCCGAAAACCCAGCCAGTTGACTCTTTTGAAAATTCAACTTCTACGCCCGGCTGATAATTTCGTGGTTCAAGGGCATCCCGAGCCATTTTGGGGTACCTTTTGGCCTTGCCGTGCCCAAAGATGCGAAACTTGTTCACATGAAAGGCACTTTACAGATCCTGATTCTTGATGACGAGCGTGGAGGCATTCAGCACCTGCACAACGCCCTTTCCGTCAAACATTCCGTTACTTGGACTAGAACTATTTCTGAAGCAAGCAAAGCAATTGATCTTGGTGATTTCGATGTGATCATCTGTGGCACTCATCTTTTGAACGAAAGCATGTTTGAATTTTTAAAAGACGTTCGCGACAAGGCAGCAAATAAACAAATCCCATTTGTCTGTTTCCGCTCTGGCGCCTCTGCTTACGCTAAAGCAAACGATCCGCAGATTGAGTACACAAGCCAATTGATGGGAGCCAACGCCTACATTGTCGCCGATTACGAAACCGATACAGTTGCACTATTAGCCGAGGTCGAAGCGGCTCTAGAATCAGTTATCCGTAGCAAGAACGAAACCTGAGCTACGGCGCACATTCGTGGGTAGATCAGAAAATGGCAAAAATGTACAAATTCAAAACAATCGTCATTACATTCTATTTGAGCTGGGCTACAACATTGATGGCTTCTGCCCAAAGTAGTCTCGGTCATACGGATGTACCATATGACGAATATAAAATTCAACTTGAACAGTACATTGATCAAGTTGAACAGACACGTGCAAAAGATCGGCTGCAACGGTCTGCCATTGAAGCTAGAGTCGTAAAGCTCGAGCAGCAGCAACCGAAATCGGCGAAGGAAAGGGCTAAGGTGCAGTTGGAATTGGTCCCTCTAAAAAATTGGCTGGCTGCGGATTCCAAGGTTTCCACTGAGATCCAACGTAACATTGCTCTACGAAAGCAGTGGCTTCGGCATTTCAAGGATCATGCAAACGTAGATTCATACAACCTCAGCGAGGAAAAAGAGGCCATTGTAGAACAAGAGAAGAAGCTTCAGCAGGCTCGAAACATCCAAGCAGCCGAACGGCGCAAAGCCGAGGATAGAGCCTATTGGGAGGCGAAAAATGCAGTGCCTAGCACCGCAGGCGGATATCGAGCAAGCCGCCGACACGGAAGCCACCGCTCATCGCGCAGCCGTAGTCACCCTCGCGGACAGCTGCATTGAGCCTCAATTTGCTTCTGATCTCTGGATAGATTGTAATTATCGAGGTTGAGACTGACTTTTACGAGAGCAGTCCCACGAGTCGACGTAGTCCAGGCGGCTAAAGCGGCCAAAACAGCCTGGCTATCCAGAGTAAGTTGGTGGGCGCACTAGACGTGGGGATGGCGCTTGGCATCGAGGGCATCTATAATCCGCTCAGGTGCATTTTTCTATTAGCTAGCTAGTTTTCACCAAGGAGAGGGATCATATGAACAAAAAGTTGATAGGGCAAGTAAGTCTGGTGGCTTTCTGTTTGATTGCCTCTATTTCTCCAGCCAATGCTGATACCTTTTGGCATCAGATGAAGGATCAAGTCAGAGGAGGGCACCAACGGGGCTATGGAAATAACCGAGGTTATGGATACAACCGAGGTTATGGATACAATCCCGGCTCCAATTGGAATTACAGCAATAACCGAGGTTATGGATACAATTCCGGCTACGGAAGCAATTGGGGTTACGGAAACTATTGGGGACCAAATCGTAATCCTTATGCGTCCGGAAAACATCACTAAAGCAACTGTTTTTACAGAAATTTGGCGGAGAAAAACATATGAAGTATCCTATCGTTCTAGCCTTGTCTGTATGTCTTTTGACGACGACAGTGCCTGCTTTTGCCGACGACGCGGCATGGCACACTTACATGCAAGCCGGTTGCAAGGCGCATATCAAGGGGCGGTATGCTGAGGCAGAAAAACAGATAGTCAAAGCTCGCGCAGAAGCCGAGAAATTTGGCGAAAAGGATCCTCAGCTACACCTTGCGATAACGCTGAATGAACTCGGATTGGTTTACCTGGAGCAGAAAAAGACTGGCAAGGCTGAAGTTCTGTTCAAGCAGGCTTTGGCAATGCACGAAAAGTTGCATGGTGCCGACCATCCTGATGTCGCGGCACAGTTGGATAACCTGGCTGCATGTTGCGATGCCAAGGGAAACAGCGATGAAGCCAAACATTGTTTAGAGCGCGCTCTGGAAATACGCAAGAAATGTATGGGGCCCGATCATCCGGCAGTGGCAACGACGCTCAATAATTTAGCCGGTCTTTGCAACAGCAAGGGTGATTTCAAGCATGCCGAAGAACTGCTCAAACAGGCTGTGGAAATTGATGAGAAGAAATCGCCTGCAAACACCGCTGCTTTAGCTGCAGATTTGAGCAATCTTTCAGGGATGTATGTCAAACAAGGAAAATTTATTGAAGCTCAGCCTCTGGCCAAACGTGCTCTGGAGATAGAGGAAAAAAGCTCCAAACCTAATGCTCTTTCGCTCGCTGGAGCGCTGGAAAATTATGCTACCGTTTTGCGCAAATTAGGACGAGAGCCGGAAGCCAAAAACCTTTTGTCACGTGCTAAAAAGATTCGAGGGACAAAGTAGCGGTTATCCGGTTTCGTCAAGCTAGATTGCTAGTTTTAAGATTATCCGGCCCATTCAAAATCGCCAAACGTAGTTCTTGTCCGAAACACAAAGCTTGCCACCACAGTTCTAGTTTAAATTTAGCCTTCTATTCGTCATGCGCCCGAATCACGCTGATCTTGCCGTTTGTTTCGATGATGACAGCATGCACATTCACAAGCGATTCAACTCCAGAGTCTCTAACAGCTCACTTTTCATATTCTCCCACGATATCTTTCCGTTATGCACGAGTACCTTTGGAACACCTTCAATAAGGTCGCTAGCGATTTTAGTCTTGTAGGCTAGATAATTCATCAATATAGTAAGTCCCATAAAAGTCGTGATGGCAATTGCCGCAGCCGACATCGAATCATCGGACTTGATCGCAGCTGCTGCAGTGAGATTACCAACGGTAATTAGCACCACTTGGTCTATCGGTGAGATTTCACTTCCCACTCGATTTCGAAGCCGAAAGAGTACAAGTACGAACAATATTGTTGAACGCATTACAATTTCAAGCCAGAACGCTTTCAATTCCCACATCATGAACCTATCCAATTTTCTGTTTGGGCGACTGCTCGGAACGTTCGAATAGCCTCGGTGAGCGAAATTTGCACTCAATGCCAAATGATTCAGTGACTTCACAGGAAAAAACCACGTTTCAGGAACCTAGGTGGCCAGCTTCCGCCGCGCTTCTGTTTGCGATAATTCTGCAGTTAAGTCTGCCTCAACGCTATATTTTAGGTCCCATTTGGATGATGCCGGCCATGGAGTTTGCGATTTTGTTGACTTTATCGTTAAGGGCTCCGATCGCGTTCCACACGAAGGGCGATTAAATCAAATCTTGGCTTTTACTGTAATAGCCTCCGTAAACTTGGCAAATCTTGCCTCTTTGATACTACTGGTGTCATTATTGTTGACTCAGGGCAAAACTGTGGCCGGTCCAGAATTATTATTCTCATCGGTTAGTATCTGGACAACGAATGTCATCGTTTTTGCGCTGTGGTTTTGGGAACTTGATAGCGGTGGTCCCGATGAACGTGTATTTCATGCCGAGCATTGTCCGCCGGATTTTCTATTTCCTCAGATGACTAGCTCTCATTTTCCTGATACGTGGAAACCATCTTTTATCGATTATTTCTATCTGGCGTTCACTAATGCAACGGCCTTCAGCCCGACTGATACTATGCCGGTTTCGCCAAAAGCCAAATTGCTGATGCTATGTCAATCAGCGATTTCAATAATAACAATTACTTTGACAGCGGCCAGAGCTGT
>PNKB01000097.1 GCA_013997645.1 Cyanobacteria bacterium PR.3.49
AGCAGTCCTTCGACTACATAGGAGGTCAAATACATGTTGCTCTGGTCGTCGACCCACCATCCCCAACCACCGTCCGCGTGGTGATGATCGGTAAGTTTTTGCATTCCCATCTTGAATATCTCGGCAAATTTTTTCTTTTGCGCCGCGGTGACCGGAATATCGAGATTCTTTTGCAATTGGAATGCCACAATCGATGGCACAAGGCGGCTGAGAGTCTGCTCCGTGCACCCGTATGGGTAGTCGATCAACGAGTTGAAGCTGCCGATTACAGGACCCATGGAAGAACTGGCTACAGTCAAATTGACACTGACATTGCCGGTGCTTCTTGGGGGAGGCTGGATCCTCAGGTCTATGCTTTCTGATGCATTCGTCAATACGCCGGCCTTGGCAATGAAGGCTGGAATGCCGAGTGCGCGAACAGGAAGTTTTACTTCCATAGCATCACCTCTGGTGTCACCTATAGCCTTGACCGAAATGACGGCTTGCCCGGGGGACATGACGTTGACCGGCCAGCTATGGCGATATGCCTTTTCCGGCGCCACTTTGAATGAGGCTGCAAGCGGGGCGTCGGTCTTCAATTGATTGCTCATGTTGACTGACAGTTTGATATTTTGCTCGCGCTCCGAATAATTGTGCACGATGCAAGTGACAAGCCCCCGATCGCCTTCGCTGAAAAACCGCGGTAAAGCGAGGCGCAGCAAAACGTCCTGAGTGGAGAGAACTTTGTTGATGCAAGAGCCGACTTCTGTGTTTAGCGAAACTGCCCTTACAGTAGCGCGCCAGGTGGTTAGATTGTCCGGCAGTTTTACTTCCTGAGTGGCAATGCCGTCTTTATCGGTGAGCAAGGCGGGCTGCCAGAAAGCGGTGTCTTTAAAGTCTTTTCTGACACGTGGTTCTACCTTGTCCGGTCCGCCGGAATACTGTTCTGGGAATGAACAGATCGTTTGCACCAGATTCTCGCGCCTGGAGTAGAAGAATTTGCGAATGTCTTGAGCGAATTCCGGCCTTATCGAATAAATGCTCTCGTCTACAACACCCAGGGACAACTCGGCATTGGCTGCCGGGCTGCCGTCCGCTCTTTGCGCTTTGATTGTGTACTTTACGGTTTCCCCCGGTTGATAGCGCTTTTTGTCGGTAGAAATCTGGACATTCAAGAAATTGTTGGCAGGAGAGACTTTGATCATCTTCTCCTGAGAGTAGAACTGATGTTTCTTGGTGACCAGAACAGCTTTGATAAACACGTTGGGTGCATGTTTTTCCTCAATCGGTATTTCAATCAATTGAGCAGTCGATGTGAGCGGCACAACTTTATGGTTATAGATTGTCGTGCCTTCCAGAGTTATTACTGCTTGAGCTCCTTCGCTGCCGTTAACAGGGCCGCTGAGCATCAAACGCGCGGTCTCACCGGGCTTGTATATCGCCTTGTCGAATCGCATCGACACCGGTTCATTCTGAGCGCTTTCACTGCTCAATACGTATGGGTATTGCGGACTGGCAATCCAGATGCTGCTCTGGTCGCCAACCATGTTTCCTTTGCTGTCTTTCGCCTCGACAGTGATGTAATAGCTGTCGGTAGGAAATTGATTCTTCACTACAAACGTCGCTCGCGCTTTGCCGTTTGCATCGGTTTTTTGCTGAGCTTCGACAAGCACTTCTTGTGGCTTGTAAGCGCTTGTCGATGAGTCCCATGGATATCGGCTCAGGCGCACGGTTATATCCTGGTTTGCCACTGGCTTTCCGTTGTAATCCACAGCTTCGATTGTGGACGTCAAATTGTCGCCGACTTTTGCGACATACGATCCTGGGGTGACGAACACACAGAAATCGCCGGCTGAAACCTTCGCCGTGCCAGAGCTGACGACGGTCATTCTGCTGATGTCGGTGACTTCTGCTTCGATTTTGTAGTTGCGGTCTCTGTACTCACTAGAATTAGGACGATCCCCTATCGGTTCTGCTTTTTTGGTTTGCAACTCAACAGTTGCTTCGCCGTTGGCATCAGTAACTACAGTGCCTTCTTCCACATAGTCGCCGCCATAATCCGAATAACCCTCATCGGAATTTTCCCAATCATCGAAGAAGGCAAAATAGTCAGGTCGCTCTCTTAAATTCCAGCGGCTGGACCAATCCGTTGACGAATAGACTGAGTATTTTACCTGTGCATTGGCGACGGGACCGCCGAAAAAGTAGGTGGCGTGAATCTTGGCTTTGATCTTTTCGCCGGCTACATAGCGCGGTTGGAGTGGCTTTACTTCGACCTGATATTCGGGCTTTCTATATTGCGCCACTTCGAAATTTTCATAAGCGACGGTGCCGTTCGGATATGTAATGTTAATTGAATAAGCGCCTGTTTTTCCTTCCGCCGGTATCGAATACAAACCGTTGAAAGTGCCATGATCCGAGGTTTTTATCTTCCCTTTAAACAACTCTTCGTTGTCGGGATCTGAAACAGCTACGCTCAGCTCGATATTCTTGCCGGGATTTTGAAAACCTGAAGGACCGGTTGTGCGCGCAATTCCTTTGAAATTTACAGTCTGTCCTAGCCTGTAGACAGGGCGATCTGTGTAGAAATAGGTCTGCATTTTGTCGGATGAAGAGCGCCAGTAATTCATCGCGCCATAAGCAGTGCTCTTGCCGAAAGCGCCGATGATTAGTGAGTTGAAACTGCCCTGCGCGTTCACTGATGACGGCAGAGGGCATTCGACAAAGCCATCTTCGCCTGTCGTTCCAGTAGCCAGTGTTTTTGCTTGGGCCTCTTTGCCTTTGCCTTCGAAAATGGTTACTTTGGTGCCGTTTATGGGCTTCAAGCTGTTCAAATCAATGGCCCGCACCAGTGTTTTTTCCGGCGCCTGCCAAACAACCAGTCCGACATCCGACACGTTAAACCAGTAAATGGCATGAGTGTGTTTTGTCGAATTGACTCCTTCGGCTTCGCCATAGACTACGTAGTCGCCTGCTTCAAGAGGCTTGGAAAGCTGGAATTCAGCACGTGATGAATCGTTTGCGTCTTGTTTTAGATCACGGGTAAGGACGGCGACCGGTGTTTCACCTTTAAAGGGAACGGTGAATTTCTTTTCGCTGTTTCTATAGAGGTCCAAGCTGTTGCTCAGCTCATAGCCCCATTTTTCAAACGATTTTTCGCGGGCCAGTTTGAGTATGTTCGTTTTAAAGACGCTGACTTTGACATTCTTGGATGCAGTGGCGTTGGCCCAGAAACGTGGCGGCTCCTTGGTGGTGAACACGCGAATATTGGATGCCACAGAGAGGCTGGGCTCGATCAAAGAAAGACGCACGGAATCACTGATTTTTGTTGTTTTGCCGTCTTCGATGAAAACACCATTCACGTACTCGGTGGCATATCCGGTGGCACGTAATTTGATCTGATATTCTCCGGCTGGCAATTGATCGATGCGGAAAGTGCCATCCGGATTAATCCAGACACCGCGTTCTAACTGCGGACCGTTACGTGGTCCGTAGGCCATCGCATAGACTTTATTGTCTTTCAAATCGTAAGAGGAAATTCCAAAGCCTCGCTCTTCCAGCGATATTTGCCCGGCCACCGAGCCGACCGGTCTTTCCAATGACACGCCGATCAATGCCAGAAGCAGAATTTTGACGAAGATCAAATTCCAAGCCGTAAGCAAGTTGCGGGGTTTTTTCTTGATGACGATATTACTTGTGGTAGACATCGGCGGTAATCCTGTACATTTGGCAACGAGAGTTGACGGGAATTCCAGCTTTCAATTTGCATTGCACCAACTGATAGTGCGCGTCGACGCATTCTCCAGGCAAGAGTACAGCCGCTCTGCCGCCCTGTCTGACAAAAAGTCCATGGCGAAGCGGATTGATGGCTCGGATGCTGTCTATTGGAGTTACTGCTTTGATGACGGTGACTTGAGCTTTCAAGTCTTTTACTTCGCCGCGTTTCACTTGAGCGAAGCGATACTCTTTGTTCAACGCTGCTTCAGTCGTATAGACGGTGGCGGTAATGAGATCGTCGTGCTCGGGTGTTATTGAACCCCAACAGGCGCGCGTTTTACCGGCTTTGGATAAAGTAACGAAAAGTCCACGCGGTGCTCCGGCAACTTTTCCCTTTTTCATTTCACCAGTCAATTGGGACAGCGATTTTCTCTTTCCATCAGGGAGGAAATGATTTTCAACAGTCTTTATGGCAAGCTCATTCAGCTTCAAAGTTCTTACTTGCGCATCTGCATCGGGTGCTGCCGCCGCCGATGAGTGCGGCGACGCAACAAATAATATGCTGCCGAAAGCAGCAAGTAATGAGACTAAGCGCATAAGACTTACCTGAGTCTACATGAGTTGCTCGAAGAAGTTGACGAAGAAATTTCACCAAGAAATTTTTTCAACTTCTTTCTTTCAACCATTATCATCCTAGACCTGTAAACTTATACAGGCAGGGAGGTTGCAAAGCTGTGAAATGATTGTGATGGCTTTGTAAAACCGAAACAGGACATAGATTTTGAGCTCTGATTCATCAGGCAGCGGTAATTCCATTGGCAGGCGCGACTTCTTGAAGTCGATGTTCGGGCTGGGCGGATTGCTGGAGGCGTCTGAAGCGCAGGCTAAATCAGGCACGGGGCGGACGATTTTCTTTTGGTCCGACCTTAAAACAGGACAGGTCGGCTTTCCCACCGGTTTCATGGTGGAGGCTGGTTTGCCGGGCTCAGTGATGAAAATCGTGGCGGCGGCGGCTCTTTTGGAAGAGAGTTTGATCAGCCCCAATGAAACCATCGACTGCAAGGGGCACGTGACCATCAAGGGCGCGAGAATAAACTGCCTGGTTGCCCATGGAAAAGTCGATGCCGTGCACGCCATCGCCCATTCCTGCAGCGTTTATTTCGCTACGGCATCAAAAACTATGAGCCAGAGCCTGTTCTTCGATTATGCACAGAAGTTCGGTCTCAATTCTGCTGTCGGCTCTGTTAAGTGCGGGCTGTTTCCAAAGCCGGAGAAATCGACTGCTTGGCCCTATGTCCTCGGCTTGAGCCCGCACCTGCATCCGAATGCGCTGCAGCTGCTGCGCATGAGCGCAATTGTCGCCAATCGCGGCGATGTTCCATATTTGCACAGTGCTGAAGAAAGTGCGGAAGGCAAGGCACGCTTCAACCTGGAATTTTCCGACATGACCTGGGGACGCTTGCAGCAGGGTATGCAGCTTGCCGTGAGGGAAGGGACGGCGCATAAGCTGGATCCCGGCAACAAATTGCACGTAGCGGCGAAAACAGGAACAGCGCCGTTGGGCAAGAAGTTTCAATCCTGGCTGACCGGCTACTTCCCGTATGATGCCCCGCGCTACGCCTTTTGCCTGGGCGCCCTCAACGGGACAAGCTCGGAGGTTGCCGTTCCGAGAGCCAAAGAGTTTTTGTTCGCCACCGAATGGCCCTGATTTTATCCTTATATATGAGAATGTTTTTGACGGTCGGGGCAAAAGTGGCGATTGCTTTGTGTCTTTTGTCCTTACCATCGGCAAAGGCCAATCCGTCATCTTTATACGTAAAGCTATTTCAAGCCAGACCTTTGGTCAGTTCAATTTTTGTGCGCGGACCTTTTGTGATAGTCAATCCGACGCGGACCGTCATCAATGACGGAGTGTTTGAATTCACAGATGCCGGCAGAGGAATTGTTCTAAGAAAGGTCGGTGGGAAGAGACAGAAGGAGATCGTTCGCGCACCATATGTGGTGATGGCCAACCGCGGTAGTGAGCCGCTGGCGATTGGTCCGGATCAGGCCCACATGCGCAAATATTATGGAGAAATCACGGTCAAAAAGGAGCCTGCCGAGCCGGGTAAACCGGCGCAGCTGACGGCACTTAATTTGGTCGACAGCTTCAACTATGTCTCGTCCGTCGTCGGTGGCGAAACAACTCCACAGTTTGGAAAGGAAGCGTTAAAAGCAATGGCTGTTCTTGTCTATACGAGATTGGCTCCGAAAGGCAAACATCCGACCGTATCAGACACTACCGACGAGATGGTTTATCTGGGAGCAGAGCACGAGCGTCCCGAAGTCATTGATGCCGTCAACGAAATCGACAGAGTGAAATTGTTGTACAACGGCCGACCGGCCCAGGTTTTTTTTCATGCTTGCTGCGCCGGTCGCACAAGCGATGGTGTCGACATCTTCGGAAAAGGGGCAAAATCGCTCGTCTATTTGAAGGGTGTCCGCTGCGACTATTGCAAGGGTTCGCCATTGTTTGGACCCACGGTGAAAAAAATCCCCGCTGCAATTTTTGAAAGAGAAATTGCCGGCAGCGAGCCCAAAGTGTTGGAGAAAGATAATGCAGAACGCATTGTCAGCGCCGAAATTAGCAAAGGCGGTAGAACTGAGGTCTTGAGCGGCTATCAATTGTGGTTGAGAATCGGACAAAAACTTGGCTGGGACAAAGCGCCCGGCACTCGCTATGAGATTAAGCGGACGGGCAGCGCCTACACCATCAAATCAAGCGGCGGAGGGCATGGAGTCGGACTTTGTCAGTGGGGAGCACAGGGATTGTCGCGCCAGGGCAAGAGCCATGCCGAGATTCTCAAATTCTACTTTCCTTCAGCGAGCCTCGAGAGGCGCTGAGAAAAGCCGCTTTTGACTTATACTGGCACATGAAATGCGCCGCCTCATCTGTTAAATTATCTCTTCGGCATTTTGCTCAGGCTGAGCGACCAGGATCGGCTAACAAAAAAGGACCAGACACATGCAGTCAAGAGTTCGTAAGCTCGCTTCAAATAAGGCAGATCAGTTTCAGGAGTCGGTAATTAGAGAGATGTCCCGGCTGGCCGCTCGCTACAAGGCGACCAATCTGGCTCAGGGCCTGCCGGACTTTCCCTGTCCTGAAGAGCTGAAGCATGCAGCTCACGAAGCCCTTTTCGACAATGTCAATCAATATGCCATAACCTGGGGCGACAAGCTCTTGCGCGATGCGCTGGCAGAAAAGCACGAACGCACGACCGGAGTCAAGGTCGATCCGGAAACACAAATCACGGTTGCTTGCGGTGCTACAGAAGCGATGGTAGCCACGATGCTGGCCCTGGTCGATGCGGATGACGAAGTCATTGTTTTCGAGCCGTTCTACGAAAATTACGGTCCGGATGCCATCTTATGTGGTGGCAAGCCGCGCTATGTCTCGATGCATCCGCCAACCTGGACATTTGACCCGAAGGAGCTGGAGAAAGCGTTTAACGACAAGACGCGCGCGATTATTCTCAACACTCCTCACAATCCCACAGGCAAAGTTTTCACCCGCGAAGAGATGAGCGAGATCGCTCGCCTCTGTCAAAAGTGGGGCGTGCTCTGCCTCACCGATGAGATTTACGAGCATATTCTCTATGACGGTGCAGAACATGTGGCCATGGCATCCTTGCCCGGCATGGAGGATTTGACCGTGACCATCAACAGCTTGTCGAAGACTTACAGTGTCACAGGCTGGCGCGTGGGCTGGGCCATCGCGCCGGCGGAGCTGACTTTGCCGATTCGCAAAGTGCATGATTTCCTAACTGTAGGTTCACCAGCACCGCTTCAAAGAGCCGGTGTGACAGCCATAAAAATGGGTGAGAAATATTACGACGAACTTTCCAAAGAGTACAGTGACCGCCGCAGTTACATGTTGGAAACTCTGGATATGTGCGGCATCAAATACTTCAAGCCGCAGGGCGCTTATTATGTCTTCAGCGACATTAGCGAATGGGGCTACGGAACGGACATGCAATTCACCGAGTATCTCGTCAAAGAAATAGGTGTAGCAGTCGTGCCCGGAGCCAGTTTCTTCGGTCCATCGGATTTGGCGCGCAAATACGTGCGTTTCTGCTTCAGTCGCCGCGAAGAGACATTGATTGCCGCTCGAGAAAAACTGCTGAAGCTCAAAAAGAAGGCGTAAAAAGAGTTAGGTGCGCAAGTCTGGCTAAACAATTCCGAGAATGAAGAGAACCTGGAAAATTCCTGACATGATCAGGAGCACACCGGCAGGCATGAATTTCTTTGTTTTGGCCAGTCGCATCGCGAATACTGCTTCCAATATGAGCGCAATTACAAAGGCGATGCCCAGTGCCATTTTGGGATCGCTAAAGCTAAGTGCGTAGCAGCCGCCGAGAAATCCGGCGCTGCCCACTCCGGCAATCAGCGATGGTTTGCTTTTGCCTTTGATAAAGCCCATCAGTCCGCCCAAAAACATGAGCACGGCATAAACTGGAATGGCATACACTGCGATAGATTGCATCTCTTTTCCTCTTTTAGCGAGGAAATTATTGCATGATAAGAAATCTCGGGCTTTAGCGGCGACTCACAGGTCGGCTCAAACGGGCGCCAATTCTTGTTTCTTTTCGCCTGATGCCTGCAGTTCGTGCGTTTCTTCTGATTCTAACTTGAGTTCTTCACCGTCTTCGTATCTCTTTGCAGTCCATGTACCGCTGCCATCGACACCTAGATACCAGCGACCGCTCAAGGTTTTGCCGTCATCGGACATGCGCCCCTCGTAGCGGACTGGCTGCAAGCCGGAGCGATAGATTTTGGAGAATTTCACATGGGGAAAGTGAAATCGCCCTGCAACATCAGCTTCGCCCAGTTGACCGTCATCCAGTATATTGCCTTCCAGAACGCCGTCAGCATCTATGAATACAGCCTCGAAGCCGTGCGGTTCACTGCTTGCAGGGTAGAAATATCGTCCCCGCCAGCTTCCTGCAATACTCTGACTGCCTGCCATGCTTCTCACCTCTGCGGTGAATTGTGCCCGGGCAGCGGGGCTGCTAATCTTTTCTCAATGCGAACTTGTCTATGACTTTGCCGGCATCGGAAATTTGTGTGATGCTCAAATTGCCGCCATCGACTTTGCACATTGTGTATGAATGGCAGTCGGAAATAGTCTTGAGCAGAAAATCACCCATGCGCACTATTTCCTTGCTGTCGGTGGGGCTGTAGAGCCTTGCGCCGCCCGCTCCCGTAACGATATGAATAATGCCGTTCGGTTTTGTGTTGGTCGTGGAGTCGTAATTTTTATCGAGAGTGATGGTACCGTCAACGGTGCCATCAGAATTCATCTTGCCGGTGCTTGGTTTGAAATGCAGAGGAAAGCTGCGTTGATAATTATGAGCATGCCCGGCAAAAACAATGTCCACGCCGCCTTTTTCGAGCTCGTCAACGATCAGACGCATGCGCTGTTCTTTCAAATGATAAAGATCGGTGCTGAAAGCGGGTTGGTGAAAAGTGGCGAATTTCCATTTTGCCGAACTGGCCTTGGCCAGGTCGTCACTCACCCATTTGCGCATTTCAGGGCTGGACCAATCCATGTAGTAATTGCCGTCAAGCACTATCCAGTGCGTGTTTCCAAAGTCGAAAGAGTAATTAGCCATCTGCGGGAATCTTTTGCCGGCGCTTTGAGTAAAGGCGGAAAGTCTAGAAGCGCTGCCAGCTAAAGGGCAAACGTTTGGACCCTCAGTGCGCGAAAGCGGCCCGTTGAGAGGTGCGGACCACACCTGGAAAAACGCCATAGCATCGTGCATACGGTTCAAATTAGTGGGCGACAGCATGATGCTTTGCGCAATATCATGATTGCCGATTACAGGTATGCATAATGTCGAGCGCATGATCGGAGCGCCCACAGCTTCCTTTGCTTCATCGGCATTGAAGATGGGAAAAAAGCGAGCCAGGTAGTCGGACAGAAGCCCCATGTTGTATACGAGATCTCCGGGCATCACCCACATATCAGGAGCTTCGGAGTAAATGCGCTGAGCGATGCGGCGCTGACCGTGACTGCCGGCGCCGAGGTCTCCTGCGACTATAAACTTAAATGGCTGGTCGAAAGCGACTTGTGCTTTTGCTGTTGTGGAAAAGGTTTCCAACCCATCTCTGAAAATTCTATAGCTGAAAGACTTTCCTGCAGGCAAGCCGGGAATCGTAAAGGAGAAAAGTGTCACCGCTTCCAGCGGTTGTTCTTCCAGAATTCTTTTTACATAAGGACCGGCTTTTTTCCAGCCTTTTGACGTTGCCGACTTGTACTCCAACTCCCATTCATGTTTGTCGTTGCGCGCCAGAAAGAGAATGTCGTGACTGACAGTTGAATTGTCTACTCTGCCCTGCCCCAGCTGGATATAAGGCTTGGCGATGAAAATCTCGGGCGGGGTGAAATAGGCTTTTATTTCTTGGCTGACTGAGCAGGCAGCGGCAATCGCAGTCACGAAAGCCAGGGGGAAAACGAGGCGACGCTTGCGAAATACGCCTGAGTTTTGTTTGGTGTTCTTGCGAATGTTTTGCCGGTTCATGCGGACTGGTGACTCCGAGATTCCTAATATAGCCAAACTCTATAGATTGTTCATCATTCCGAAGAATATCGCATTAATATCGCGCATTTTTGCTTTCGGATGTTCGGATAAACTAGTCCGGGTGGGTGTATGAAGTGTAAATGAATCTATAACCGCAACGAGGCGCGCCGGTGTTTTTGTGTCCGCTCTGCAATGTTGAGAACAGGCAAAATGCCAAGTTTTGCCGTCGTTGCGGACGTGGGCGCCAGGAATTGGAAGAAGCAGCCGGCGGGCAGCCCGCGCCCATATCCGTAAAAGAAGTCCCCGTGCCGTTATCGGCGGTAATTGCCTCGTTCGAGGAGCAAGAGCCCGTCGATCCTAACGATGAATCCGCTCCCCAATGCCCCCAGTGCTGGGCAAAACTGCGCTTGACCGACAAGTTTTGCTATGGCTGCGGTGAGCCTCAACCGGCAAGAAATGTTTCGCACATGAAGACTTGCAGCAGTTGCCAGTCTGTTCTGCCGTCGGGAGCCAATTTCTGCTTTTCCTGCGGTTCTGAGGTGCAAGCATCCCGGCGCAACGTGCGCACTCCTGTTGAGTTGTTTGCCGACGAAAATTCCGAATTTTTTCCGAGATTCGAAGCCTAACACCCTGTACAGAAAAGAACACGGACTGGCAAACTCCCTGCCCGTGCACCTTTAGTCCTCTGGTGGAAATTACTTACGCACTTTTGAGGAATCCCTTTTGTCAATTGCGGCAACCTGGCGGCAGGACTAGGATTTGATTGAGGTTCAATCGAGGTATCCGAGTTAGATGTTTCCGTTTTTGTCTTCCAACAACATTCTGGTTCAGGCAATCATCTCCGCAGAGCTTCTGTGCTGTGTTTTTTACTTGATTCAATGGTTGTGCGCCGATTTCATCGTGTCCGCCAAAACGCGCGAGAATATGAAAGAGCTGGGCGACCTCATACTGATGTCCACTCTTCTCTTTATCATCGTCAGCTGCAATGTGCCCAACGCACCGCCTGTGTTCGGGTCTGTAGCGAATATGGCAACCGGTACAGTGAAATGGGCATGCAGCCAAACCGTGCATGTCTATAAGTCACTGGCACAGGAGATTTCCGGCGTGGGAAAGCGTGGGCCTGTGCGACATCTAGCAAATGCTCGCACAGATAGCAAAGCGCTGCGCCACCATATATAGTGCGGCAGCGTGAGCTTTTCTCAATTGTGTAGTAATTTGCCGAGAGCCGGGATTGAACCGGCGACACAAGGATTTTCAGTCCTCTGCTCTACCGACTGAGCTACCTCGGCGAGTCGGTTTTCAGCCATCCTACTTTTCGCTGGACAACAAAACAGTCCCCAGCGGAGGAGACAGGAACTCAATATATCATATTGGGTTTGTTCTCAATCCAATTCTCAATCTGAACAATTATTGCGCCATTACAGACGAGCGGTTGTAAAGGCCGGCAATTCTGTAATTCTCACTTTCTTTGCGAACCAGCAAGTCCATAACTATCTGGTGGGTCACAGGACGGACTGTGTCCTGTTGCATCAGCAGAGTGCCTGTCATAACGACAACTACGCTGCCGTCGGGGTTGACCGCCTGGGCCACCACTGAAATTGGTTGAAAAGCCGCCCTGAGCTGCCCGGAATTGATGCCGTTGGCGATATCCGGCGACCAGAAGTGAGTTTCGAAGTATGCCTGTGCCTCAGGCGTCATCCATTTGAAAGCTTCTTTGTGGCTGGCATCGGCTGATTGAGCGTTGTAATTCATAGCGCCGTTCATCCAGAACTTGGCGAATTCGGTGGCCAGTGCCGGATCCGCCGCCGGGGTTTGTGGCGCCGCTGCCTGCCCTGGGGCCGTTTGCCCGGCACCAGCCTGTTGCGGTGGTGTAGCCGAGTCATGCCCGGAAGATTGCATAGCCCCGGGCGGTGGGGAGCCTGGTACAGTGCCTCCTGTAGGGCCCTCCGGCTTGTCGCCGTCTCCCAAATTGGGCACTACAAAAACAGCCAGAATGCCAAGAATGACAAGCCCCATGAGGATCTTGTCCCGCATGACTCTGGTGATTAGGGCTCGTATGACTTCCTGGATCATTGCCGGTGAGGGCCGCTCCTTGGCGAGGGCTCTTAATCGTTCTCTTGTGGGAATTTGTAATGACATAAGTTGATTGTGCTTATATTTGCAGGAAAATCAACCATGTGGTGGGGATCTTCCCATTATTGCCGCCCTCTTTCCTTTGTGACAAGTCTCCAAGGTCCCAGCCCATCTAATGGGTCGAATTTGGCAACCTGGCTGTAATACAATGGTGGCGACAAGCGCGCTTTTAAATCAGTGGGGAATGATGCCTGACGACGAACTCGACAAGAATGCTGAGTCAGCCGAACAGCAGATCATTCCCTTTGATGCCGCGCAGAAGGCTTTGCCCGTGGTGGGCAGCGGCGGCAGAAAGTACGTGGCTTACACAGTCAAGCTGCCATCCGAGCAATTAGCGGCACTGCAATCCATTTGGCTTGAATTGAAACGCTTGTACGGTCCGCATTCCCCGGACAAGAGCGGAATGATACAGCAAGCCATAACCGACTGGCTTAAGAAGTGGGACGGTCCCGATCGCCAGAAGCTGCTGCAAGACTTGTTGGAAATTCGAGAAGATACAAGAAAACGACAGTATCGCAAAGATTGATTGGCTTGCGGTGCCGGAGAGTTTTTGTCACTGGGTTTAGGCACCATATATAGTGGCGTGCCCGGCGCTTGCCGCCTCTTGTTAAAAAACCGACGCGGACATCATCAGCCTGGGCATTTTCGCATTGTTAAGCATAGTTGCAAAGCGATGCGATTCTTTACCGCTTGGAAATGCCACAAAATGGTAAGTATTGGTAGCTTTTGAGATTCTTGAGAAGGGTTTTATTGACAATCGCTTCCCATTCACAAAATCGCAATTATGATGTGCTCATGTTTTCACCTTCTTTTGTACCGTTAGCTATCGCTGCGGCGATTTGCCTGGTCTGCGCTTTTGCGGGCGGCAGTATGCCGGCGAAATTCTTTGATGAGTGGCAGCCGGCCACTGTGTACAATGCCGTGCAACTTCTTCTGTGTTCGATTGTTGCTGCGGCAATCACTTGCATCCGTACTTCGACCAAAAGAATAAGCCGTTCTACGGTAACTTTCTGGTCGATTGTTTCAGTCGTCTGCGCCCTTTGTGTGATCGACGAACTTTATCAATTGCATGAAAGCTACGGTCCGATTGCCGCCTCTTTGTCTCAATTTTTCAATATGTCCGGCAAGTTCATTGTGGTTGATGGGCGCGAAGTCCTCTCCATTGGCGACTTTGTCGAGTTGATCTTCTTTTGCATCCTCGGCTCAATTGCCTGGTTATTTCGCAAGGAAGTGCTCGCACACCCATCGGCTGCCTGGATGTTTGGACTGGCCTCGCTGTTTCTATTCAGCTCCGTAGTCCTTGATTTTGGAATGATGCACGAGCGCCATGCCTGGCTGGATCCAAGCGGCGTTATCTCACCTGCGATTTTCAAAACTGTGGAAGAGTCGTTGAAGCTGGGCGGCATTGCGATGGTTCTGGGTGCCATGATGTCGACGCTTCTGGAAAAACGTCAGCGTCAATCGGTTGAGAAAATGTTGTCGAGCTTGCAGTGCAGCGAGCCGGACAGTGCCAATAGTCCAAGTAATGCAAAGAGTCTTGTCTGAGCTTTTTAGCCCCAAGTCTGAATTTTAGTCGTGCTTGAGATGGTGTTTTAAATAAATGCCAAACATGATCACGCCGACGAGCACTATGGCGATGTCGAATTTATGCCAGATGTCTCTGAACATTTCCATGTTTTTGCCGAATTCGATGCCCACCCAGGTAAGGAAATAGCACCAGATCAAAGAGCCGATGAAGGTCGAGGCGACAAACATCCAGAAGTGCGCTTTGAGGACGCCGGCTGGAAATGAGATGAAAGTCCGAACCACAGGCAACATGCGGCAGATGAAGAAAGTCCAGTCGCCGTATTTGTTGACCCATTTGTCGGCAAGATCGAGATCCTTTTCACGCAACAAAAACCATTTGCCGTACTTTTGCAGAAAGGGTCTGCCACCGTAGAGACCGAGAAAGTAAGAAGGGATTGACCCGAAAACACATCCGACTGCGCCTGCCAGTGCGGCCAGGTGAAGATTCATTTTGCCTTCGTTTACGAGAATTCCTGCCGTCGGCATAATTGCTTCGCTGGGCAACGGAATATTGGCCGACTCGATCGCCATCATGACCAGGACGCCCATGTAGCTCCACTGAGCCACCTGTTCGCTGATCATATGTAATATCGGGTCGATTATTTGGTGAAGCACAGGTATTCCTCGTCACTGGATAACCGAGCGATCTTACAAGGATGGCTCTCTGTAAACATTCCAGCCGCCTAATCCAGCACCTTTCACCATTCTTGCCGGAAGCCGAGTGGCACCTGGAGCTGATCCGACAGCGTTTGATCGTCTATGCAAAGCATGTTTTGACGGCACCCTTGGCAGCCGCCCCGGTTAATACTCTGGCGAACTGAGAAAATTGGCTCGGCAAATCGGTTTAGAATTCTCTTAGCGACGCACTTGGGCAAGTCCTGCTTCACATGATCATGTCGACGACAGAGTCAAAAAATAAAAATCAAGCTGAAACGCTTTATTTCACCGTCTCCACAGCCGGGCATGTCGACCATGGGAAAACCAGCCTGCTGCGCGGTTTGACAGGTATCGATCCGGACAGGCTCAAAGAAGAAAAAGCCAGGCAGATGACCACCGACCTCGGCTTTGCGCATTTGAGACTGTCGAGCCAGACGGTGAAGAAGACCAGGCCGGAGGTCGACAGCAATGTCGTCGTCAGTTTTGTTGATGTGCCCGGTCACGGCAAGTTTTTGAAGAACATGCTCGCCGGAGTGGGCGGATTGGACATGGCACTGCTGGTGGTGGCAGCAGATGAAGGTCCGATGCCTCAGACCGAACAGCATGCGATTATTCTAAGCGCGCTGGGCATCAGTCGAGTCCTTCTGGTCATTACCAAATGCGACATGGCCAGCCCGGCGCAAATTGCCGATGCGGCGGCACGTTCGAAAGTTCTTTTGCAACGAGTCAATCTGACACTGGTTGACATTGCTGAGGTTTCCAACGTCACAAAGGCCGGCTTTGCCGAGATGACCGAAAAGATTGTCAATGCGCTTGTGGATGCCGGAGAGCGAGAAAGCGCGCGCGTCAAAGCTCCGCCTTTTCTGCCCATCGACCGTGTTTTCTCTATCGTCGGATATGGCGTAGTCGTGACGGGCACGCTTGTAAAAGGTGTAATTTCGCAGGGCGACAATCTATTGATAGAGCCGGGCAATATCAAAGCGCGCGTGCGAGGTTTGGAAACGTTCAATACTGCTGTTACCAGTGCGACTGCCGGTCAGCGCTTGGCCATCAATTTCTCTTTGAAGGACGGCAAGGCGCTGGCGCGCGGGCAAGTAGTGGTCGGTGAGCAATGTTCTGCCACCAGCACGCTGATAGTCGAGCTGGGACAGCCGGGTTTGAATTTGGAAGATAACTTTGAGCAAAATGTCCTCAACCAGCCGGCGCGTTTGTATCACGGCACTGCCGAATGCCAGGCGGCGGTGCGCTGGATGGAAGCCCTGCCGGTGGCGGCGAGCGGCAAGAAATCGTACATCGCGCAAATCACGCTCTTTGATCCTTTGATAGCGGAGGCGGCAGATCGATTTGTTTTGCGTTACGGTGACGAGGGTTTGGCGGGCGGAAGCATACTGATTACCTCGCGCCCGCGCTGGCTCACTCGCGAGCGGCTGGTCGGTGTGGCTAAGACACTGGCTGCCGGTCAGCGCAAAGAAGCGGCAATGCTGTTTCTTCAGGCGAATCCGCAGGGGCTTCTGGCGGACGCTGCTTTCAATTGTTTGCTGCCACCACTATCGCTTGCCAAAACAATTGCAGACCTGATTCGCGAAGAAAAGTTGGCGCGTCTGTCGACTTTTGTTTTAACGCCGCAGACTCGAAAACATTTGTTCGACAAACTGATAGCCGCAGTTGAGAGTGCCGCCAAAGCCGGTAATGATGCACCTGCCGACATGAAAAACACGCAAGAGGCATTGCGTAATAAAGTGCTGGCCGGACTGGATAGAACGGCTTTTCAGGAACTGGTAAAAGAAGCGGTTGAGCAAAAGCTTGTCATTCGTCAATCGGAAAAACTTTTGCCTGCCAAAGAGGAGCTTTTGCAAGCACCCAGCGAAGTCGTTGTTTTGGCTCAGAAGATCTTTCAAATTCTGGAGCAGCACATTTGTCTGGAAGTAGAAGAGCTGGCCAAGCAGTCTCAAAGCGATAAACGCAAGGTGCTCTCTGCGCTGCAACATTTGAGCCAGCAAGGCAAAGCTACGGTGGTTGCCCATGACTATGCATCGACTCTTGCCAGCATCAATGCAGCACATAAACAATTGTCGAGAATCTTTCGCGAGAAAAAGGATATCGCGCCGGGCGATTTTCGCGAGGCGGTCGGCACTTCTCGAAAGTATGCGATGGCCTTGCTGGCTTATTTCGACGATCGAGCAATAACGCGAAGAATGCAGAATGCGCGCGTGCTTTTGAAGTATCCGCCGGGCGAAGAAGCTTAGCGCTTTTGCACGACCGAGTTGAGATTTGTGCGGTCCACCCAGCCTCTATCCACCAGGATTTCTCCCAGGCGCTCGCCTGAATTCCTTTGCTCGAGCAGAGCCAGCCAGAGTTGCTCCATGGTGATATAGCCGAGCGCCAACAACTTTTCGCCCAGTTTTGAGCGCAGCGAAGGCAGGCAGCCTTTCAGTTGATCGTAGGATATCCAGCCTTTTAGAAGGCAGACTTCACCAAACAGCAATCCGGTTTCTCTCTGCAATTGCAGCGCTTCATCCAACTGTTCGACTGTCAGATGTCCGCTCTCAATCAATCGTTGCCCGATCAGGGCGGCACTGAGTCTGTTTTTCTCGCGGGACATATTTTTTTTAATCATCGACGGAAATAACAATGTGGTCTCCGGCTACGCCAGTGCGATTGCCGTTTTTGTCCGTAGCCCATGCGCGCAATTCATAAATTCCCAATGAGGGAAAATCCTTGCGGTCGAGTGTAATACTGCCGGTGGTGCCGGCCGATTTTATTTCTCTTAGGGTAACCAGGCACTTTTCCTGGTCGTTCTGACTGGCAAACAAAAGATTGGGACGGGTCAATTCGAAAACCACGCCCCCACTGCCGGGAACGCCGGCAGCGTTGTAATTGACGACCTGTTTGAGCTTCTCTTTGTGATCCAAGTGAAGAAAACCCTTGGTGCCTAGAAATCCGGAATTCTCAAAATCAATGAGCGGCATGAGCGCGCTGGCCTGGACAGTTTCTATTTCCAGTATCTTCAATTCTCCATGCAACGGCAAGTAAAGCTCGAAGCCGTCCGATGTGCCGCCCAGCGCCCATTCCGGCGCACTGCGCAGGGAGAAAAGCAAAGTTTGCGGCTGGCTTGAAGGAATTATATTTGCGTGCGCGCGATGAAAAAGATTGAAATCGCGATTGATGTCGTTTTTGTAGAGCAGATCCAATCCTTTGTTGTCTGCCGGAATTGTCGACGCCAGTACTTTTATAGCCACGAAATCAGTAGCGAAGCAGGGCAAGCTGAAATCGAGCTTGAGGACGGGGCGGCGTCCCTTGGGTGCGTCTGTCTTGACCGTAACTCCACCTTTATCACCGGCTGCAAATTCTTTGATGCCGTATTTGTCATCGACACGTACCAACTGTTTCATCGCCCGCGCGTCGTATTTTCTCAGCAGTGTATCGCCTATTGCCTGCGAACCGCTGAACGATTTGTCCGGGATACTTATTGAATCGAATCGCTTCTTTTCCAGGTCCCATCGATATATTTTGACTTTGTCTCGGCCTTCTTGCAGTGATTCTTTCAAATAACCGAAAGGAAGAATCGGCTCGAATTTGTCGACCATGATGTTGTTCTGGATGTCGCGCACCATTTGAGGGTGCTTGGTCATTCCATAGAGCGCATTGCGGCAAACGTAAGCACCATGAATGTGGTCCGGCAGTGATAGGAAAAGCACTTGCGGATCGCCCTTAATCTGAGTGCTGTACAGCGAATTCAACTGTTCGCGAATAGCGTTTGATTGCTGTCCGGCTGTCACCCACGCCTGGTTGTTGGTCCAGAGCATGGCGGCGGCCGCGGTCAGGAAAAGCGCTCCCCAGACAATTCGTAAGCGATTGGCAGCTCGCAGCCAAACGGCAGGATTGCCCTGCTCGCGCACCGTGGTGAAGCCGAACGCCATGAGCAAACTCAGAGGAACAGTGGCAAGATAAGCCAGTCGGCTGCCCTGCAGATCGTCAGCAATGGCAAAGATTTTGTAGACGGGCAACAATGCAAATGCCAGCCAGAGGGCGGAAAACAAGAAAACTGGGACCATTCTTTTCAATGTCGCCAGATTGAGTAAAGCAGAAATTGCCATGAAGCCGAGCGAAATCTGCCACAGGAGGAGCACGGCATTGTGGGCATTGAAATAGTCTTTGTTGGCTGGAATGATCAGCATCTTCAGAGCGTGGAGCCAACCGTAGACGAAGTCTTTGACGTTGGAGATGAAGAACAATGAATCGTCATATCCACCGACAAATGTTCCCAGCGCTATCAAGCGAACAACGAAATACAATGCAATAACAAGCGCAAATGGAATGATCGCCTTGACTGCATTGACAGCACCGGACAGTAAAGTTTTTCTGTTGCCGCCTTGTTCCCACCAGAGAAGAACCTCATAGGCAGCCATTGTAGCCGGCAGGGTTATAGCCATTTCTTTGGAGAGCAAACCCAGAATGAGTGAAACTATTGACCCTGCACACCAGAGATTCGACTTGCCGTCACGCCACTGCATATAGCACCATAGCGAAACAATAATGAACGTGGTGACAATCGTGTCGACTCTTCCAGTGATCCAGGAAACAGCCTCAGGGTGCAGAGGATAGAGTCCAAAGATTATTGAGGAGAAAAAGGCGAATGCCATAGCGCTTCCCTGTGTTTTTGCCTTTTCCTTCAATCCGGAAAAGCACTGACCCAGGCGCAAGCTGACAAAGAAAAGTACGATTGTCGATGTGAGGTGAAAGAGTAAATTGGTGATGTGAAAGCCCAGCCCATTCAACCCCCAGAGCATGTAGTCAGAGACCATGAAAACAGAGATCAGTGGGCGATAAAATTTGGTGGTAGTGCCGTCCAGCCAGGACGAATGGAAATTCTTCCAGATCAATTGCGGATAGACCACGGCTTGTTTCAGCCAGGTCAAATGGACAAAGTCATCGCCTGCGAAAAAATTGAACAATACGGGCAAGTAGGAGAGAACTGTCGCCAGTGCGACAATGCCGACCATGAGCAAAAGCGCGTTTCTCTTAAGCGGTGATGAGCCGGTTTGAGGCGACGGCTCATTTTCATCACTATCGTTTCGAGATTGGTCTAACACATTTACGATATCGGCTGTCACGTTTACTAATTCTTGTTTTCCATCGCAACATCATATGCCGGACGGTCTTCAATATGGCAGCGGACTTCCTCTCTCTTTTTGATCACTTTGGCCGGCATGCCTGCGACCACCATGCCCGGCGGAACATCGTGAGTTACAACTGAAGCACCTGCAACAACGCTCTTTGAGCCGACGCGTACGCGCGGCAAAATGAGGACCTTGGCGCCCACGATTACGCCGCTTTCCAGGTAGGGACCTTCGCGTCCAATCTGGCATGGCGGATGCATGCTGTCCACAGTGCAGGACATCGGATAGAAATGAACATCGTCTTCGCAAGTGGTGTAGGTGGCGATAAATACGTTGTTGTGGAAGCGGCAATTGTTGCCGACTTTCATTTGACCGTCCGACTGTGAATTTGTGCCGAAAGAGCACATGTCACCGAATACGCTCTGCTCTCTGATCACCGCTCGATGTCCGGTTTGGAAACCCTTGCCGATAGTGCAATTGGCATAGATGATCGTGCCCGATCTTATCGTTGCGTTTTCACCTATAACAAGAGGCGGGTTCTTGTAGGACGGATCGCTCAGGTAGCCCGAAAGACGCTCACCCAGAATGCATTGTGCTCCGACATAAGAGTTGGCGCTCAATTGCACGTTTTCATAGATAATGGCGCCGGGCTCGATAATGCAGTTGTCGCCAATCTGCGCGCCGGCGTAGACAAGTACGTCTTCGTGAATGCGTGTATTCGCTCCGATTTTCGCATCTTTGCTGATGCGTTCGTTTCCGTGAGTGCTGGCTTTGGTGGTCATTTCTTTGCCGAATCGCCGATCTGTTGTTTAAAGAACGACCGGAGGTGTGGGAACTGCAATCGGTGCTACAGCAACTTGCTCGCTCATTATCTCGGCTATTGCTTGTCCGATTGCTCCAATTTCCAGATCTTTGAGTTCCGGGAACATCGGCAACGACAGAACTTCACCCGCCAGACGTTCGGTGATCGGGAAATCGCCTCCCTTGTAGCCGTAATGCGTATAAGCTTCTTGCAAGTGCAGCGGAACAGGGTAATAGCACATCGAACCGATTCCGCGTTTGGCCAAACCGTCGATCACTTGCTGGCGCATGGTGGCGCCTGTGGTGCCGAAATTCGTTTCCAGAACGCGAATGGTGTATTGATGCCAAACGTGTTTGTATTCGGCTTTCACTGCCGGATTCGGCAATATGATTCCGGGAACGTTTTTCAAGGCTTCGAAATATTTTCCGGCGATAGCGCGGCGCTTGTCCGTCCAGTCTTCCAGATGGCGAAGCTTGGTCAAAAGTACGGCTGCCTGTATTTCATCCAGACGGCTGTTGACGCCGAGCTCTTCATGGAAGTAACGCTGTTTGGAACCATGGGCGCGCAAGCAGCGCAGGCGCTCAGCCAAGTCGTCGTTGCTGGTGACGATCATGCC
>PNKB01000098.1 GCA_013997645.1 Cyanobacteria bacterium PR.3.49
CGCATTGGACCTATCGGTGAAGGACAGGCAATAGCGTGTCAGGCTGTTGCATTGATTGAATCGCAAATGTAATTGGAAACTACAAGCAAGAGTACTAGTGCCGGTCAAAGGCATAGTGCGGTTTAAAGCTATTCAGAGAAAAACGCGCAAGAATACTCTCAACAGAATTCCCAAAACTACATATCCAGTTCAATATCTCGAACACATCTGCCCGACCCTGATGTTGTTCAAAAATTGAACTTTTTTATCGTCATATACGTATTTATATCCAGAGCTGTCTGGAGTGAGTGCGATGAGACAAACAACAAAGTCCTTGGAATCCAAACTAAGAAGTTCAACTATAAGAGTGACAAAACAAGTGAAAGAACTAAAGTCTGGCCTGAATCGGCTGAAATGCGACATGGATTTCGATGTCTATGCACGCTTTGATACCTTGACGCTCAAAATCGATGCTCTTCGGAAAGAAATGAATGAACGCTTTGATTTCAATGACGAATTCATTACTCTGACTGAAGGTCGTTCCCATCGATATGAGGCAAGACTTTACAGGCTAGAGCAGCGCTCGGATGGGCTCGATCAGCGAATGGATAAGCTTGACCAGCGAATCAAAAGAATTGATCAACGACTGGACAAGGTTGAACAACGATTGGAAGTTCTTCCACAGCTCATTGCGGACCAGCTAATGCTACGCCTGAACAGATCTTCGGGTGATTAGACTGTACCTCTGCTGCGATAGTGGCCAAGATTCTATTAGTTGAAGACGACGTTGATCTCGCGACCATGCTTTCAGCGCGGCTGGAAGCAGAGAATCATGTAGTTGAAGTAGCGTACGACGGCAAGGCTGGCTACGACTACCGATTCAAAAAGAAGTAATTCCCCAAACCGTCAGAATCCAAATGAAAAGAGTATGCAAAGCACCAGGGCAAGAGATCGCAGCTCGCTCAAAATGACTCTGTATTCAGCTGGCGAAGTGGTATTTTTCATGCACTTTGCTAGATCTTTGGTGTGCTCAGAAACCAATTCCAGAGCCCTTAAACTTGTCCTATAGGCATACACGAATTGGCCGGAAGCCAGTTCTATATCAACTAAGGCCCCGAGAATTGAAACTTGCGAATCAACATTGGAGCTTGCCTTTAGTTTCTTTTTTAGACGTGCGCTCGCCAATATGAGCAACAGTCCTTGAGCGCATCCATTCAACAGGCCGCTACAGTTGGACAAAACTAAAGTGATCAAGCTCATATAGCAGAGCGCAAACCACTTACCAGAATCGTCGGTTTTCTCGTGGACACAGGACAGTTCTTTTTCTCTTTTAGAAAAGTCTTGCGCAATTTGGGTTAAACCTTCTTTCTTAGCACACCCTACAAAAATACTTAGGCAAAAGAGTGACCGCGATGGCTGCAGGCTTGAAAGACATTGATGAGCAGCCTTAATATACTCAACTCTCATCTTCTTCACTCTTTCCCCTGGCTCGCAATTTCCGAGAAGACCACTAAAGCACTGCACCATTCCATTTGCAGAAGACTGTTCTTGGTAAAAACGAAGAGCGAGCGCATATCGGTCACGACAGAGTTCCGGACTAGCGCCCCAGGTTTTCATATCAAAATTGGTCGCGCAGTGATAGAGGCGGTTAGCCATTTCCAAACTATTTGGGCCAAAGACGTCTGCAACTGCCTGATTTCTTCTCATCTGAACGTCCCATGTCTCGCATGGAGTATCGCTGGACTTCCACGCGGAGAAGGGCACATGCCTATCCCATCGGTCCTGCCGATGGCGAAAAATCGCTTCCGCCAGCTCATACTTGTGAAAGCTGTCTGCGATAGAAGCGAGAGGAAGTGTTAAATTGTCAAACGTCTGGAGTCCGAAGAAACAGATTCCAGAGGAAAGCAAGACGATGCTGAACAAGCGGCCACAACTAAAAACCAATCTTGCCCATGGAAATTCCCTGAAAACCACTTTGTCCGCAACATCCGGTGCGGCGGCGCGGTTGGGCGAAAAAAAGAACTTCCAACTTAGTCCATAACCGGCAAGCAAAATAAGTATCAAATACGAAAAATCTTGCAAATTTACCTGCGTCTGCCATCTTTCGGCGCGCTCCACAAGGTCTGACACTTTGGAAGCGTTATAAAAAGACCAGAACACCAGGAACCAAAGGAAGACCTGATTATTTAATTTTCTCAGCATAGTAAGTGGTTTCTCCCGCGTGCATCATCCGCCCGGACGCCTTTTCTGAAAACACGGGAAATACGGATGAAGGCGGGCGGTCGAAATTAAAACGGAGCCCGCAGCCAGTGCGAACTCCGAGTATTGATCCAATGTAAGTCTCTATTTGATCTTCGCCAAGCGCTCGAAGTAGGAGACGAACATTTTGATGCCGCCGGAAGCCTGCTGCCAATCGAAGTTTTCATTGATGGCATGATAGCCGTGCTCGGGCAGTGACAATCCAAGAAAAACAATCGGTTTGCCGAGCACTTCTTTCATGCTCACGACCGCCCCAATCGAGCCGCCTTCGCGCGTGAATGCAGGTTCCACACCAAAAGCTTCTTTCATCGCGCCGACAGCCGCATCGGCAAATGGTCCTTTGAATTCACCGAGGAATGGTTTCAGACTTCCTTCGCGCTCGATGACTACATCAGGAGCTTTTTCTTTGACGAACTTAGCCAGCGCTTGAAAGACCTTTTCCGGATCTTGGTCGGGCACAAGGCGCATACTTACTTTTGCTTCGGCCTGGTGGGGCACGATTGTTTTGACCCCGGGACCCTGATAGCCGCCTGTGATGCCGTGCACTTCAAATGTAGGTTTGGCCCAAATTCTGAGAGAACCGTCTTTGGCATCGTCGGTGCGCAGCAAGTTCAGCTCATGCGCTTTTTTGAAACCATCAATGGTGAAGCCTGATTTGACGAACTGGCTTGCCTCCTCATCGCTGGGCTCGCGCATGCCGTCGTAAAATCCTGGGATGTGAACTTGTCCTGTTTTCGCGTCATAGCACTGGTCTATGAGCTGACAAAGCTCGCCAATCGGGTTTCGCGCCAAACCGCCGGTCAATCCTGAGTGAACATCCTTTGTTGCTGTTTTTAGTTTCAGCAAAACACCCTGCAGCCCACGTAAGCCATAAGGAATGGCCGGACGTTCGCGTGAAACCCAGATGGTATCGGAAATGACAATGGAGTCGCAGGCAAGTTTGTCTTTGTTCTGTTTTAAAAACTCTTCAAAGTTTGGGCTGCCGATCTCCTCTTCCAGTTCCCAACAAAATTTGACGTTGATCGGCATTTTGTTTTTGTGAGCGTAATTGGCAGCGTAGAGAACGGAAAGAGCAGGTCCTTTGTCGTCTGTGCTACCGCGTCCTCTGTAAGTATCGCCGTCGATGGTCATCGAGAAAGGCTCGGTTTTCCACTCGGATGCGTCGGCCGGTTGAACATCAAGATGGTTGTAAACCAAAACAGTTGGCGCTGCTTTGTCGGCGATAAAAGAAGCGATGACTACAGGATTGCCTTTCGTCTGGACAATCTCCGCCTCGCCGCCCATGCGTTTAACCAACGCTGCTGCACTGTCTGCGGTGCGCATGATTTCATTTTTGCGCTCCGGGTCCATCGAAACACCGGCAAGGTCGACCATTAGTTTCAAATCTGATTCGAAAGTTTTGCGCGAATCAGAAATGTATTGAGCGAGTTCTGTTGTGCTGTCGACTGGCATGACGCTTCTCCCAAATCGGTTGCGCACTGCTTTTCAGCGCGAAGGATTATGGTGGACCAAAGCGTCCGAGAATTCAATAATTGACAATTAAGCGACTACGGTGTTCGGTCTCAGCTTAGGCTTGGCTGCCGGCAAGGCTGCATTGAGGTCGGAGAAGATTTGCGAAACTGAAAAATAGCCTTCCATACGGTAGGTTTCAGTCAATTGGTCCGTGCGTGGAGCAATTACCGAGATGGTCGGGTAGTCAGTGAGTTTCAGGTGCGAAGCCATGCGGCGAGCATTTTCGTCTTCATTTGGTTTGCCAATTACAAAGATTGCGCGCTCGGAAAGGCTGGCCATCTGACGATCTTTGTCAGCTTGCAACTCGGCCATCTGCTTTCTGAACATGGGCGAGCTGTTGTCGCCAAATACAACAACCATCGGCTTGTCGTTTTCTACTGCTTCGACAAACGCTTCAAGCGAGTTGTTGCGCCAAGAGATCGGTCTATCCAGAGCCTTTTCGAAGCGCTCGGCTCTGTCGATAACGCTGGCAACTTCAGTATTGTCATATTTGACTGGAGTCAGATAGCGATGAGTTTCAGGCGAAACTGCAGGAACTTCGTTGACCGGAGCAAAATACTGTTTGGTTACGTTTTGACCATTGATAGTTTCCTGATTGGCATAAAGCTGCGGAACATCGGAATTAGAGCCTCTGTATTGACGCGTGCCTGTTTCCGGACCGCACTTCATGGAAGTCGAAGAGGCGTTGCAACGGCCGCCATCCGGATTCAGTACGGAATCCCGGCGAGCGTAGCCCCAGGATTTGCTTCCCATTTTCCATTCTTCAGTAAGCTGCTCGCCATTGGCAATTGCAAACTTTGTGAAAGGCAGGACAGCATCTTCCACTGTGAGCAGAGGCTTTTCTCTGGGAGCCCAGGCGCCTGACGCATTCGAATTCAAAACTTGTCCATCGGAGACGGAGCTGTCGTCCATTCGTTCGGGCGCATAGGTGCTGGCGCCGCGAGCGGACTCTAGTAAGGTCATCAGGCTTCCTCCGGGGTGTCCGGCGAGATGAAAGAGAACGAGTGTTTGTCCAACTCTGGTATCTAGCCGTGCGGGGGATAACCCTGGACATTAAACAGGGACATTTAATCTATTTTGTTGAGAAATCTAAAAACGCAGCCAGGTGGACGTCTCAATTCGAAAAGGCTACTCCGTGGGTACTGGAGCACGATCGGCCATAGTCAAATGAAGACCGCGTGATTCCATCTCTGCCAGGAAGAGTTTTACCGGCACGCTTGTCTCCTGACGCAAAACTCCACGTTCCTTTATATCGCCTCTGGCAATCATCTGGGCGATGATTGAGGCGGGAAATGCAGTCATGCGCATCATGGCCGACAGGCACTCGGCTTGATCGGAAAATTCGATGCCTTCCCAGACGAATTGTCTTGGTTCTTTATCTTTGACGCCGGTCACGGTAACGCGCAGGAGAATAACGTCCGGCTCGTCTTTTGCCAGCTTTTGATCAAGTAAATAAATGAGCAAATCGCGCGGCACGACCTTGCCGCCTTTCAGTTTTACTTGCTCCTGGCTCATCAAGCCGAGTTGTTGCAGCAGCGAAATTTGCTGGCAGTGACCTTTATAACGAATGGTTTTGTAGTCCAGATGCTGGATTTTGCCTTCGTATGTCTTTGGCAATGTCGATATGCCGCCGGAAGTAGTGAAGGCTTCCAGCTCGCCGAATGGTTTGGGAAACTCGATTTTCTCGACTTCCGAAAGGGGCGGAACTTGCATCATGCGCCCGTCACGAATAAGCGTCACATCTTCGGCATACTCGTTGACCAGTCCTTCTAAAGCAAAAGAGTGGCTGTAGCCCAGAAAGTTGTCGCTGTCCACAGGCAGGCCGCCCACGCGAATGCGAATTTCATACAGCTCGTCGAGCATGTCGGCGGCCGCAACTGCCAACATTGATACCATTCCCGGTGCCAGACCCAGATCCGGCATGATGGTTATCTTGCGCTCTTTAGCCAGATCGTTCAGCAAAAATGTTTTTTCAACTACCGACTCGTTGCCGCCCAAATCAACGAAGTGCGTCTTTGCTTCGAGCGCCGCTTTGGCCAGCTCATAATTGTTTTCATAGGGCACGCAACTTATAGCTACATCGACGCTCTTCATGAGCGCAACGACGTCACTTTCTTTTGTGATATCCAGTTCGACCGGGACAATTTTGGGGTCGTTAAGCCGCTCGACGGCATTCTTTACGCACTTGGCGTCTCGGTCTGCCACTACGACTTTCTCGACCTTCGGACTTCTGATCAGGTCGTAAACTGCGGCATAACCCATGCGGCCGGCACCAAGCACCAGAAATTTCACTTTGAATACCTCAAATCGCCCATCTAATCAGACAAATAGATCTGCAATATTCTACAGCATTAGTGAACTGACCTGCGTTTGCCGCCATCGATGCAAATAGTTTGACCGGTCACGTACTGTGCTTGTTGTGATGAAAGAAAGGCAGCAACGGAGCCGAATTCATCGGCATCGCCCAATCGTTTTGCCGGTATGGAGGCGACGTAATCGCTCATGTACTCGTCTTTCGACTGACCCGTAAGCTTGCGCCGGGATTCCATAAGCTCATCGGTGCGGGCTGTTTGAATCAGCCCGGGAGCCAGACAGTTAACCGTAATGCCGTCGGCGGCAACTTCGTCGCTGAGAGTTTTCAACATGGCTGTCACAGCCGAGCGAATACCATTTGACAAGGCGAGATTGGCAATCGGCTCAATAACAGAAAGGGATGTCACAGTCAGAATTCGCCCCCACTTCTGCTCTTTCATGGCAGGCAAGAATGTCAAATTCAGCTCCACAATCGGCAAAAACAGCTTGTCGAAAGCCTCTTGCCAGTCGGTTGAGTTAGTCGCCTGAGCCTGTTGTGTTTTGGGTCCGCCGACATTATGGATGAGAATATCCAGACTGCCGAATTTTGCCTGCACAAACTCGATCAGCTTCTTGCGATCGCCGGCGACGCTCAAATCTCCGGCAATATATTCCACTTTTCCTTTCGACAGTTTTTTCAGAACATCGGCGGCCTGTTTCAGTTTTTCCTCATCGCGAGCGCTGATGATCAGATCGGCGCCTTCTTCGGCAAGCGCCTTGGCGATAGCAAAACCTAATCCGCGTGAGGCAGCACAAACAAGTGCGCGCTTGCCCTTAATTCCGAAGTCCATTTTTGACGCCCCTGCTATTTTCTAGATCTTGTACTTATAAGAGATGGTTTTCGCTTCTGAGAAAAACTCCAGGCTGTAGCGTCCACCTTCACGCCCGATGCCGGAAGATTTCATACCGCCAAAAGGAGTGCGCAAGTCTCGCGCGAACCAGCAATTGACCCAGACAAGACCAGTGCGAATGCCGTTGGAGACGCGATAGCAGCGATCGACATCTTTGCTGAAGACTGAAGCGGAAAGTCCGTACGGTGAATCATTCACCATTTTGAGAACTTCCTCTTCCTTGGAGAATTGCACCACCGGCAGTACCGGACCAAAAATCTCTTCTTTGATCAATTTGGAATCATTCGGCAGGTCGCAAAAGACGGAAGGCGAAAGGAAATAGCCTTCACCAAGCTCTTTTATGCGCTCTCCGCCGGTCATCAGCTTGCCCTCTTTGCCGCCGATTTCCAGGTAGCTCTCGACTTTGCCCAGGTGTTCTTTGCTTATCAGCGCGCCCATTTGTGTGATGTCCTTTGTAGGATCGCCAACGCGAATCGCTTTCACTCGCTGCAAAAGCTTGTCTACAACCTGCTTTTTCACGCTTTCCTCGACAAAAAGTCTCGAGCCGGCCAGACAAATCTGTCCTTGATTGCGATATGCAGCTCTTACAGCAGTATCAACCGCATCATCAATATCTGCATCGGCGAATATTATTGTGGCGCCTTTGCCGCCCAATTCAAAAGAAACTTTCTTGAGAGTTGCCGCGGCGGCAGACATAATCGCCTTACCTGTGCCGGTTTCGCCTGTGAAAGAAATGGCGCGGACGTCAGGGTGGCGAGTCAGAGCTTCGCCGGCACTGTCGGCGCCCAATCCGTGCACGATGTTCAAGACACCTTTGGGAAGACCGGCAAGTGAAACAATGTCGGCGAGAAGAAAAGCCGTATAAGGTGTCCATTCAGCCGGTTTCAAAACGCAGGTATTGCCCATGGCAAGACAGGGGGCGATTTTCCAGGTAGCCAGATAGAGCGGCAAATTCCAGGGAGTGATCAAACCAACGACACCGAGCGGCTCGCGGCTGACGATGTGCTTTTCACCTGGCGCGGATGTGAAAACTTCGTCGCTCAAAGACTGCGCATAATCTGAAAAGAAGTGAAAATTTTGAGCCGAGCGCGGGATGTCGCCTGTCAAACTTTCAGTAATCGGCTTGCCGGTATCAAGAGTCTCAGCCTGTGCCAACTCTTCTTTGCGCGAAAGAATCAAATCACCGATGCGGCGCAGAACCTCGCAACGCTCTTTCATGGACATGCGCGGCCAGGGTCCGTTTTCAAATGCATCTTTGGCAGCGGCAACCGCTTGATCGATTTCTTCTTTGCCGCCCAGCGCAACAGTGGCGTGCACCTCCCCTGTGGCAGGATTGATTGACTCGAAGCTTTCGCCCGACTTGGAAGCGACATAATCGCCACCGATGAAATGATGCAGGTGTCTGACCTTGCGCTTCACTTGTGTCGTCACGCTCTACTCCTTTTACTTTCGCCCGCTAAATTGACTAAGAATTTTTGCCTGCTGAATCCGGCGCCATGGCAATGGCTTTAATCTCGATATAGTTGCGCCCTGGCAAATCGGCGACCGCAACGGTAGTGCGCGCCGGCGGGCATTCGGAAGTGAAGTGTTCTGCCCAAATTTTATTGTAACGGTCAAAATCGTCCATGGTCTTGAGAAAAACAGTCGCATCGATAACGTCGCCAAGCGACAGCCCAGCCGCTTCAAGCACTGTAGCGAGATTCTTCAGAACACCTCGCGTCTGCACTTCTATGTCATACGCCGTGACCTTGCCATCGCAGTCGAGTGTAATGCCTGCTTCAATGCCGGTTTTCGGATCACGGCAGCCTTGTCCGGCGACGAATACAAGATTGCCTAACTGCACGGCGTGCGAATAAGAGCCCAAGGCCTTGGGCGCACGACCTTCCGGATTGATTTGCTTGCGTCCTCTCGACTGAGTCGCTGTCATGGGCATCACTCCGTTATATAAGGCTCTAAATAGTACCAGAGCCGGTCCCACTTAGTTATCCGGCTTGGTTATCCGGCCGAATTGTTTTTCTGAAACGGTCTACAATAACGACCCTATGACATACTCGATAATTGACATCTCGCAACCGGTCTCATCGACTACTGCCTGTTTTCCTGGAGACACTCCATTCAGTCGCCAGGTCAACTTGCGGCTGGAAGAAGGTGCCACCGTCAACTTGACGTCTTTCACGATGAGCCCGCACGTCGGCACGCACGCCGACGCCCCCAGCCACATTTGCGGGCGCATGGAAGACAGCCAGGGTATGGCGTCGGCAATTCCCTTGCTTCCTTATATAGGCCCTGCGGCCGTCCTCGATGTTTCCCCCTTGGCTGAAGGTATTACAAAAGAGCATTTTGAGAAGGCTGCAGCCGGAATTCCGAGCTTGCCACCACGGGTGGTGTTCAAAACACAAAAATCTATTCGCCCACATGTTTGGGAAGAGCGGTACGCGCACTTCACAGTCGAGTTGATCGAAGCTCTGAAAGCGCGAGGCGTGATGATGGCCGGGCTCGATACTCCTTCTGTCGACCACGTAGATTCGAAAAATCTTGAAGTGCATCATGCCCTGATGAAACACGGATTTAGCTGGCTGGAAAATCTCGATTTGACGCAAGCAGAGGAAGGAATTTATTTTCTATCGGCCGCACCGCTCAAACTGACTGAGCTGGAAGCATCGCCGGTGAGAGCGGTATTGATAAAAGATCTGGTTGTTGTTTAAGGAAGACTGTATGTTCGGCAAAAAATGCTCACTGATTGGCGTGGTGCATGTGCACGCATTGCCGGGCTCAGCCGGCTTTGACGGCAGCATGGAAAAGATTCTTTCGGCCGCGCTCAAAGATGCCGGTGTTTATAAAGACAATGGTGTCGATGCAATCATGGTGGAAAACATGCATGATGTGCCTTATCTGACCGGTTTTGTCGACCCGGAAACAACGGCTGCGATGACTATTGTCGCCAACGCCATAAAGCAGCAATCTAAATTGCCTGTCGGTGTCCAACTCCTTGCCGGCGCCAATATAGAGGCTTTAGGAGTGGCTGTAGCATGCAATCTCGATTTCATTCGCGTCGAGGGTTTTGTCTTTGCGCATGTCGGCGACGAAGGCATGCATGATTCGTGTGCAGCCAAGCTCGTGCGAAAACGTGCGCATTTAAGAGCTGGACAGATCAAAATTTTTGCGGACATAAAGAAAAAGCATTCCGCCCATGCCATCACAGGCGATGTCAGTCTGGTGGAAACGGCGGAAGCGGCCGCATTTTTCAAAGCTGACGGAGTGATTGTTACCGGCTCAGCAACGGGCAAAGAACCCCACCTGGGCGATGTGGAAGCACTGAAAGAACACGCCGGTCTGCCGGTTTTGATTGGCTCCGGAATTACAGCGGACAATATCCCCACTTACGCTCCCCTGGTCGCCGGGCTTATCGTAGGCTCATCGGCAAAGCTAGACGGATACTGGGAAAATCCGGTCGATGCAGCAAGAGTGAAGAAACTCACTCTGGCCGTTTCTAAATTTCAATAATTTCTACTCGCTGCGGCCTGAGCGGGAACGCATCAAAGCAGCAAATGGATCTCCGCCACCGCCGCCTGAACTGGCTGCCGGGCGTGAGCCTCCGGAATGCGAACTGTAGGCGCGGCGAGCCGCTCTTCTTTCTGCGCGCCTGTAGACTTCAGTAGAATCATGCGCGCGGCGCACCGGTCTATCCTCCTCGCTTACGGAGGTTGTAGTGCTGTAAGCGCGGCGTCCATGCGGTTTTTCTACTTCGCCGGCCGGCTCACGTGAAGCAGCGGTTTTGATTGGTTTTACTGAAGGTGGTGCTTTGGGTGTTTTGACCACTGGCGTCTCGGCTGCCGTCGGCTTTTCGACTGCCGGGGCAGAAGTGGCGGCAGCAGGAGTTGTTGCCGTGGCTGGCGGTGCCGGCTTGGCAGCGGGTGGTGCTGCGGTTTGAACTGCCGGAGTAGTTGCTGCTTTGTTGTCCGTTACTGCATGAACGATAATGCCGCCGGCTGCAACCATCAAAGCTACTGCAGCTGCCCATGTCCAGAGCGGGACCTCTTTGACGAATCCCAGAAGACTGTCGAGCGGGGACTTCTCTTCTTGGGTGCGCAATACCGTGCTTCTGCCCGGACGCGGAATAGCCAGATCCAGGTCGAGTTTGAACTCTTCCATGGTTTGATGCCGCAAAGCTGGATCTTTGGCCATTGCTTTCAAGACAACCCATTCAAGGCGCTCCGGAATATACAGATCCGGTCTTGCTTCGTTGAAAGGCACGGGTGGCTCGGAGATGTGCTTAGACATAGTATCGACCATGGTCTTGCCGAGAATCGGCAATTTGCCGGTCAATGTCTCGTAAAGAACAATCCCCATGGAATAGATATCCGAACGTGCATCCAGGTCTTGCCCCATGCACTGCTCCGGACTCATATAGACAGGGCTGCCGCAAACCTCGCCGGCTTGAGTCAAGCGCTGACCTTCATTATTGTTGCCGTGTTCGATCAGCTTAGCCACACCGAAGTCCACAACCTTGACGTAGTCCTTTTCTTCGTCGTACTGAGTAAGAACGATATTGCTTGGCTTAAGATCGCGGTGAACTACGCCCTGCTTGTGTGCGTGATCGAGAGCATCGCAGGCTTGAGAAATCAATTTGATAGAACGCTCAACTCCAATTTGACCTTCTTTTTTAATAAGGTCTGACAATGGAGTGCCTTCGAGAAATTCCATGACGATGTAAGGTTGACCGGCCGGCGATATGCCGAAGTCGTACACGTCGATGATATGCGGATGCTTGAGACGGGCAGCGGCTTTCGACTCCTGCTGGAAGCGCTTGACGCTGTTGGTGTCCGATATCAACTGAGATAGCAGCATTTTTATCGCGACGATTCTCTCCATAAGAGAATGCTTGCCGCGATAGACAACGCCCATGCCTCCCTGACCGAGCACTTCGAGAATTTCATAATTGCCCGCCAACACCGTGCCGATGAGCGGATCTTGAATTATTGGGCGCAGCAAAGAGCCGTCATGCGGACAGGCTGTGTACAAGCCCGTGAATTGCCTGTTGCACTCAACGCAGATGCGCTGGTCGAGCCCACGTTCTGTATTTCCGGCAAACACGCTTCTATTGTTTCCTTTTCCGTTTAGCCCTACGTCCGGCGATAAAACCGTAAATCCGTTTGGTCCGCTTAACCCGATATATTCTCTGCCCGATGCAGTCCACAGCGCTTTTCCTGGCTTTTGCCAGGGTCCATGAGCGGGGAGGCGCCATGGTTAAGCATTATTAATGTACCCACTGTCCTTATACCATAACGGCGACTTCTACAGTTTTCATCATAATTTGACTGGTTTCGGAAAAAATCGCTCTAGCGGGGGATGGGCTCGCGTACGGCTGATAAAGAGCCATTCTCCACATTGAAAAACTGCGAATCAGCCAACCACTCAGGCTTGAAACTGGAAAGATGAGTGGTGGTGACAAATGTCTGCATGCCACTGCCCACCATTTCCATCAGAACGTCCTGCCTCAGCAAATCCAGCTCAGCCAGCACATCGTCCAAGAGCAACACCGGTTGCTCGTTGAGCGCGTTGCGAACAGCCTCCAATTCAGCCAACTTTAGCGACAATACCAGCGATCTTTGCTGACCCTGGCTGCCGAAATTCATCGCACTTTTTCCATCAAGAGCAAAGGCAATATCGTCGCGGTGCGGGCCGATAAGTGTCTGTTTGCGCGCTATTTCTTCCCCTCTGATGTCTTTGAGCATCAGATAAATAATCTTGGCGATGTCTTTGGTCTGCGCATTTTTGAGATCTTCGATATTGAAAGACTTCATCATCTCGCGCAGGCTTGCGCTATCATCCTCGTCTTCATCGAAGTTATAAGAACCGTCGCGTGCGGACTTGCTCTTAAAAATGTATTCGGAAGTAAGTTTTTCTCTCTTTCCGGAAAGACGCTCATGATGAGTTTCGGCCAGTGGAATCAGCTCACTCATCAGGTTTAGCCGCTCTTTGATGATCTCCGAGCCTGATTTTGCCACCTGGATATCCCATGTTTTTAATTGCTCTCGATCGCTGCCCGTCAGGCGCCCGCTTTCGGAAATCGTCCTCAAAAGCCTGTTTCGCTGAGCAACTATCTTTTGATATTGCTGCAATCTACCCACAGTGGCAGCACGAAGATTGCCCAAAAGCACATCGATCCAGTCACGCCGGAAAGCCGGTCCGCCGCGCACGATGTTCAAATCCTGCGATTTAAAACTGACGACAATCAATCTTCTTTTCAGTGCGGCGGTCGAGGATTGTTTGACTCCATTTACTTTGATATCGCGCTGAAGCGAGGCCGTAAGCGCATTGGCATGCAGCGCTCCGGTTTTCGATTTGAGCGCAATGCAAATAGATTCGGGCATTCCTTCCGCCTCGAAATTGATCTCGAGCCGCATGTTGTCTGCACCGTGGCGCACAAGTTCAAAATCTTTGGCGGCGCGATATGCTTTTCCTGTCCCGGCAAATTCAATGGCTTCCAAAAGATTGCTCTTGCCCTGCGCATTTTCGCCCAGAATAATATTTCCAAACGAGTGCGGCTCCATAAGAGCGGTTTGATAATTGCGAAAATTGTCCAGACGAATATTCGTTATGCGCACGATTTCAAGCCGGTTGCTTGCTCTTGTCGCCGGAATTCGGCTCCCCACCTGCTGCACTTGTATCATGTTCGAGCACAAGACGCGCCTTTTTGGCATCGAGATTGATCTGCTCTTTGAGCCCCTCTACACCATCGAATTTCTTTTCGGTCCGCAAATATTCTAGGAATTCCACAGTGCATTTGTCGCCATAGATATCGCGGTCGAAATCAAACAAATGCGCCTCGACAAGAGGATCTTCATTGATTCCGGAGGCGGCTTTGAATGTCGGCCGGTAGCCTACATTGATTACGGCTCCAAACGTTTCGGCATTGCTCAAACGCACACGACCGGCGTATACACCGGTTCTCGGTATAAGTTGAAACTCGCGCAATTGCACATTGGCCGTCGGAAAGCCAATTTGCCTGCCGCGCCCGTCTCCCTTAACGACTTGACCGCCTACGCAATAACAGCGCGATAGCAGGCTGGCTGCTTTCGTCATGTCGCCGTCGACAATGCTCTCCCGAATTGCCGAGCTGGACACTTCCGTTTCATTAACAAAGACCATCGGTGCAACGTGTACCGAAAAACCCATGGTCTCACCGAATTGGCGCAACAGATCAGGATTGCCCTCGCGATCTCTGCCGAAATGATGATTATGTCCAACCGATATAGAACGAGCGCCCATAGCGCCAACGAGCACGTTTTCCACATATTCTCGCGGCGACAGTCGGCAAAGCGCTTCCGAAAAGGTAAGAACTAAAGTAGCCTCGACGCCAAGACTTTCAAATAAGTGCAGGCGCTGGTCGATATCCGTCAGAAGCAGAGGATGAACACCGCGGGTCAAAGCACGCGGATGGTCACGAAATGTGACTACCCCAGCCGTCACACCGAGCCGGCGCGCCTCCTCGACTGCTTTGCCGATGACAACCTGATGACCCGGATGAACTCCATCAAAGAAACCGAGAGCAATGGCGGAGCTCTGAATGAGACCTGGGCTGGCTTCAAAGAAAACTTTCAAGTGGAAGTCCTTGGATAGCTGAGCCGGCAACTCTTAATGTTGCCGGACGCAAAGTATTTTATCCCAACGGTTGGGGGGATGCTAGATAGCTATTTCTCTAATCGTGATGCGGTTTTCATCGTTTCATTTATGCCTGCAAACATGCTAAAATTTGAGCTGGCGATCATTGAGGGAAAAGAGATCAAAGCCTCTCTCTGTGCGGCATTCGGCAAATAACGCAACGAATGCCTGTTTCCATCGAGATTCGATTAGAGAACCTCAGTCGTCGTGCTTTGGATATCAATTTGGTGGTTTTAAATGGCGAAAAAAGAGGGTTCTACCGCGGTGAGCGACGATCAAAAGGACCAGAAGGACCAGGAGCCGGAAAAAGCGGAGCAGTCCGAAAAGCAACCCAAAGAAAGGGTTGAGCAAAAAGACACCGACTACTCGGCCGCTACCATTGACGTCCTCGAGGGCTTGGAAGCCGTTCGCAGAAGACCCGGCATGTATATCGGCTCGACCGGTCCGAAAGGACTCCACCACCTTGTCTGGGAAATCGTAGACAACGCCGTCGACGAAGCCCTGGCCGGCTTCTGTACACGCATCGAAGTTACAGTAAATGAAGACAATTCCGTAACGGTTCTCGACAACGGTCGAGGCATCCCCACCGATATTGTTGAAAAAACCGGTAAGAGCGCCGTAGAAACAGTGTTCACAGTCTTGCACGCCGGCGGCAAATTCGGCGGCGGCGGATATAAAGTGTCAGGCGGTTTGCACGGCGTTGGCGCTTCGGTTGTAAATGCACTTTCAGAAAAGCTGGAAGTCGAGGTTCACCGCGAAGGCAAGATTCACAAACAAGTCTACAAGCGCGGAGATGCCGAAGGCGGGTTGAAAGTTGTCGGAGACACCGATTATCGAGGCACGAAAGTAACTTTCTGGCCGGACAACGAGATCTTCCACGACATCAATGAAGATAACGAGAAAGAATTTATCGTCATCCAGTTCGATATTCTCATCAACCGATTGAGAGAAATGGCTTTCCTCAATAAGGGCTTGTGCATGGTCCTCAGCGACATGCGCGAGATGGAAGACGGCAAACCTAAATCACTGACATTCCATTACGAAGGCGGCATCGCCAGTTTCGTCGAATACATCAACGATACGCGCACGCCGCTGCACAAGCCGCCCCTGTATTTCGAATTGGAAAAGGACGATGTGGTTGTAGAATGCGCTCTGCAATGGACAGACATGTATTCCGAGTCCATCTTTACCTTCGTCAACAACATCAGCACCAGCGACGGCGGCACCCACCTTACCGGTTTCCGCAACGCGCTCACCCGCGTAATCAACGACTATGCTCGCCAGCAAAATCTGATCAAAGAAGCTGACGCCAACTTCACCGGTGAAGACGCCCGCGAAGGTCTGACGGCAATCGTCAGCGTCAAAGTCTCGGAGCCTCAATTCGAGGGACAAACCAAAGAGCGCCTGGGCAACCGTGAAGTGCAGGGTATTGTCCAAACAGTCACGACCGAAAAACTGAAAGATTGGCTGGAACTCAATCCGAAAGAGTCGAAGAACATTATTCAAAAAGCGGTTCTGGCACGACAAGCTCGCGAATCAGCACAAAAAGCCAGACAGCTCGTGCGTCGCCAGTCGGCCCTGGAAAATTCCTCTTTGCCCGGCAAGCTCGCCGATTGCTCGGACAGAGATCCGACAAGATGCGAAATCTACCTTGTTGAGGGCGATTCGGCAGGCGGCTCGGCCAAAATGGGACGCAATCGCGAAAATCAAGCTATCCTGCCTTTGAGAGGAAAGATCCTCAATGTAGAAAGAGTTCAACCCACCCGCATTTACGAAAACGCCGAAGTGCAAGCAATGATTCAGGCGCTCGGACTGGTGGTCAAGGAAGAGGATGAAGAAACCGGCGGCAAGAGCACCGGATTGCTTCGCCCGAATGCAGTCAACCTGGACCTGTCAAAAATTCGCTATCACAAAGTGATCATCATGACGGACGCAGACGTTGACGGCAGCCACATCCGTACTCTTTTGCTCACTTTCTTCTTCCGCTATGCTCGCCCGCTCGTGGAAAAAGGATACGTTTACATTGCCATGCCTCCTCTTTATAAAGTTGAAAAAGGCAAAAACAAAGTCGAGTATTGCTATAACGAGCACAAGTTGGAAGCTATTCTTGCTGAGTTCGGCGAAAAGGCAAATGTTCAGCGATTCAAAGGTCTGGGCGAAATGATGCCCGAACAATTGTGGGACACCACAATGAATCCTGAAACTCGCACGTTGAAGCAGGTCACTGTTGAAGACGCGACCGAAGCCGAACATATCTTCGACTTGCTCATGGGTGAATCGGTCGGACCGCGACGCGAATTCATCGAGAGCAATTCATATTTGGCCAGCCTCGACGTTTAGGTTTTATCCAGTCTTTCGACAGGCAAGAAAGAGACCAATGGTCAATGTCGCCAATATAGTCACCGTCTCCCGAGTGGGGTTGGCGCTCATCGCCATCTACATGCTCAGCCTGCCGGGTGAAGGCGTCAGATGGGCAGCCTTCTGGCTGACCGCGTTTGTTATTTACGCCGACGCGCTAGATGGATATTTGGCTCGAAAACTCAATCAGACATCTAAATTCGGCGGCATTCTCGACATCGCCGGCGACCGGGTTGTTGAGATGGCTTATTGGATCGCATTTGCAGCTTTCGGATGGGTGCCGCTCTGGGTGCCGTTGCTGTTTACCGTGCGCGGCACTTTCGTGGACGCCATTCGCTCCCATGCCAGCGAGCAGGGCTTTACGGCATTCGGAGCCAAGACAATGATGCAGAGCGGTCTGGGCAAATTTCTGGTTGCATCCAATTTCAGCCGCTTTACTTATGCTGTCGCCAAAGCACTGGCGTTTTGTTTTTTGATCGCCGCCCGCACAGAAATGTTTTCCAAGACCGCACTGCTCATGGTGGCAGATGTATTGGTGTATATTACAGCGGCATTTTGCGTTTTAAGGGGACTGCCGGTGATCATGGAGTCGTCTTTTTTGTTTAAAACAGATCAAGCTGCAGTTCCAAAAACGCCCGAAGAAATCGAGAACGGGGAAGCTTCGAAGAAATAAGCAGCTAGATAAGCTTCAAACAGAAGCAAATTTTTCCGATACTGCATCGATGATTTTTTTCGGCTGCAATTTCACCAAACAGTCATGCCTTGTTAAAGACTTACCGTCATTACAGGCCTGACAAATTATCGATCTGTCGTAAACGGCCGCATGCAAGGGACCGTATGGACGCCAGCGATTAGGATCCGTGGGACCAAAAATGGCAACTGTCGGAACACCGGCAGCAGCGCACAGGTGTGCCGGACCGGAATCGACACAAACCGCCATTTGCATGAGTGAGTACAGCGCCATGCTTTCGCGCAGTGTCAGGCGTCCGGCCGCATTCACACCGCTTACACCTGCTGCGGCTATCAAACCTTCATTCAGTTCGATATCACGCTCTGCACCAGAAAAAAAGAAAGTAGCTGAGAATTTCTCTTTTACGGTTTTTAGAACTTCAATCCAATTTTCCGCCGGATACATTTTGTCCGGATGAGCCGCGGCCGCATGAATGAGTATCTTAGTACCGCCGGAATTCAGCTCCGGCAGCTTCTCTTTAACGCGCGCGACCTCCTGGTCTGACGGCCAGGCTTCCAAATTCTTTTCGGCAATTTCTGCTCCGGACGCCAGCAAAATGTCGAAAAGCGATTCAACTTCATGCACATCCTTTCGCCATTTCACAGGATGGGTGAGCAGAAAGTTTCGCCCTTCGGTGGCATAGCCAATGCGCAGAGGCGCACCGGTAAAGAGCGCCAGGAAGCCGGAAGACAGAGACCTTTTCAGGACGAAAACGCAGTCATACTTTCGCTTACGCAGCATGAGCGCGTAATGCCAGAAATTTTTCTTTTTGCCTGCACCGCTGTCGTATTTGTGAAAGCGAGTGGTGTCAAATTCGATAAGCTCATTAACGTAAGGGCAATTTTCAAGCACGCTGCCGCTCTGGGGTCCGACCAGAACATCGATGATTGCATCTGGGCAAGCCCGCCTCAAATTACGCAGGAAAGGAACCGTCAAAATAGTGTCGCCTATAAAGCGATAGCGGACGACCAGAATGCGTTTTACATTCGTCAGCAGATTTTTGTTTGAAGCAAAAGACATCGACTTCAGCTCCGCTTCAATTCACTTTCATCATGTCTGAAATATGAGAGGGCAGAGGTCCCAACCATTCCACGCCAATCTCCACAGCAATAAGATGCTGATTGAGGCGGTCGTGAGGAGCAATCTTGACCATGTCTTTTTCTGTTGTCACAACAGCCGACGCATTTGAATTTCGCATCAATTGCTCGAGCATTTTGAGCTCGTCCGGATTGTACCAGTGATGATCCGAAAAACCCTTCATCTGGACGACTGTGCAGCCAAGTTGATTGAGAGTGGCGGCAAAGCCTTCAGGACGCGCCACACCACAAAATGCCACCACCCGCTGGCCTTTCAACTGTTCGAGAGGAGCCGCACCATTATTGGTGCGCAGTCTTTTGGGAACAAAGCGTGCCGCTGCTATTTCCGCCCTTTCGGCATGCTTGCGAATTACCGTTTTCAAATTTGCCATGCGTTCCTCATCAGGGATCGGAGGAACTTTCGTTATCACCGCCACTTTGGCGCGATTGAGTGCCGAAAGCGGTTCGCGCAGACGTCCGGCAGGCAGCAACATGTCGTTTTCAGGATCATCATTGTAGTCAATCAGCACCACATCGAGATCGCGCTCCAATCTTATATGCTGAAATCCATCATCCAGAACAATCGCGTCGACGCCGAATTTTTCAATAGCCAATGCAGCGGTCTCAACCCTGCTGCTTCCGACGATGACAACGGCCTCGGGCACGGAAATAGCTATAAGCAAAGGCTCGTCTCCAGCCTCTTCACACAAGGCAAATTCGCCTTTGCCGTCGGACACGACCGTAATCTTTTGCTTTGACTTGCGAGCGTAACCTCTGCTCAATACAGCAACTTTGTAGCCGGCAGCGATTAATCGACGTGTAACATCGATAGCCATGGGAGTTTTTCCCGTGCCACCGCAGGTGATATTGCCGATGCTGACCACAGGTATCGGCAAGCGCACGCGTTTCATATATCCTTTGGAATACGCAGCCAGACGAAAGTAAGAGCCAACGCCATATCCGAGGGACAGGGGGCTGAGCATTCCGTATAGCAACTTTTCCTGCGAAGATTGAGGATTGCCCCAGCTCATGCCTTCACACCTCTTTCCTGTGCAGGCTGCGGCGGTGCATCCGTGGAAGGTTTTCTCAAACCGAGCGCTTCTTCCAGAATCAATAACGCTTTGTCTACGGCGCCCTG
>PNKB01000099.1 GCA_013997645.1 Cyanobacteria bacterium PR.3.49
AACTGGCTTTCGTGATTTTTGAAACTGAAAAATGCTATCCGGACGAGCCGGGAGAAACAGCCGGTTTGCTGGCGCTCACCGGCACTTTGGGACGGGAAGAAACACCTTCTTTTCCGATTTTTCCTGCTTCCACCAGCACTTTTTCGTACAACTCTTCGGTGCGTTTGGCAATCACTTTCCAGTTGTAGATATGCTGCACTTTTTCATATGCGTCTTTGGCCATGCGATTAGCCAATTCCGGATTGCGGATTACTTCCATGATGCCCCAGGCAAGACTGCTGGAGTCGCCTGTGTAGGTCGTCAGGCCGGTGACGCCATGCTCGACGAAATCGGTTAAGCCGCCTGTGTCGGAAGTGACGACAGGCTTGCCTGCCGCCATGCCTTCCAGTGCGACAATGCCGAAAGGCTCATAAAGACTGGGAATGCACACGACATCGGAAATTTTGAAGAATTTCTTCAGCGAATCATCATCGACATATCCAAGAAAACGAACGTAATTATCGACGCCCAAACTGCGCGCCTGATTTTTGAGATTGTCCATGTAATAGCCGGTGCCGACGATCAAGAAACGTGCGCCGGGGCATTGCGACAAAACCTTCGGTGCAGCATCGAGCAATACTTGCACACCTTTCTCATTGACCAGTCTGCCGACATACAAAATAATTTGATCGTGCGGACCGGCATATTGACTGCGCATCGGGCCGGGATCGAATGGAAAGTCGAACGTGTCGGGATCTGTTCCATTAGGAATGACGACGATTTTGTCTTTAGGCATGCCGAAAAGACGCTGCAATTCTGCGTGCATGCTGTGACTGTTGACGATCACTTCCCACGATTCGAAGGTCAGGCGCCATTCCATTTGGTGGATGTAGCGATTGAGATCGTTGTGAATACCGTGCATGCGTCCGGCTTCGGTGGCGTGGATGGTGGCAACCAGGGGAATGCCGAAGCCTGATTTGATTGTCCATGCCGCATCGGTGACCATCCAGTCGTGTGCATGAACGAGCGAGAAGGGATGTTTTTGATGCAACTGAATGGCATGCTGGAGCAAGCCGTAATTCAAGCGGTGCACCCAGGTGAGAAAATCCGGTGTCGTGTCGGTCTGGTTCTTGACGCGGTGCACATGAACGCCGTCGACTATGTCGTGCTCGGGGGTATCCGGATGATCGGCTGTGACAACATGCACTTCCCAGCCGTCGCTGGCCAGGTGCCTGGAGAGGGCTTCGACCACGCGGGCCAGTCCGCCGACGATGCGGGGCGGATATTCCCAGGAGAGCATGAGCAAGCGTTTTTCAGTCATAGATACTTCCATTCTCCTTAGCCACCAATGATGCTAATTTTCGTCGGTCCGTCGCTCGAACCAGGTTTGTCGCCGGGATCTCGCTTGGGTCCCTTTTCGGATACTTCCTCAAGAGACTTGCCCTCACTGACCGGCGGTCTGGACATCAGTGTCATTATCGCGCCTATGGGCGTAGTTTTTCCTTCGAGCATGGACTCCACGGCAGAAGCGATGGGAAGGTCCAAATTGAGCCGTTTTGCAAGTTCACAAACAGCAAACGTCGTGGCTACTCCCTCGGCAACCACTCCCAGAGCCGATTCTGCATCAGCGGCCGTAGCCCCTCCCGCTATAGCGGCGCCCAGCCGGTAATTGCGAGACGTTACGGCAGCGGACGTGGCAAAAAGATCGCCCATTCCCGCCAGCCCTGCCAAGGTTTTGCTCTGCCCGCCCAGTGTCACGGACAATCTTGTCATCTCCGCCAGTCCGCGCGTCAGGAGCGCCGCTTTTGCATTGGCTCCCAGATGCAGCCCATCGGAAACGCCGGCAGCGATGGCGATGATGTTTTTGAGCGATCCCCCCAGCTCGGTGCCGACGATGTCAGTATTGGTGTACACGCGAAATTTTTTGGAAGTCAAAATTGCCTGCACTGATGCGGCGATTTCGGCTTCTTCGCACGAAACTACGGTAGCAGCAGGCATACCCGCCAGAATCTCATCAGCAAGGTTGGGACCGGAAAGCGAGCAGATATTGGCATTGGGGATGCATTCGGCAATCACTTGCGACATGCGCTTCAGGGTCCCGAGCTCCAGCCCCTTGACGGCACTGACGACAATAAGTGGATCCCGGGGCGGCTCGGCTCCGTTCAAAACCTCGTTAATCGAGGTGGCCACCTCGCGAACTGTCTGTGAAGTGCAAGCAATAAGCAATAGTCGGTCGGCTTGGGCTGCTTCTTTCAGTTCGCTCGTCACACGCACGCTTAGAGGCAATTCCAGCGCGACCGGCGCAGTAATCTTTGCGTAGGTCAGATCCTGCGCCTTTTCGAAGCTGCGGGTGTAAAGAACGACATCATGACCGGCGTTGCCCAACAGCCAGGCCAAGGTCAGCCCCCAACTTCCGGCACCGAAGATGGATATTTTCGCATTGCTGGATTTATCGCTGGAAGCCTTGTCCGCCACAGTACCTGCCGCCTTGCCAATGAGTGCAATATTTTACGCGTTTTTTCCACAACTTTCATGACAGGGCAAGCAAGCTGCAACACAATGAGATAGCACCACTTACGGTATCAAAGCGTAAGGGCACAACCGGCTGGCTGCCTATCTGGCGACCGGCTCCGTGTCACTTGCTTACGGGTTGGCTGCTTTTGTTTTCAGCCGCTACGGCACAATTGCGCCCTGAATCTTTGGCTTGCTTGAGCGCGGCATATGCCGCTCCCATCCAGCCTTCCAGATCCATTGTTTTGGGATCGAGCATACAAACTCCGGCGCTCAAAGTCGCATAGAAGCCAACGTGCGACGGCGTCGTGTGGCTGATGCCCTGGAAATCCGAGATCAAACGACTGGCGAGCGTAACTGCTTCTGTCTCCTCCAGTCCTTCGGCAATCACCGCCAGCTCATCGCCTCCAATGCGCCCGAGAATGTCTGATTGCCTGACCCGTCTGCGCAAGAGCAGGGAGAGAGCCTGCAAAACCTTGTCGCCGCCTGGATATCCATGCCGTTCATTTATTGATCTGAAATAGTCGACATCAACAACAATCAAAGCCGTATGCTCGTTGCGCCGCTTTCTTTCAGCGATGACGCGCTGTGCTTGATCCATGAAAGCCGAGTGATTGAGCATGCTTGTCAAACCATCGCGGTGCAAGAGCGTTTTTAAAAAGCGCGAGCGCTCGATGCGCGACGAAACAGCAGAAAGCAGCAATGCAGGCGGTACTGGCTTGACCAGGTGATCGTCGCCGCCGGCTCTGGCAGACTCGATACGAGCCTCCAAATGCCCTTGAGTGGTAAGGAAAAGCACCGGCAAAGTTGCATAACGCTCGTCCTGCCTGATGAAGCGAGCCAGCTCGTAGCCGGTCACACCGGGCAGCATCGCGTCCAAAAGAACAAGATCCGGTTGAAACTGCGAGAGCGCCGATTCGAAATGTTTGGGGTCGGTGACGGTGCGAACCTGATATCCGGCGGACTCTAAGAAGGCGCGAATGAATGCCGCTTGATCCGGATCGTCTTCCACGGACAGAATCTTTACTACTTCTTTCTTGCGCTTGTCGAGCAAATAGCGCAAGCGCCTGAGCATAGCCTTTGTATCGATGGGCTTTTCGAAGTGCGAGTCGGCGCCGCAGTGTATAGAGCGAACCTTGTCCAGGAAGCCGGTGCGCTTGGACAATATAATGATGGCCGGATCTTCCCCTCCTGCCATCGACCGAATCTGTTCGACCATCTCATAGCAATCGCCGTCCGGCAAAGGGATTTCAATAATCACGCCAATCGGCAATTCGGCTTGAATCTCGTTAACTGCCGTAGACATCGAACGCGCAGTTCTAACCGGGTAACCTTCTGATTCGACAAGGCGCGCCATAGCCTGCAAGTCGTTTTGATCCTCGCCGACTATGAGAATGTCATTTTCAGTACGCTTCTGCTGCGGCTGCGGGTTCTGGCTGAGCGTCACCGTGTCGGGCGGCGCATCTTGTTCTGAGAACTGAAACGACAGCTCATGCAGCAATGCTTTGAGGCGGTCTACATCAGCCTGGGGCAAAGTGCCGCGAATGACTTGCTCGCAGTGCGATTCACCTTCCGATCCCAACATGGAAACAGCCGGATATCCGTACATTGTGCCGGAGCCTGCCAACCAGTGAAAATGCCTGGTCAACTGTTTCACAGTTTCCAGGTCGGTTGGTTTTTCAATGAGAATGCTCACCATCTCGACAATCTTGCCGAGCCTTTCCGACGAGCGCCTGACGTACTGCTCTTTCAGTTCACCGAAAGTCTCTTTCCACTCTTGCATGCAGCCGGCTTATCTCCCCAATAGGGCTTTCACTTGCCCAGCCAACATGGTCGGATCGAAAGGCTTGGTCAAAACTCCGACAGCGCCCAATCGCTTCAAGCGCTCGATTTCGCTGGTCATTGCCTTGGCTGTCAAAAATATAACCGGAATGCCTTTGGTCTGTTCGTTGGTGAGCAGCTCGGCAAGCGTGCTTTCGCCGTCCATAATCGGCATCATGCAGTCCAGCAAGATGCAATCAGGCTTCTCCGCCGCCGCTTTCTCAACTCCGATCTTGCCGTTTTCCGCTTCTACGACGTCGAGCCCGCCAATAATGTTCAAGCTCATGGCAGCAATACTGCGAGTGTCTTCCTCGTCATCGATGATGAGAACTTTCATGCCGATATTAGCCTCGCCTGAGTGCTTACAAGTTTCATATACCCGGTTTTGCCAATCTAACAAAAAACTTTGAAGGCGTATTTTCCCGACAGATTGGGCTTTTCAGCACTCAGCAGGGAATTGGAGAAAGACCGATCAAGAAACCTTCTTCTCTTGCGCGCCTGCCTGAGCGGCTGGAATTCTAAACCAGAAGACTGAGCCCTTGCCCTCTTCGCTATCCACGCCGATAGTGCCGCCGTGGGCCTCGATTATCCCTTTGCAAATAGCAAGACCGAGACCGGTACCGCCTTTGCGCTTGGCGTCGGAAGCTTCGACCTGCTGGAACCGCTGGAAGAGGAGGTTTTTAAACTTGGCTGGAATACCGCGACCACGGTCGATCACCTTCACTTCGATCCAATTTGGGATCTCGTCGACGCGGACAGTGACAGTGGCGCCCTTGGGCGAGAATTTGCAGGCATTGGACATCAAGTTGACGATAACCTGTACAAGTCTGTCTCCATCGGCATTTACATTGATGTGAGAGGGGACCATCTCGAGCAAGACACCATTGTTGTCGGCAAAAGTTTTGACCGATTCGTATGAACGTTCCATGACACTGGTGAGATCGACGTTCTGGAAGACCATGTCCATCTTTCCGGACTCCAGTTTTTCAATGTCGAGAATGTCGTTGATAAGGCCAATCAAACGAATGGTGTTTCTTTCAGCGATATTCACGACCTTCATTGCCTGATCCGGCAAGGCGCCTAATGCACCGACGTTCAAGAGGGTGAGAGAACCGCGGATGGACGTGAGCGGTGTGCGCAATTCGTGAGAGACAGTTGATACGAATTCTTTTTTCAAGCGCTCTACTTCGCGCCTTTCCGATACGTCGAGAATATTGGCCAGGTAAAAACGACCATCTGCCATGTTGAACTCGGAGAGCGAAAGCTCGATGGGGAAGTCATCGCCGGCCTGCTTCAAAGCATCGAATTCGCCTACGCGGTTAAGCGCTTTATGGAACAAGTTGTCCATAAACTGCTGCAAGTCCTCGCGGCTGTTCATCGAATACAAGCGCGCCTCAGTGAAAAGCGTCATCAAGTGACGGCCGACCATCTGGCTGGAGGTGAAGCCGAAGATTTGCTCTGTACGCGGATTTACGGATTCGATAATGCCTTCCGGACTGATGATGATCAAACCGACCAGCATATTTTCGATAATCGTTCTGATTCTCTTTTCACTGGCTTTGGTGGCTTCTTCAGCCAATTTCCGCTCGGTGATATCGTGCGCAACGCAGAACATCGATCGTTCCGATTCGGACCAGTAAGCGGACCACAAAACTGTGACGGTGGTCTGATCCTTTTTCTTGATGCGGTTTTCGAAATTCATCGTCGCTTGCTCGGCTCTGATTGCACGAACGGCTTTGATGGTTTCTTGAACATCCTCAGGGATAATCAAATCGATAAAACGCTTGCCCATCAGCTCATCAGGAGAGAAGCCGAACATGGAAAGCGAGGCGGGGCTGACGGCGACGAATTTTCCGTCGATATCTATCGAACAAATTACGTCAGCGGAATTCTCGATAACGGCGCGCTCTTTACGCGAGGCTTCGGTAAGTGCATCTGCCATACTGTGGAAAACGCCGTCCAAGTGAGCGATTTCATCACCGCCTGTGAGCGGCGGATTGAGCGGCTCTCCACGAGCCAGTCGAATTGAATTGTCGGTAAGAACATTCAAACGGCGACCGATTCCCCGGCTGAAGAAAAGTGCCAGTGCAACTGCCAGCAAGATATTGAAGACTACGCCGACAACAAGAAAGAGTTTGACTGTTGCCCGGTTTCGATTTTGAACTTCCGGCGATTCACTTTCAATTTTGCGCTCGTCTTCGGTCAGCCCGCGCAATTCGTCTTGCAATCGGTCCGCCAGCGATCGGATTTCCTTATACATGTGTCGCGCACGGAATTGGGCCACGTCCACACGGTTATCATCGATCGCCGCTTTCGCTTCACCAAGGATTTTCAAACCGGTGACCGTGATATCGGCAAGATTTTCCAAGATTTTTTGCTGTCGGGGATTATCACCCACCAGGCTCTTGAGTTCGTTCAAATCCTGCGGAATCTGGCGCACAATCTTGTCATAGCGGTCGCTAAACAGCGGGCTCTTGGTGATCGAATATCCACCCATCGCCACGCCGGCGTCGTAAAAAAGTTTCGAGAGAGTATTGGCTTGAGAAATAATCGCTTTAGAACGAATTTGGCGCTGTACCTCGATTTCCGCCTGGCGCAAGAGCATTGTCAGAGTGAGCAGGAAGATCAACTCAAACAGCAGAGGGACTGAAACAAGAATCAGTCCTTTATGCGAAAGTTTGAGATTGACGCGCTGCAGATTCAGAAAAACACTCCTTTTCTACTTCTTCTTGAACTTGTTGAGGAAACGGTCGAGATCATCATTGGTGATCGGTTTGCTGTTGTTGCTGCCCTGGTTGTCCAGGTCTTTAGCCATGTCATCGATGATTTGCTTGGTATCTTCGTCAGCCATCACTTCCATGCTGCTCTTCACAGCACGGTACCCGCTGGGCATCGAATAATAAGATATCGGAATTGGACACGCCTGGGAGCGATAAGTGTCAAGTTGCATTTTTGTGCCTTGCTCGGCAGTTGTCACAGACAGGCGAAGCGGCACATTCAATGTATTGGGAAGACCGTACATGCTGGAGAGCAAATCAGCCAGCTGGGGCGGCACCTGGATATCCTCACAAACCCAATAATCGGCAGCTTTGAGGTGTTGGGAAGGTTGTTTTTTGGAACGAGCGGCCACTCGGGCTTGAACGCCGGCCGCATCGGCCATCACGTACTGTGTTGCACGCAAATTGGCGATATTGGAAACACTTCCCTTTTGCCAATTGCCCTGCCCCAACTCGGAGCGCCTTTGCGGCAAGTTGGCTGTCACCTGTTTTTTAAAAGTGTCCAGCGACGCCGAGTAGAAAACCTTCGTCTTGTCGTTGAACATGAGCACGTCCCAGTTGGGTGACCGGGTGACGAAATTAACCCCAGCTTTGGGGTTGACGAATTTAAAGCCGGAGGGACTGACGTATAAATACATGTCGCCCATCATTAAGCTCTTCTGCGTGAGCACCCATCCCTTGTCATCAGCCCGTGCCGGGACGGACGAAACGCCCAAATGCGCTAAGAGAGCCAAAGCCACAAAGGCCGTCCGGCCGTAGATCCTCGGCAATCTGCCGCAGCGCGTCATTTCGAGCCCACCCTCCCTGGATGCGACACCTTCGTTATTCCATGTACCCTGTATTAATGACCCAAAAACTAAATTATTAGCCACCGCTCCCCGATTCGTCCGGCTGCGTTTATTTTGGTTTTCCGCTCCTTTTTTCTTCCTGCTTTTCGTCCAGGCCTGTCGGCCCTGCGCCGCCAAAAAGCTCAAGCTCGTCGCCCACCATGGTGTATTCGGCAGCCTCCTTGCGATAGCCCGAAGGAACTTGAAACTTAGCCAGAGGAAAGCTTGCTTTGCTGACGCTGTAGGTAGAGACGCGAGCGCGCTTGTCCGGAGTTTGCTTGGGAATTTGAAAGTAGAGCGGCATCTTGTGGATGCTGGGAAAACCTTCCATCTTCAGGACGATATCCGCGGCTGCTGCAGGAATATCAAGACCCTCAGCCACCCAGAAGCCGGTATCGCGTATTGCTGAAAGAACCTTTTCGCCTGTTTCCGGAATTTTTCCAGGCGCCGTGCCTTTTCGATCGACAATGTATCTGCCTGCCTTCACGCCGGCGATTGTCTTCTCTTCTACTTTCTTCCAATCCTTGGGATGCGGGTCGGCACCCAAGACTTTTAGAAACCGTTGAATCATGAAGCTTCCTGCCGCTTCCGGTTTGGTTTCGTAGTAAGTCTTCTTCGCTGAATCGTAGGCTGTGACTGTTCTAAACGGCGCTCTGCTGACAGTGACAGCACTGCGCGTGGGGCTCGATATGCAGAGAAACTCAGGCGTCACGGCAATGTCGACATCACCTGTCAGCCAGGAATAATGTTTGATCAAATAACCATTCAGCTTCGGTTTGTCAGCCGCTGGCTTAGCCTCAGCCCAAGAGAATGCGGCTGTGCAAAAACCAATAATTAGAAACGTGGCCCCAAGCCTGCATCTGAATCTAGATCTCGAAATGAACTCGATCATTGGAACATCTCGAAGAGATCGCGTGTTTTTTCATCAACCCAGACTTCCGCTTCAAATCTGGCTTTCTTACAGTTTTTCGGCAATTCGAAAACGCTGTCGTCGATGATTTGTTTTTTCACTTCAGTCGTCAAAAGATGTGGGATTTTGCTGTCATGCTTACCGCGATAATAGCTCACTTCCAGAGGAAACGCAGGCAATTGCGGCAGCTGGAAGAAAGTGAGAATCGTATTGCGAGCCGGCTGTGGAAACGGCAGATCGGATGTCACCCAATAGGCAGCCTTATCAAAATCATTCATATCTCGGCGCCCATTGATAAAGCGTTTCTCCAGTCCTTCTGCCGAATCAAGTTTGAACTTGACGGCTTTCAAACCACAAATCTCTTTGCTGCGTCCCGGCACTGCCGATGGTTTTTGCGTAGTCAATCCACGCATGGCTTTCTCGCCCATCGCCACCTTGCGCCCCATCCACGTGTCAAAAGGAGTAATGAAATACAACTTGCTTTTTAGATTGGCGACTCGCACATTCCAGTCGGGCGCTTTAGTAATAAGAATGTGACCGCTGACGTGATTGATCGCCATAAAACCGGAATCGGTCAAATAAACTTCCCTCTGCCCGAGAAAATTGCTGCGTTGCTGCAGGAAGAAACCTTGCTTTCCAGAGGCAAAAGCACTCTGAGAGTAAGCAAGAAATACCAAACAGAAAAGAGGGGCTACTCGTAGGAATCGCATACGATCCAGCTTATCGCAAAACTCTAAGCGCCTCCGAAAAAGCTTAGCCTTTGAAAAGGCGCGTGCGCGGATCGAGAACATCACGCAATCCATCGCCCAGAGCGTTGAAAGATAGGACCGTCAGAAAGATAAACAGACTGGGGAAACCCAAAAGGTGCGGATGTGCGCGCAGAGAGCGCCAGCCGTCACTGGCAAGCGTTCCCCAACTGCATTCGGGCGCGGACAAACCAAGACCGATGAAACTGAGAGTAGACTCGGACAAAATTGCAGACGGCACGGTAAACGTCAAGGCAACGATAATCGGGCCCATGGCATTCGGCAAAAGATGTTTCATTACGATAGTAAAACCATCTTGCCCTGCCGCTTTTGCAGCTTCGACAAATTCTTCTTCCTTGAGTTGAAGCAATTGCGCGCGAACCAATCTGGCAGTTCCCATCCAACTTACCAGACCGAGTGCAAATAAAATTCCGAACGTTCCTTTGCCGACAAGTACGCCAATCAATATCATCACAAGCAAGTCAGGAAGCGAATAGGCAATATCCACACCGCGCATCAACATTGTGTCGATCTTGCCGCCGCAATAGCCTGATATTGCACCATATGTGGTTCCCAACAAGAAAGCCACACCGGCTGTGACAAAACCGATGGCAATGGAAAGTCGAGAACCATATATGACTCGGGCGAACAAATCACGCCCTAATTCATCAGTACCCATGAGATGTTTCATCGATGGTGCCACCAACAGGTCGTCGGTTGCTTGGTCGAATGAATAAGGCGAAAGTGGAACGCCAATGGCCGAGAGAATTGCCATAAGACAGATTAGGCAAACTACCCAGAAGGCGGTGTAAGCGGCCGGGATTTTTTTCAAGCGCGCGAAAGCCAATGCCACGCGCGATACGGGTTTTTCAGTTTCCTGGCCGGCAGTATTCACGGATGCTGTCACTACCCCTCCACCTTCATGCGCGGGTCGAGAATTTGGTATGCAACATCAACAATTGCATTCGTGACAATCAAGAGCGCTGCAAAAATAAGTGTCGTACCCATGATCAAATCGTAATCGCGATTTGTCACGGCAGTAACGAAAAACCGCCCCATGCCCGGAATTGCATAGAGATACTCGACGACAAAAGAGCCGGTTATAAGAATGGCCGTCAATGGACCAAGAACAGTGACGACTGGAACAAGCGCATTGCGCAGGGTATGTTTTATCACTGTCGACCAGTGCGACAAACCTTTGGATCTGGCCGTCCGCACCCAGTCCTTTTCCAGAATTTCCAGTACGCTCGCTCGGGTTAAACGAGCCAAATATGCCGCTGGAGAGAATGCCAGGGTAAACGCCGGCAAGATCATATGCCAGGGAGATTCCCATAAAGCAACCGGCAAAACTTTCAACCAGATGCCGAAAATGAAGATCAAAAACGCACCGATGACAAAGCCCGGCACTGAAATTCCGGCGGTGGACAAAAACATGGCGGTGACATCCAGCCAGGTGCCGCGTTTTACCGCCGCCAGAGTACCAAGCGGAACGCCGATGATTACCGCCAGAAGCAAGGCAGTAAATCCTAGTTGCAGCGAGACGGGCATTGCCTCGCTCAAAATATCAATTACTGTTCGATTTACATACTTATAGCTAATGCCGAGATCGCCCTTTGCCAATCTCGACAAATAGATCACATATTGTTGGGCAAGCGGTTTGTCCAGTTGATACTTGGCGTTCAAATTGGCGACAATGGCAGGAGGCAGGTTTTTATCCGCGTCGAAAGGGCCGCCGGGAACCATGCGCATGAGAAAGAATGTGAGAGTCGCCACTACCAGCAGTACCGGTATGGCGGTCAACAATCTCTTCAGTATCAGCGCGAGCATTTTGTTTTTCTCTTAATTCGGTTTTTCTATATACACTTTTCTGAAAAACTGCAGGTCCATTGCATTGAATCCAATTTCCTTCACCCAGGGTTTAACCATGGTGTTTTGTGTTGCCCAATAAATTGGAATGATCGGAACCTCTTGCTGGCAGAGCATCTTGTCGCCGCGCGCATACATTGCCGCGCGTTTTTTCTGATCTTGCTCGGCGGAAGCCTTGTCAATCAAATCATCGAATTCAGCATTCGACCAGCGCGTGTAGTTATTGCCGTTGCGCGATGTAAATACGTTCATAAACGTCTCAGGGTCAGGGTAATCAGCGCCCCAGGTTTGCCTGAACATTTGCGGCGGATCGCGATGCAAGATGTCGAGATAAACCTTCCACTCATTGACTTCCAGTTGCAGTTTTACGTTCAAATTCTTTTTGATTTGTTCTTGAACGGACTCCACAACCAGCTTGGCGTCCTCTCTTTGGGGATAGAGAACTTTAGTGAGCGGAAATCCTTTGCCTTCCGGATAACCTGCTTCAGCAAGAAGTTTTCTGGCCGCCTCGGGATTGAATTCGCTCTTCGAGTCTTCGGAATAACCTGCCAATGCCGGCGGGATCCAGGTATTGGCAGGGCTTTCACCACGGCGCAAGATTTTTGGAAACAGCGTTCTGTCCAGCGCCATTGAAAATGCTTTGCGCACGCGTTTATCGTCGAACGGTTTCTTTTTGACGTTGAAACCAATGTAACTGCAGCGCAAGAGCGGCAGGCTGCGATAAAGTGGAGAGCTGCGAAATCGCTCTACATCCGCCGTTGGAAAGCTTCTGTTATCTATATAGTCGAGCTGATTATTTTCGAAAAGGCCGAATGCCGTCGCTTGCTCCGGAATCATGAACATCTTGATTTTCTTCAGCCGGGGCGGACCTTCGAAGAAATGGGGATTGGCGGACAGCTCGATTTTGTACTCGTGCTTCCAGAGTGTGATCATGAAAGGTCCGTTGGTGACTATATTTTGCGGCTCGGTCCAGCGGTCGCCGAACTTGTCGATAATGTCTTTGCGCAAAGGGCATGTGGGACAAAAGGCAGTCAAATAGAGGAAATATGCAGCCGGTCGTTTGAGTTTGACGGAAAAGGTCCAGTCGTCAAGCGCCTTCACGCCAACCAGATCAGCATCCTTTATCTTGCCGGAGTTGTACTCGTAGGCGTTTTCAATATCGTAAAGAAAGAAAGCGTAAGACGCCGCAGTGGCTGGATCCAGCAGGCGTTTCCAGGCGTATTCGAAATCATGAGCGGTGACGGCCTTGCCGTCGTTCCAGCGCGCATTTTTCCGCAAGTGGAAAACAAAATGCTTGCCGCCGTCCAGAATTTCCCACTTCTCGGCGCACCCGGGCTCGCACTTCATGTCGTTGTTGTATTGCGTCAACCCGGTCATCAGGTTGGAAACCACATCGAATGATGTTGAGTCAGTTGAGGTTTGCCAGTCCAAACTGGGCGGCTCGGCCTGCAAATTGATGCGGAATGTATCGGGCTCGTAACCGGCCGCGGTGCCGCCGCAAGCGGTTGCCGAGATTAAGATTGCTGCGCTGAAAACCACTGTGGCAGCGGCTTTCAAGAAACTGGACTGGGACATGCCGAAAAAAATCGAGAAATTTCTCACTGAGTTTGGGTTAACTTCCGCTAAAGCTTGACCCGTTTGGGGGTTTTGAAAGTGAACGTAATCGCCTGTAAACACCCTCAATTCTAGTCTTGTTGACAGGTTTTTACCTGGTTAGATATACTTTGCCTTGACGCCTCCCCGGAGGCCATTTTGGTCTGTGCAGATTTTCGGACATTTCCGGAATTTGGCGACAAGAAACCAAAGCCGCTTTCTAGCGCTGCGTTTCGAGCCAAAAGCACAGACCGGCAACACTAAAGACAAGATTCAGTTTCGGCTGATCGAGCAATTACCAATCGACAATGCATGCATAGGCTGTCATTAGACGGTTGGGAGCAGAAAGGGAGTAAAAGCCGTGGCCAAGAAGGACGACCGGATCATCATCACGCTGGCTTGTGGGACGTGCAAACGCCGCAACTACACGTCGATGAAGAACAAGAAGAACGATCCGGACAGACTCAATATCAACAAGTATTGCAAATGGTGCCGTCAGCACCTCGAGCACAAAGAAACCAAGCGCTAAATTCTCAGCTGTGAGCGCCGGGTCGTATTGCGGCCATAGCGCTTTCAGCAGGTGTAAGCCAGGACACCCATGTGTCCGCGCGGCTCACGATGGCTTTGTTCGGCTGTGCCTGGTCAAAACAAAGCAAATGCGTCCCTAGTTTAATGGTAGAACAGAGGTCTCCAAAACCTTTAGTCAGGGTTCGATTCCTTGGGGACGCGAATTTTTCAGGCGAATCCACCACACTTCGGATTTCCAATCGTATTGATGTCTACTAAGAAAAAAGACAAGGGTTCGGCTCCGTCAACAAATTTGACGGAAGGCGACGACGCGCAGGAGACATCCGGACAGAATGCAGTCGAAGCGAAGGCAAGGGATGAAGCGCCGCACAAGGAAAAGAAAGTGAAGGACGACCCTAAGAAAGGCAAGAACGAGAAAAAGGCTATCGATGATACCGAAATCGAGCTTGGGGAGTCACTTAAGGACATTCGCCAATTCCTCAAGGACGTAGTCGTCGAATTTACAAAAATCACCTGGCCGGCTCGCACACAAGTTCTTCAAGAAACCTGGAGCGTACTTTTCTTGGTCGCTCTTATCACTCTTCTCGTACTCGGCTTTGACTGGTTTTTAGCTCACGCTATATTCGGACCGCTCGAGCACTGGGCGAGATTGCACGGTGGCGGAGTGGGGCTCCCGCACTAATGGTTACTGGCTGGCTTGGCACCAAATAAAAGGAAAGTAAGGGACGATGGCTTTCATAAACAGTGACGGACAGAGGCGTTGGTATGCCGTGCAAACTGCATCCGGGCACGAAAATAAAGTGAAGGAGCATATCGAAAAGCGCATCCTGACTATGAATGCGCAAGATCGCATCTTCGGCGTCATTGTTCCGGAGAAGATGGTCACTAAGGTCAAAGACGGCAAGCGGGTTGAAAAGAAAGAGCGTGAATACCCGGGTTACGTATTCGTGGAAATGATCCTCGATGATGATTCCTGGCGGGTAGTAAGAGAAGCTCCCGGCGTCACTAAATACGTAGGCGCAGGCAAAAAACCAATTCCCGTGCAAGACGGTGAGATAAGAAAGATATTGAGACGGCAAATGGCCGTCACCGGTGTCAAAGGCAAAAAGCCTGCTGTCATCGATGTCAAGGTGGGCGATTACGTTCGTATTACGGGCGGACCGTTTGCCGACTTTACAGGCGAGGTAACGGAAGTCAACCTCGAACGCGAGCGAATCAAGGCGTCAGTCATCATCTTCGGTCGCGCGACCCCAGTAGAACTGGAGTTCAACCAGGTTATTAAAGTCTAAAAGTGATGCATTGGATGTCCAATGTGCCATAAAATCAGTAATTCTCGACATATATAGGATCTAGGGCCGTGAAAAAGGTAGTTGGCAAAATCAAGCTGCAAATCCAAGCGGGCAAGGCAAACCCCGCACCGCCGATCGGACCTGCTCTGGGTCAACATGGCGTCAACATCATGCAGTTTTGCAAGGAATATAACGCCAAGACGCAGGACAAAGCCGGAACGATCGTCCCGGTAGAAATCACCGTTTTTGAAGATCGTTCGTTCGACTTCGTTCTGAAGACACCTCCGGCATCGGAGCTTCTGAAAAAAGCAGCGAACATCGAAAAAGGTTCTTCTCACCCGAACAAGACCAAAGTCGGTTCGGTCTCCAAAGAAAAAGTAACTGAAATAGCCAAGATCAAAATGCCCGACCTCAATGCCACAACCATTGAAGCCGCTGAAGCAATGGTCAGAGGCACCGCCCGCAACATGGGCATCACGGTACAAGAGTAATCACAGAGAAAAGAAGTAAGGAACTCGGATCATGGCTAAGCTCACCAAGCGCCAAAAGAACTTGAAAGCAATCAAAGAGAAATATCCAAATCCTTTGACTGCAGAAGAAGCATTCAAAGTTCTCAAGGAAGAAAAAACCGTCAAGTTCGATCCCACGGTCGAAGTGCACTTCAGACTGGGCATCAACCCCAAGTTGAATGATCAGCAAATTCGCTCGACAGTAAATCTGCCCGGCGGCACCGGCAAAGATGTAAGAGTCGCAGTTGTTGCCAAAGGCGAGAAGCTGACTGAAGCGACTGAAGCAGGCGCCGACGTAGTCGGAGCCGATGACCTGGTCGCCAAAATCGGCGAAGGCTTCATGGATTTCGACAAACTCGTCGCTACTCCGGATGCCATGCTCATGCTCTCTAAGATGGGTAAAATCCTCGGACCGCGCGGCTTGATGCCCAACCCGAAAGACGGCACCGTCACTTTCGACATTGCCAAAACCATCAAAGAATTGAAAGCCGGTAAGGTTTCTTTCCGCGCTGAAAAAGATGGCGGTCTGGTGCAAATGGCAATCGGCAAACTGTCTTTCGATGAAGGCAAGTTGTTGAAGAATCTGGCAGCAGTTGTCGACACCATCAACAAAGTAAAGCCGGCTTCCGTAAAAGGTACCTACATCAAAGCTGTATATCTCAGCTCAACGATGGGTCCCGGACTGAAGCTCGATGTCAATGCTCTGCAAGGGCTCGGCAAATACCTGGCCGCTTAAGCAGACTGGCAAAGCAAACTAATACAAGACGGGCGCTTCGAATTTCGAAAGCGCCCGTTTTATTTCTGAAACGCCAACTTGCCAGAGCCTGAAGCTCTAGGGAGCCAGCTTGGAATTGTTGGGAACGACAAAGGTGAAAGGGAAGCTTTGCCCCGATTGGAAAACCAGTGGCGCGCCACCGCTGTAGGCATATTTGACCAGGAATGGTCGCACTTCCACCGTGGTTATGACGGTGACAGTGCCGGTGACCGGTCCGCCGGTCGTGCCCAGGGCATTGATGGTGGCGGCTATCGATGCCTCCGGCGGGCTGGTCGTCACCGAAAGCAGTTTGAAGTTGGAAAGTATTCCGGCTGATTGAGTATTGGCTCTCTTAACAACCGCGTCTGCACGCTTGTAGATATCCGAGCCACTGAGCGGCAAGTTCGCCGGAGGACCGAGGTCGGCGAGATTGCCGGAGGCGGCCACTCGAGCTGCTTCACGGCAGGTTGAGTCATTGATTTGAACGGCCATGACAATGACGGCGAGATCAAAAACCAGAAGCACAATCGGGACAAGCACCGTAAGCCCGACGCACAACTCGACTATCGACTGCCCTCTTTTCTTGGAAACTCTCACTTTTCCACCCCATGCACGCCAACCAGGAGAAGACTCTTTAAGTATTCCCAAAAGTAAATATGGCCAAACGAAAAAGAGGCCTTATCGCTTAGCAAGTCAGATTAGATCAATGTGAAACCAGCGTGAAGTGATTCGTGCGCCAGCCAGGTCTTCATTGTTCACGGCTGATAAAAAAAACGCCCAGCCGCACCACATCCGGTGCCTACTTTTGACAATAAAAACTCAAACCGCAGAGGCAGCCAGAGAAGCGGCAGGCTTACCGGAAGGCAACTGGCGCGGATGGGTTTTCAAAATGTTGTACTGCGTATCGCGTTGTGCCGCGTCGAATCCGGCCGCATGAATGCAGCGGATCATTTCCTCGAGCGTGACATCACATCTGGTGCCCGCTGCGGACACGACATTTTCTTCCATCATCGTGCCGCCAAAATCATTGGCACCAAATGCGAAGGCAGTTTGTCCCAACCCAGATCCCTGAGTTACCCATGAAGACTGGATATTGCGAATGTTGTCCAGCATCAGTCTGGATACTGCAACCATGCGCAAATATTCAGTGGCCGTGCTCAAGTTTTTCACTTTCTTGCCCAATGGTGTTCCACCAGGCTGAAAACTCCAGGCGATAAAAGCCGTGAATCCGGGAGCGCGATCCTGCAAATCACGCAGGCTGATCAGGTGCTCGATGCGGTCTTCTACCGTGTCGACCGAACCATACATCATTGTCGATGTTGTGCGAATGCCCATTTTGTGAGCAGCTTCCATCACTTCCAACCAGCGGCTGGCCGGGATTTTCAGCGGGCTGATGATTTTCTTGACGCGCTCGGTGAGCACTTCGGCGCCCCCTCCGGGTATGGAGGTTAGCCCTGCTGCAACCAGCCTCTTGAGCGTTTCTTCCAGGCTCAAATTGCTCGTTCTTGTGATGTGATCGATTTCCGAAGGAGACAGAGCATGCAAGGTCAGCGCCGGAAAGTCAGCTTTCAAACGACTCAACAGCTCCTCGTAATACTCAATGCCCAGCTCGGGATTGTGACCGCCCTGCAAAAGCAGCTGCGTGCCGCCGAAATCCATCAGCTCAGTCACCTTTTCTTTGATGGTTTCGTAAGGCAGAACATAGCCTTTGTCCGAACCGGGCGGCGCATAGAATGCGCAAAAGGTGCAATACGCATCGCAAACATTGGTGTAATTGACATTGCGGTCGATCACGTAGGTAATTGGCTGGTCGTCCGGATGGAAGCGGCGTCTAACTTCATTTGCCGCATAGCCTAAGTCCATGAGCGAGGCTTCATTGAAGATTCTGACGCCCTCATGAAAGTCCAGCCTGCCGCCGGCGATTGCCTTTTGCAAAAGTTGTTTGACCATTATTAGCTCCCACGGCCGAAGCCAAGTTCTCGAATTTGGTATCGTATCAAAAGGAAGAGCCGGTTACATTGACAGGGGTTTACAACCCTATCGGCTCGTAAAATTCATTAAGACAAAGTTGCGCCGAAAAGCCTACAATTAGTACTCAGGTAGTACTCAGGCAGTACTCAGATAGCGCTCAGATTCGTCTTAAAACTCCTCTGGCAACGGGAAGCAAAACAGCTTGGTCAAGTACAAAGATTACTACCAGATTCTCAATGTGCCGCGCAGCGCCACAGAAAAGGAGATCAAGACTTCCTACCGCAAATTGGCTCGGCAGTTTCACCCGGACACGAATAAAGGTGACAAAGCCTCCGAAGAGAAATTCAAAGAGATAGCCGAAGCTTATGAAGTTCTAAAAGACCCTGAGAAAAGAAAGCGTTACGACCAGCTGGGCTCCAACTGGAAGTCAGGCGACCAATTCCGCCCGCCGCCCGATTACAGCGGCTTCAATTTTGATTTTGGCGACCTGAGCGGCTTTGGAAAAGGCTCAGCCTTTTCGGACTTTTTCGAAACAATTTTCGGGCAGAGCTTTAGCCAGGAAGGCGGTCCGCGCACTCAGCAGGGAAGACAGCAGCAAAGACAGGGTGGTCCGAGCGCCGGCAGGGGTCCACTGGACCAGGAAGCGGAAATCGAGCTAACCTTGGAAGAAGTGGCAAAGGGCACGGTGCGGACTCTGCAGATAAGCGGCCCGCAAGTGAAGACCAAGACCATCGAAGTAAAAATTCCGGCAGGAGTTCGCCAGGGCTCGAAAATACGGGTTCCGGGCGAGGGCGCCAAATCGCCTGCCAATAATGCAGCCGGCGATCTCTATTTGAGAGTGAAGATTAAGGCACATCCTGAATTCTCGATGGAAGGGGATAATCTCGTTTGCCATGTGACGATCTCGCCGGCCCAGGCGGTTGTCGGTACGGAGGCATCCGTGCCCACCCTGGATGGTCCTGTCAAAATCCGCATACCGGCGGGCACTCAGAATGGTCGCATGCTCAGATTACGCGGCCGCGGCCTGCCTAAATTGAAAGCTGCCGATCGCGGCGATATTCTCGTGCGCACGAAAATCATGATCCCGACCGAGCTTACCGATCGTGAAAAAGCGCTCTATGAAGAGCTTGCGAAGATTGAAAAAGACGGCAATCACAAAAAATAATTGCTGCTGCAATTAAAACCGTCGCGCCTAATCGAGCACCTGGCTGTTTTGTGCCAGGCGTGCCCAGGCTATGGAAAAGCTCTCCAGAGCAGCCTTGGCATTAACATAATGATCGACGCGCGACTTTGCTTCTTCTGCAAGGTCCAGCAAATCTGCCAGATACTTGCTCTCGTTCAAAGACTCTAAAGCTCGCACCTTCAAGCGTGCGAACTCCTCTTTCAGCACATAGTCGACTACTCGCGAGATGGCTACGCGCTGATTGTCTTCATCATCGACAAGTGAGTCTGCCGCTTTCAAAACTGCTTGAGAAAAATCGAGGGCATTGAGATAAGCGCGGGCACGTTTGGCACCGCTGTCTTTTATTGTTTTGTGAAACGACAGATTAGGCAGCTCCGGCGCTTCGCCATCGGAAAAAGGAATTTGCGGAACCGGAACAACCTGGCTGCGGCTCACCACAGTTGGTAGCACGGACTCGGCGTTTTCCGCAAAGAGAAAGAACATCGTGTGCTCGGGAGGTTCTTCCAGTGTCTTAAGCAAAGCGTTTGCAGAGGGACGGTGGAATACATCCTGCGAGGCGTCCTCGACAATGATGATGCGAAATGCAGAGCTGGTGCGGGCAAGCGTTTCAGTCATCTGGCGCGCAC
>PNKB01000100.1 GCA_013997645.1 Cyanobacteria bacterium PR.3.49
CGGACAAAAAAGCAATTGAAAACAAAGAGGCGGACCCATGGCCATCTGAGACTATTCTGCGCCCGGGCGCCCAGGTGACCGGATGGATTCTTCTCAGTGACGTGCCTCTCTGGTACGAGCTCTGGCGGCAGTTGAATGGATGGCAGCCGACCATCCAGCCTCAAGATCAGTCCGATTCTTTATCGAAGAGTTCCAAAACGCAGCGATGAGCAAAGCATTTAATTGATGAAAGTCATTTCTATTCTTCTCTTGCTGATCCACATCATCTGGTGCTTGCCAAAAACTCAAGCAGCAGATGGAATTTATGAACCGCTTGGCTTTGCAAAACGGCAGCGCATCAAATCGGATATTTCGTTTACTATTACTCAAGGCGCAACGGAACTCACGCCGACCATTTTTCTTTCCGCAGTCGACAATAATTATCCGCGACTGGATGCTCTTGATGCACGACGAAGAATAGCATCAGCAAGGCGCCTTGAAGTGCAAGGCGTTTTCGATCCCATGTTGAAGACGATGAACGGCTACACATGGATGCAAAATACTTCCAAATTCGACACTCTTAAAAGGGTGGTCTTCAATCAACCGGTAATCGAACTTCCAACACGTTCTGGTATTACGCTTTTGGGAACTTATCGTTTTAATCCGCGTTCGTCTCAATCCCCTTTCATTGAAACAGGCTTCATCGGCGAATTCGGCGGCGGCGTGATGGTGCCGCTTTTGCGAGGGTTGATCGTCAACGAGCGCCATACCACGGAAAAGGTAGCCAAGCTCGGCGAGCCGGTAGCCACACAGGCATTTTCCTTGAATCGCCTCGATATCCTATTGCGTGCCTCACTGGCTTACTGGAACTGGGTGGGGACGCACAGAAAATTGCAAGTGGCACGTCACCTTGTTCAACTGTCTGAGTTTCTCGTCTCAGCGGCGCAAAAGCGCTCCAATGCCGGCGATCTGCCAAGAATTCAAGTCACCGAAGCCGAGGAAGATTTCCAGAGAAGGACAGCCGATAAAATTGCCGCCGAGCTCGAGTTCAAAAGAGCCACGTACGAGCTGGCTGTTTATCTATTCGATAATAACGGGCGCCCTGTGCCGTTTCTCGATGAGTTGAATGTGCCAAACGGATGGCCGGCACCGGCGGCTTTCTCGGGTCAGGAAATTGATGAGAGCGTCAGAAGAGCAATCGACAGACGTCCGGAACTAAAACGAATCGCACTGGAAAGAGAACAGGCCAAATTGCAATTGCGCCTGGCAAGAAATGATTTACTGCCGCAAGCCGACGCGCTCTACACACAAGGTTATGATGGCGGAGTATCAGGCATCGGCAATGTCTTTCGCGCCCAGGTCACTTTCAGTCAACCGCTCTATTTGCGAAATGCTCGCGGTCGCATCAAAGCATCACAATTCAATATCGAAGCATTGAATGCAGAGGAAACAGCCGAAAGACAGAGGCTGGTCGCCGAGGTGATGAATGCCGCCGCCACACTGAATGCTTCATACGAAAAGTATCTGGCTGTGGCCAAGCAGGTCGAAAAATCAGAAGCGGTTTACACAGGTGAAAAGAAACGTTTCAACTTTGGTGACAGTACAGTGTTTTTAGTTACACAGCGCGAGCGCCAACTGTTCGATGCGCGTATCAAACTTGTAGACGCACAGGTAGAATATCTGCAGGCGTCTTCCCGCATGCAAGCTCTGACCGTCACTTTCTAATTGGCTGCCAGTGGCCAATCGAATGACGGATCATCGGCATATGACTGCTTGATGTGCAAACTCAACTTCATCAAACTGGTGTGCATCTCGGAAACGACCGATCTCAGTTCAGAAAGCATAGCCAGGCGATCGTCCAGCAATTGAGGAGTAATGCGTGCCAGTGCGAGTTTACCGGTAAGAGCAGAATTTTCACGCATAGAACTGGCTTTGGTATGACGGTCGAAAAATCCTCTGTTTTGCCAATCGGAGGTCAGGTCGACCCGCCTAGGCTGCCCACTCACGCCGTTTGCCGGCTCGTTCAAATAGTCCCACACTTGTCGAGCGTAGATTCCATTTGGGTCATCGGACTTCGAGAGTTGTGTCAACATTTCAGGCATTTGCCCAACCACGAGACTTTCTGAATGCAAATCCTTAATCACGGTGCCCGACAAGGTGCATTGCACGCCGCCGTCGAATATTTCAAGAATGTTGGAAGGCGTGTCGGCTCCGCCCAATGCGATCGAGTAACCTGCCAGTTTTGTGATTCCGCCGCTGACAAAGTTGATAATCGTATTGCGCCTCAGTGTACGAGCGCGTTTCTCAACCATTTTTGCTTGCTGTGTTTGCACCTGTGACATCAAAAGCTCGATATGACCGCGCGTGGAATTCACTTCCAGATTGGAAGTTTCCAAAATCGAATTCAACTTTCCTCGTAAATAGACGAATTTCTGACGCTTGGACATATATGCCATGGGTGAGCTTGCTGCCAGGTCTATGTTCTTCAAATCAGACTGCAGCGATTCAATCTCCTTCATCACATTGAGCGCGCCTGTGAAGCTCGCAAATAGCTTGAGAGACGGATTGAGGTTTGCTGTTCCGGAAGGAACAATATCTGAAGGCGATGATGTCGGCACCTGGCTAATCGTCGGACTCGACACAGGTGTTTGGGCATTTGCAGGCAGGGATAGACAGAGCATATGCAATGCCGATACAAATAATGCAAATCGTCTTGCTGTCAGGCTTTTCTTCGTCAAATCGATGACCTGTGTCTTCAATTCTGACGAGTTTATCAAAAATTTTGCCGATTTAGTGCAGGCTCAATACAGTGATTACAGGCAGATGATCGGAGCCTACATAGGGCCCGCTGTAACGTTTCAAAATTGAGAATTCTCTGGTCGTCAAAAGATGATCGATACAAAAGAGAGGAAGCCAGTGAAAAGTGCTCCATGAGGGTTGATAGCCGAATCCTTTTTCCGAGTCTTTGAGATTGGCATTTCTCATCAATTCATAGAATTTGTACGACCAGGGCGTGCAATTCAAGTCGCCGGCAAGAATTGCCGGCTCGTTTGCAGAATTGACGTCCTTAGCCAGTTGTACGAACTCAGCATCGCGAAATCCGATTTTGCGCATGGGAATGATCGGATGGGCGAAAACGACTTTTATGTATCGATCTCTAATTTTAAGACGCGCCACCACGCGAGGGCGTTTCATCGCGCCAAAATGCTCCAGCTTCCCATCTTCGATCGGAAATTTACTGAATAGACCAATGCCACCATAACTGGGTTGCACAACCTGATAAGGGTAAGGTTTCAACTTCGGACCAAGCTTACTCCAGGTTTCATTGGTCAACTCCGAGATGCCGACAACCTCGGCATTCTCCTTTTCAATCAGCGCAATAACCGATTTGATTTCCTTGTTTTTGCCGCCCCAGATATTCATTTGTAAAAATTTGAACTGCGTGCCGCTCCCCCTGGGCTGTGCGCGCTCAGGCACGTAAAGAGAAATAATTTGCACGGCATTTATAAGTGACAGAAACATACAGATCCAGACCCTTTTGCGGGTTGAAAAAATCATCAGGAATAAAGTCAGCAAAATACAAAAAATACATATTAAGGTCCGAGCGTGACTCATCCATTCAAAGAAAAAGTGCAACCCACCCAGGAAGCTGGTGATCGTTACCAGAGCTGCTGCCACCAGCAATGCATCAAGCAAGATAAGGACTAATCTTCGCATCGCCTTTTAGATTCCCGGTTACTAAAGACCGCGCTTGCCTTTCGCTTTGGCACGCTCAATCAGTTCGTCAACCATCCCTTGAATTTTCTCGTGGAGGTCGCCAGTCAAATTATGGCGGACTGCGTGAGAGTCTTTTGTATATTGGTCAATTACCGTCGATAAATCGACCGGCTCGGCCAGTTTGACAAAGACATCACGGGTGGTGAGCGGCTGCGGTCGCTTTATGCGATAAAGCTCTCTTTCCATCTTCAGCAGTGCTTCGGCAAGCCGATCCGGCGATGTATCGTCGCCATAATATTGCGGACGCCAACTGGAAAGTTGTGCGACTTCACGAAGAGCATCGATTTCTCTTTGTATTTCCATTTTCACGGCGTGATCGGCTTCTTCTGCCAGACTCTCTTTCAATGCGGCGCTCAATTGCCATGATTGATCGATGAGATGCGCCTGAGAGACGGGTAAATCTTTGTGCTTTTCTTCAACCTGGCTGATAATGGCATTTTCCGTCTCCACTATTTCTTGAGCGAGATCATCTTGCCCTGTCGTTTCAATCTGAATGTTGAATGTTTCCTGCTCGCGCTCCAAGAGCGTCTTTTGAATGCAACGCAGCCGGCCGGCCAGGGTTGGCGCGTAGGTTTTGATCGAAAGCCGAGCCTCCATCTTTTCAATTCTGGTCAAAAGCAAATTTTCGATCGGCACTTTGTAGTGATACTTAATCGCCATCGGCACAAGAAATGCTTTGAAATTCTCATCCACTTTTCGCTGTTCTAAAATTGCCTGCATGCAGATTTCCACAGCACCACTGTGAAAAGTCTGCACCCTTTCATTCAGATAAAAAATCTCGCCTTCAGGAAAAATGACCAGAATGTCCTTGGCTTGCTTAACTGTCTCAATGGCAAATTCCTTTGCTTTAGAGTCATGTGCACCGCGCTCGACCGAGAAGTGCCCCAGTCTCTGCAGTGCCCACCCGGCCAATCCGTAAATTTCGTCGAAGGCTTCTCGATTGCACATGGAAATAAAGCGCTTTCCGGTCAGGCGAGAAAGCTCAAGACAGATGCGCGGATCGGTTTCATCGGCATGATTGGGAATAAGAATCGCACCGGCACCCTCGGGCAGTCCTTTCAACATTTCCAAACTGTCTTTGTCTATGTGCAACTTGTATTTTAGAGACAATTCGGTATGCACAAGAGTCTGCGCCGCCTTGATCAGCCACGGACTGGGCGTGGCGGGACGAAACTCACGTTTTTGGGGCGTGGACTCAGACATTCTAGCCATAATACAGTGCTTATTTGAAATCTTGCATAATCTTGCCAATCAAACCATGCTGCTCGGGCAAATGTCGTTTAGTGGACAGGCCGGACAGTCCGGATTGCGGGCAAAACACATTCTTCTGCCGTGCCAAATAATCGTTATCGATAAATTGGACCAATCTTCATCGGGAAATAATTTGATCAAGTCCAATTCAATTTTGTAAGGATCGGCATTTTTTGTCAGTCCCAACCTCTTACTCAGGCGCTGCACATGTGTGTCGACAGTCCACCCGCGCTGCCCAAATTCAACTCCCAGCACGACATTTGCAGTTTTGCGTCCCACACCCGGAAGCGTCGTCAGCTCCTCAAGGGTATTGGGCACCTTGCCGCCAAAACGCAGCACCAACTGTTGCGCGCAATTTTGAATACTTTGCGCTTTGGCATTGAAATAGCCGGTCGGCTTGATGATCTCCTTGATTTCATCGATAGAACCTTCGGCCAGGGATTTGGCTGTAGGAAAGCGAGAAAAGAGCTTACCTGTTACCTTATTGACCTGCACATCAGTAGTTTGTGCAGACAAAATCACAGCCGTCAAAAGCTGATACGGCGAATCGAAATTCAGCTCGCAGTCGGCATCCGGATAGAGCTTCTGCAAACGCTTCATCATTTCGTGCGCCAGGGGTTTGGGCACCAGTTTGACCGGCTTTTCAGATGCCTTGGCAGCCGGTTTTGCCTTAGAAGAAGTTTTTCCTTTTAGTTTGGGCGCAACTTGTTTCGCCATTGCTTTCTTTGGCATTTAACCAGACATCTCCACGTCGAGACAAACACCGGCTCCTGATGACTGAGCGAAATAACAATCGAGCTGCCAGCCTTTTTCATTCAACCAGGGCGCCTCTCCTCTTGCCTCTGTTTCTTTCAGCTTGCGCCTGATCATGTGTGCCATATCCATATTGGCGACAACGCCAAATATGCTCGGACCGCTGCCGCTCAGCTGAGCGGACCAAGAGCCGAGATCCAGCAGCCGCTGCTTTATCGATGCCAGAGGCGGGTGCATTTGAAAAACAATTGGTTCGAATATATTGGCAAAACATTTGGTGGCAGATTCCAGATCACCATGTTGCAGAGCATCAATCGCTCCTTGATGATTTATGATCGGCTTCCAGTTGCCACCTTTCTCTTCCATCCACCGATCATATTCGGCAAACACAGCCGGAGTCGAAACAGACAATTGGCGCGGCTTCACGACTATAAATGTCAAACGTTCAGCAAATGCAACAGGTGACAGATCCTCACCTTTGCTTTTGCCCAATTGCGTGCTGCCCGAAATAAGAAAGGGGACGTCGGCACCGAGCGTGATGGCAAGCTCAGACAAGTCCGCAATGCTGAGTGGGCAGCCAAAAACATTATTCAGTGCGACAAGCATGGCGGCGGCATTCGAACTCCCTCCGGCCAGCCCGGCGCCGATGGGAATTTGCTTTCTAACCGCAACCCGCACAAAATGATGAGTCAGCATTTGGGTCTTTTCATGAAAAACCTTCGCAGCCCTGGCAATCAGATTATTCTGGTCGAGTGGAAAAACGCCTGGCTCACCGACGAATTCTGCGGCGATTTGCACTTTCATTTCTTCAATATCTTGTGGCTCAACCTGGACGGAAAGCCAATCTTCAAGGGTTATGGCATGAAAAAGCGAAACAATAGAATGATATCCGCCAGGCAAATTGCCTGTCACGTCAAATGTGAGATTGATCTTGGCGGGTGCTTTTACACAAATCCGCTTTTCCGTCTCCGTCGGCATCTGTCACCTTCGGGCTGCCACTGCGTTGGCGATTTTAGCAAATTGGTCCAGGGAAAGCCGCTCCGCTCGCACCATCGGATCAATCTTTAAGGATGCAAACAGCGCGCCTAATTCCGCCTCAGTAAGGTTGAGAAAAGAAAGATTGTTCTTTAGCATTTTGCGTCTTTGCTTGAAACCGGCACGAATAATTTGGCGCAACAGTTTGTGATCGGAGCAATCAACAGGCGGGCTCTTGTGAGGCGTCATGCGTATGACCGCCGAATTTACATTCGGCTCTGGGATAAAAGACTGCGCCGGTATCACCTCGAGCATTTCGGCCTCGGCGAAATATTTGATCAAAAGAGTGATCTGGCTATAATTCTTATTGTTTGGATTAGCTACAAACCGTTCAGCCACTTCTTTCTGCACGGTCATGACCACACTGTCAATTTTGGACAACCAGGCAGATGGTGCGCCAATTTCGCCAAAGAGTCTTGCCACAATCGGAGTTGTAATCTGGTAAGGAACATTGCCTACGACTTTCAAAGATTGGCATTCGATAGACATCAGATCGAATTGAAGGAAATCTTGATGGTGAATTTCCACACCGGGAATGTTCATTTTGTTGAGCTCTTCGACGCATTCTCTATCCAGATCAACAGCCAAAATCCGGCAACCTGATTGGGACAAAAAGCGGGTGAGAAAACCCAGACCGGGACCGATTTCGACAACGCAGTCATGCGCTTGCGGCTTGAGAGCTTCAGCGATCCGTGAGAGGACTTCGGGATCGACAAGAAAGTTTTGACCCAGGCGTTTTTTCGTATGAAAAACGCGAGCCAGCTTAGAAAGTTGCGCCTTAGTAGGTGTCTCCGTCGCGCTAATTGCGAGGAACCTCCACTGATTTCGTGTTGCGCGATTTCTTGGCAGAGGTGCCTGTACCATTGCTCTCGGAGGCCGGCGGCTCAGGCTTCTTCTTCATGATCAAGCGCAGCTTATTAATTCTGCGGCGATCCGATTCTTCAACACGCAGAACATAATCGTCGGTCTCAATCTCGTCACCAAGTTCGGGTGCATGGCCAAGCAATCCGAAGACGTGACCGCCCATGGTGTTAAATTCTTCGTCTTCAATATCGAGACCGAGCTTTTCATTTGCTTCTTCGAGATCGAGCTTGCCATCAAGAATGATCGAACCGTCGCTTTGATGTTGAATATACTCTTTGACGATATCGTACTCATCGGCAATTTCGCCGACCAGTTCTTCAAGCAGATCTTCCAGGGTGACGATGCCTCGTGTGGCACCATATTCATCCACGACAATAGCCATGTGAGTTTTCATCTTTTGAAACTCAGGCAGGAGATCGCCGAGGCTCTTATTTTCAGGCACTACAAGAACTTTGCGGGCCAGTTCCCCCACATGCGTTGACTCTTTGTGCTCCAAGATAGCTCGCAGGCAGTCGCGAATATGCACCAAGCCGAAAATATTGTCCGGGTTATCTTCAAAAACCGGCAAACGAGAAAAGCCATGTTTCAAGGCCAGATCTACGAAAGCTTTCACAGTGGCACTGCCGGCAATACCAACAAGATCCGTTCTAGGCGTCATGATTTCACCGGCGGTGGTTTCAGCAAAATCAAAAACGCTGTGCAGCATCTCCTCTTCTTCCGGTTCAAGAACGCCGCCTTCATGACTCTCGGAAACCAGCATTTTAAGCTCTTCTTCCGAGTGAACTTGATCATGCTCCAGCACTTGTTTGACACCGCAAGCCCGCATTACTATCTCGGTAAAACCTTTGAGGATAATGTTGAACGGGCGAGTGATAAAACACCAGACATTCATCGGATAGATGCAAATCATGATGGTCTGCTCTGCACGCTGAAACGTCCACTGTTTCGGAAGCAGTTCTCCGAATGCCGTCTGCAAAAATGCAGTAATCGTGAAAGCAACGGCATAGCAAAAGCCTTTTACTACCGAGAGTATCGACTCGCTTGTGATCATTCCTGAGAAGAGATGTTCGACCAATTTGGCCAAATCCTCAGCAAATGCCGATTCGCCGACAGCACCAAGACACAGGGTGGCGATAGTGATGCCTAACTGGCAGGCGGCGATGAAACCGTCCGTATCTTCCATCGCTTTCTGAGTAAGAATGGCACCACGATTTCCTTCTTCGGCAAGCTGATCGATGCGCGTTCTTCTAACGCGGGCAAGCGCCATTTCGGCCGCCACGAAGAAGGCGTTAAATATGATCAGAACTGGAATCCAAAGAATTTGAAAAATAACAACTCACACATCCGCGCTGCGAATGCTTGCTCCTTTGTTTATCAGCCGCCAAAACCCCTGAAATCGAAAACCGGCTGTGTGCTTTGCACCGGCCGGAATCTTGAAGGCTTGAAAGTATTTAGATAACTAGCCGCACGAAAAGACGAGCACCATTGAGGAGGGTCGTCTGAACTGGATTTGTTACTGCTTTGCGTTTCGTCCATGAACCCATGGAATCAAGGTACATTACTCACTCTAGCGCTCAAAGCCAGAACGATTAAGCTTATCCTACCATAAGTACCTAAAGCTCCAAATAGGGTATTGCGCCGACTTTACGCCCGCAATTACGTCCCTCTTAAGACCGGAAGATCGCACTGAGCCGCCGAATTGAGGAGCGGGACGGCATTTCGGTTATCAAGATATAATCAAATCTTTGCTCATCAGGCGCTCTTCAGGCTGAAAGACTGTGAGATAATCGGCGCTCAGCTCGTATTCATACGTGGAGCCGGGTTTTCAGCCTCAAAGCAGACTGCGGAGCGCCCATGACCGAATCTATATCTAAAGGATGCGGCAAACATCTCCTGCTCGGAGTTTGCATTCTGTCAGCCTTGACCAGCTCACAAGCCGCCACAGCCAAGCACGTCGTCGAGCCGTCCGATAATTCAGGCAGGCAAATTGCAGCCGTCATCCCCGGAATGCCGCGCCCCATTACGATAGCGGTTCCAAACCTGGCGCCGAAACCAGCAAATAAAGCAGCTGCTCCTCTGATTCAAAACCACGGGCGCACAACAACAATTACAGTTCCCAAATCACTGGAAGAGGCCGCCGACGCTGCCTGGGTGGTTAGTAATAAATTCGCAAAGGCAAGCTATCAAAAGGTTATGGAAGTTTGGAAGTGGGTCGCTGCCTGGTACAAGCAAAACCATTCACCGCCTATCGCCACCCCGATGGGCTCACCCTACGTTCAGGGACCAGTCCATCACGAACACCAGCTCTATTACACAAATGAAGGCCGCCTGAAAACTGTAGTTAAGCGCTAAGCTGCAGATGCGCTCTTTCCAACTGGAATTTCACGCGGTACGGTTGTCCACGCCTGGGCCAATACCAGTGCGCTCAAAAGCTGACCGGCAAACCAGATCGAAGGCAAAAAGAACATTCCTATCACGCTCAGTGCCGGCAGCAAAAATGCCGCCATTTGTATGCCCAGCGAAAGAAGCCAGGCCAGGATGAAATTCCCAGGGCTGGCAAGGACCTTTTCTACAACGACGTTGACGGCAAAAGCGCCGGAAAGTTTTTCTTCTTGAGCCAAATTGATCATCAAATATGCGGAATTGAGCGCCATCATCAAGGCCAGTCCGGATAGACCGAACAAGGTGCCGAATGACCACTGCAAATTATGTGGGTTAACCGCACTTACCAATTTCGTCTCCAGCCCGACCAGCATGAGTACTGAAAAAACGGAAAAGAAGAAAAGCAACTGGCCCGTGTAGATGGCCATCCAGGTCAAACCGGATATCAAAAGATCCATCCAGTCATTCCACTCAGGCAGCTTGCCTTGCGGATCGGCCATTTGAGCGCGCGCGGCTCTCAAAACATAACCGGTTACTACACCCCACATCAAAAATGCGACTGGAATGAGCATGTAATTCAAAGCGCAAAGTATGAAGGACAAAACATTGAGAAAGCCGCCCACACCGGTTTTGAAAAGCCATTGCGGATCGCGAAAAAAAACACCGACAGCCAGGTTCGGATCCAAACCGGCGGGCTCTGTTTTTTTTGCGCCATTTTTCATCAGCTTCCCACCTGCGAAGATGCTTTGCCTGCCGTACGCGCCGAATCGAGCGCCGCACCAATTTCGCTGAGCGAACTTAACCTGGTTATCGCTTGATGGTCGGTCATGTTGAAAACGACAGGGGTAATCGAAATACGTTTGTGCAAAACGGCATAAACATCACTGGTGTCGGCTTCATGCTTATCGACAGCGTGTCCAGTCAGCCAGTAATATGATTTGCCACGCGGATCTTCGCGTTTTTCAAAACGATCGTCATACAATCTGATACCAGCTTCGGTGACAGAAACCCCGGCAATTTCTTCAAAGGGAAGATTGGGAACATTGATGTTCAGCAAGCTTCGCTCTCGCATCTTCATGTCGGGCACGGTGTGAAGCAAGCGCGCAATGAATTCCGCGGCCACATCGAATCGGCGATTCTCTCCCCAGAACAAACTGACGGCAATCGAGGGAAGTCCAAGAAAAGCTGCTTCCATTGCCGCAGCAACGGTGCCGGAATAAAGAATCTCACTGCCCAGATTGGGTCCATTGTTAATGCCGGAGATAACCAGGTCGGGTTTTTCAGGCAATAATTGCGACACGGCAAGTTTCACAGAATCGCTCGGTGTTCCAGTGGTCGACCAGGCTTTCTTGACTTGTCCCGGCAATTCTTCTTCCTGAACTCTCAAAGGCTTGTGCAGTGTGAGGCAATGACCGGTTGCACTGCGCTCGCGATCCGGAGCGACTACATAGATCTCATTGGCGGTGTCTCTTGAAAGCCTTTCTGCAAGAGTGCGTATTCCAGGGGCATTGATGCCGTCATCGTTGGAAATTAGTATTCTCAAAATTCGACTCCGCGTGGTGGGGCTAGGCTTTTAGCACGAAAGGACATTTGAGACAAAAAGCCCTGGCAAATTCTTGTACTCGACCATCCAGATCAAGACCGTGCTCGACAGATGATTTCAAAATCCCGCCGCAATTCGGACACGTATGCTCTTTTTGACCCTGTAAGATTTTTTGAGCCAATTCTTCTTGTATCTTCAATTTCTTGTCATCGCTGACTGAAGAGAGCCTTTTGCCTTCCACTTCTTGAAGAAGAATCGGCTCGATGTTCAATGCTCGAGCCAACAATTGCCTGTCGGTTGCCGACAACCATGTCTCAATGCCCGATTCGATATCTTCAATTCGTCCTTGAGAAAAACGCGACATTGCCGCCAAATCTTTTGTAGTGAGATTGCGCATTTGGCGGATTTGAAATACACGCTGTGCAAGAGTAGGCGCCAGGTCGGCCGTTAATTGAAGAGGTTTGAGCTCTTTTTTCGACATATGCAGTTGTCCCGATCTGCTAGGATCACTCAAGTATATTAGCAGCCCGGCTCCCAGGAGAAGCCATTTTGCCTTCCCGTGAAAAACCGGAAAAGCACAAGCCGGAGAAGCTTCAGCCTGACAGCACGCAGCCTGAGCTGTTGCGACCCGGGCTGGAAAGACGCCTTCATACTGCTAAATCAAAAAAGTCTGCAAAAACCAGCAAGTCAGTAGCAATCAAGACGCTGGCAGAGAAAATCAAAACGGACAATCAAAAGTTTTCGCTTGCGTCAATCACTATTATCGAGTTCGAGCACGCAGAAAAAACATTTGGTGCGCAAGCAGCCGGCAGGCTCGAACAAGCCATCGAAGCCGAGATCGTCGCCCAATTAAGGCAGGATGACCTCGTTGCGGCTAGAGGTCGTGGACGCTTCTTCATTTACTTGCCGGACACTGCAAAATTAGAGTCTAAGATGGTGCTGGACAGATTATCTCGCCAGCTTTGCACAAAGAATTCCCAACGCGCTGTCATGCCTCAAGTCAGTATCAGCTACGGATTTATAAGCACGCAAACAGTCAAGGAAAGTGAGTCATTTCTTCTGGCTCAGGAACAACTGCAAGAGAAATTGCATAAATGGCTGGCCCGTTATCGATTTGCAGAGGCTGTTTCATTTGGCAAAGAGTCAGGCATCAAAGCCAAAGATAGCTGGAGCGACATGAAAGAAGTGATGGTGAGGCGTCTCGACATACCCGCCGCCGCTTCGGCAGAAACGAGAGGTCTTTGGTTTTCAGTCGTATCTTTAATACAAGAAGAAGGACTGGCATTACATGCTAAACTGATCGACTTTTTTTTCGATAGCCTCCACGTGTATCTGGTGCTGGAGCCCACTGCCGACTGTCCAGGACCTTTTTTGCAAGAGGATAAAACCATTCATGCACTGGCCATTTCTCTTTGCGATCTATTTTTAAGGCTCGTTTCGCTATCATCGCCTGTAGTGCCCGCAAATTTAAGCGCAGCGAAATTCAAGATAACAAAAGCAAGCAATGAAATAGTCATCGATGAGCTGGACGCTCACCTGATCGAAGGCCTTATTCGCTCTTGCAATTTTGCCGAATCAATAAAAAATTTGGCTGACCTTTTTCGGCGATTGGCCGGCAAGAGTTCTACCGAAGAATGTTTTGCTCAAGCGGATGATATCTTGAAAAAAGTGCTGAAGAGTATTCCAGCAAATGAAAACAAGGACTTGGCCCTTGCGCAAGCTAAGGGAAATTTGCAGAAAATCCGTTCCATTTTCAAACGGCACGAAGAAAAAATCAGGCGCAATCAATCGGCAAGCGCGGGAGAAAAGTAATGCTGGACTTCCGTAAATTAATCCAGCAAATCGAGCAAGTCGGCACTGATGGACTGGGTGCGGCCCTGGAAAAGGAAGATACGTTTGAAGCGGCAGAAGCAGCTTACAAAAGCGCTATTGCCAATCAAGAAGCTTTCAAGCAAAAACTGGAGCTGAATCGAGCCTGGACATGGTGGCCGACGGCAATACCCCAAGAACCTATCGATAAGCCTATCAGAGTCAGTCAGTCAACAGCCGGCGATCCAGTAACGGTAGTAGCTGTCGATGGCTCGCAAATCATGCCCAGCCATCATGAAGTGCACAATTGTTTTCTTCTCAATGTCGGCTCCGCAATCATCAGTTACGGCATCAAAGCGCCGCCCGTCCTGGATACCGAACCGCGACTCTTTCACACAGACGACGACCTCTATCCGCTTGTAGACAGGCGTCGCATGCACATAGACGAATTGTATGTTTCACTCGAGCGACAAATGCTCGAGCTGGAGAAACTAGTCGAATTGTCTTTGCAATCACTCTTGCGTGGTGCGCCTGTGGTGGCATTCCTGGATGGTTCATTGATTCCCTGGTCTGTAGAAAAAATGCCAGGCGGTTACATAGATTCCTACTTAAAACGGATGGCCGATGAATTCCAAAAGCTTCACGATGCCGGCGTGCCGCTCTTCGGTTATTTGAGCAACAGCCGCAGCGCCGATCTTGTCAACGATTTGCGAGTTTATATTTGCCCTTATGAGAACAGTCATTGCCGAGATCATTGCGGGCAATTGAATGAGGAAGATTTTCCCTGCTCTCAAATCTGGCCGATGAGCGACAGACAGCTTGTCGCCAGTTCGCTCAAATATTCCGAGCGCTCGGCAGCGTTTCTTTCGGGTGCATCGGTGACCAAGCTGATGGGAGCGGAGCACAGGATCTGTTTTACATATTTCAATGTCGGCAATGAAACGGCACGCATAGAATTTCCTCGCTGGATGCTCGACCACAGAGAACTTCTGGATAGAGGTTTGCAGACGCTCAATGCTCAAGTAAAAAAGGGCATGGGTTACCCGGTTTGCCTGGCTGAAGCGCACCACCTTGCTGTCATTCGTGGAGCCGATAGACAGAAATTTTTCGACCTTGTCACACGTCAATTAGTTCAGCTTGGACTGAAGCCCGTCAAATTGAGCGCAAAAGAAAGCAAAAAGAGAAACAGTTTCATTTGAGTTTCAGGAAGTCACTGACCTATTCTTTTTGCACAGATCAATTTTCTTTTGCAAATTTTCTTTTTGAAACTCCGGTGCATATTTCAATGCCTTTTCATAATCGGACTGCGCTTCAGTAAACTTGGAGAACCTCACAGATGAATCTCCCAGCGTTTCATACATCACTTGAATAGATGATTTCGGTTCGCCTTTTCGGCTTGCCAATTTAATCGCTTCATCTTTCAGCTTTGAGTATTCATTTTCTGTCTGAGTTCTATAAAACGCAGCCGCCAGCGCAAGCGAAATGCTAGAACTTCCGGGCTGTGGATTTTCCTTAGCTTCCAGGATCAGATGGTCATATCCTTTCTTGGCTAACTTCGTATTTCCGAGCGCTTCTTGCAAATGCGCAATTGTGTATAAACAGCGCACGCGAAGGGCTCGATTCGCTCTGGACCTTTGAAAGAATGGCAAGGCGGCATTGGCCGCATCGAGCGCTTCTTTGTTCTTTCCTTTCGATTGCAAAATGGCGGCATAGGCAAGTTGACCGCCGTTGGAATCAGGAGATGCTTTGCCGCCCATGATTCTTGCCAGTTCAAAGGAGCGAAGGGCATTTTTCTCAGCTTCATCGAACTTCCCAACCGTCACTTCAAGATTTGCTATTTCGCCAAGCAGGGGAGCTAGATACATTGCACTTTCAACAGCCTCTTCATCACCATTGCGCAAATCATGGTCCTTGAAATTACTCAGCTCGTTGACATCGTCCTCCAATAGTTTTATCGCACCCTCGATATTGTCTTGCTGCAACATCGACTCGACAACCAATCGCCTCGCATCGCAATAAGCATTACTGGCAGCGCCTCTGCTTTTTCTCAAAATCTCAAGATGCTTGCGTCCATCTCGCGCCACCTGCTCGAAGTCACCTCTGGCAAATAAGTTCGACAGATCTCGGGTTGTATGTTTCAGCTCTTTCAGTCCATCTCTTAACTCTTTTGCTTTGTCCGCGCGCTTAATCAAAGTTGCTTCCATTTCACCGACACGCTCGGTTTCTTTTTTCAAAGCGACCGCTGATTGCTTGTCTTTAATTGTGCACTCAGGTTCGATTTCTATGGCCTTATCCAGCATTGTATTGGCAAGAGAGAGACGTCCAAGCTGGCGCAAGAGGATCGAAAGTTCGATTGTTTCGGGGTACAGTTGGTTTATGCATTCAATTCGCCTGGCACTTCCTTTTTGCGGAAGTCTCTCGAAGGCTTCTTTCAAATCATTGGCTGCCGCATCTTCATGTCCACCGGCGCGCGCTTTCGCCGAAGATTTGACGAGAGCAGGCAAATCATCTTTTTGGGACTTAGACGAACAGCCGAATAATAAAAACGCCGCACAACAAATGCTCAGTGTAAGCACTCTTTGTCGATGAATGCGCAAAATGCTGGATGTTTTTTGCTGTTTCATCAAAAGACTTACCGCCTGTTTTGCTTGCACTCAGCAATTTTCTCACCAAGTTTTGCTGTGTGTTCTTTTGAGGAATATTTAAGCGCTTGCTGATAATATCCTAACGCTTCAGAAAATCTAGAAAGCTTTCTTGACGAATCGCCGAGCATCTCAAAAGCCGCTTCATTCGCGTAGTAAGGCGCTTTCGGCGACAGTGTTTTTGCAACCAGCAGTTCTTTGGTCTGCAGAAACTTTTTCTCGTTGCCGGCAGTTTGAAAATATACAGCTGCAACAGCTAGAGAATCAATAATGTCATCGACTGCTCTTGCTTGCTTGGTCATTTCAAAAATTGAATCGCAGACTTTCTGCGCGCCGTCTTTATTCCCCAGCGCCGCTTCGATTTTGGCAATTTGTGCCAGTGCACGAGCTCTGTAGCCCAGCGAGAAATTAGCTGTTCCCATAATGGCAAATGCGCTCTTCGCTAGGGCGAGCGCTTGCTCGTTTTGCCCTTTGATTCGCAAAATATCGGCCAGGACAATTTGGCTGAATGCTTTTTCTTGCACCATTTTTCCACCCAGAAGGGTAGCCAGATGCAAAGCTCTGCGAGCATTCGCTTCTGCCTCCTGCAAATCACCGCTTGCAGCCTCAAGCTTTGCCAAGTCGCAAAGTGCGCTGCTCAAGTAATATGCATTTTGAATAGAGTCGGTGTCCGCGTTTTTCAAATCTTCTTGCGAAAAAGTGTCCAGGTCTTTGACATCACGTTTTAAAAGAGCAATCGCTTCGGAATACTTGTCCTCTGCTTTCAAGGCATTCAGGACTACTTTGCGAATGCCCTCGTAAAGTTGCCCTGCCTCGCCTGAGACCAATCGCACACGCTCGAAATGTTTCATCCCTTCCTTGTGGATAATCTCGTAGTCGCCTTTAGAAAGGGAGTCTTTGAACCCATTGGTAGTCGCTTCCAGAGCCTCTTCCTTAGCCCTCAAATCATTCGTAGAAGTTGCTTTGGCGAGAATGCTTTCCTCTATATCAAACATTTTCTCGGTTTCTTTCTTGAGAGATGAAGCCGAAGCCTTATCAGGTAATGTGCAATCATTCTCAATTTCAATTGCCCGGTCATACATGGTATTAGAAAGCGAAAGTCGACCGGACTTACGCAAATCCGCCGCCAGTGCAAGTATTTCAGGATAAATGAGATTGACCGCCATTGTCCTATCTGAATTGCTTTGGGGCGGCAACAACTCAAGCGCCTCTTTAAGATCATTGGCGGCCAGATCTTCATGGCCGATAGAGCGCGCTCGATTGGAGGATTTGATCAGTTTTTCAAAATCAGCTTTTTTGGAAGCTTCACCACAACCCGTGAGCGAAAACACCATGATCGCTGCGAGCATGTTTGAAGTAAAAAATTGGGCGGTCGGACTAAAACGCTTTTTCAGCACAATCGGACATCCATCAAAAGCACCACTGATTGTCCCATAGAACTGTTTGCACAAGGCGTGAGCGAAGGCAAAACTGCGCTAAGATCTCTTCTTTCCAGTCAGCATAGCCAAGAGAATTCATGGGCAAAATGGCACTGCGGATCAAGGCATCCGACCTCTATCGCTATGACGGAACCATAGATAGAGCCCCCTATTTCATATTCGGGGCCAGTCTCATGAGTGTGAAGTATTTACTTGACATGTCGGTTTCTCAGCTGATCTTTCATCGCCCCTGGTCCTTTATCGATTATTTTGCTCCGGCTCTCACATTGACTTCAACCGGTATTGCAACTCCGGACTTTCGTTTTTACTCAACGATGCTGCTGATCTCGTTGCCATTCGTCTATTCGGGAGCAGTCTTGACGATACGAAGGCTGCGGGCAACTGAACTGCCTCTCTGGATGGTTATCTGGTTTTTCTTTCCGATAATAAATCTGGTTTTTTTCAAGGTTCTGATCTGGTTGCCATCACAAAGAGACGATGACGAATTTGATTTGATAAAAAATTCCAGGTCGCAAATTGAAGAAAAGCAGAAAGACGAGGGTGGAGTTTTTGCCGCAAAAGAGTTCAAACCGGCCGAATTCAAAAAAGGTGAGCTGAGCCGCGAGCCGCAAACTGTTGTCGAAAGCCTGCGTTCGAGAAGGGCCGACACTGCAATAAGAGAATTTCTGGACAAAGTCATCCCGGAAAATAAGTGGTATACGATTCTGGTTGCCAGCGCTCTGCCTGTGCCTTTTGCGGTCGCTTTCGTTTACGCTGCTGCAGCGATTCTAGGCAATTACGGCTGGAGCTTATTCATTGCCGCGCCTTTTGCAGTGAGCATCATTGCCCCCATTCTTTATGGCTATAAGAAGCGGCGCACCTCATTTGAGTGTGTTAAAGCATCATTTCTGGCACTTTTCCTCACAGGTTTGGGCGCTATTCTTTTTCATATAGAAGGAATTGTCTGCCTGATTATGGCTTTTCCGCTGATTGCATTCGTAGCAATGATCGGCGGATCCATTGCTTATCGAATTCAGGGACCTGTCATTAAGGACGAAGTGCCGCGAATCACGGGTTCTCTTGCTATTCTTTTGCCGCTGATGACGATGTGGGAAATCTCCAGCCCCTCCACACCTCCAGTTTATAAAGTAAGCACAGCAGTTTCGGTCGACGCCGGTCCTTCAGCAGTTTGGAACCGCGTTGTCTGCTTTCCGCCTATGAAACCTCCAGATGATTTGATTTTCAAAGCCGGGATCGCCTATCCGACTCACGCCACAATCTCTGGCACCGGATATGGTGCGATAAGGCGCTGCGTTTTCAATACGGGCACTTTCGTGGAGCCGATCACCGTCTACGAAGCTCCTCGTCTTCTTAAGTTTGATGTCATATCTCAAGCACGTCCAATGAATGAGACATCCATTTATTCTGACCTGCATCCGCCTCATTTGAACGGATATATGATGAGCAAAATGGGGCAATTCTTGCTGCGAAAGACAAGCGACGCCGGTACGGAATTGGAAGGCACGACCTGGTATCAAAACCGCATGGAGCCGTATTTTTACTGGCGAATCCTTTCAGATGTCATCATCCACAAGATTCATGAACGCGTTTTGGTCCATGTGAAGACGGTCAGTGAAAATGATATTGCCCAGGCAAATAAAAGGAAAAAACTGACAGCAGAAAAAACGCAGGAGGCAGGTCGATGACGGCCGCAAAGACACTGCCGTTTTTATGTTCTGAGCGCCTAGTGCTGCGCATGCCTGACAGCAGAGAGGCCGAAGCAGTCGCCGATTATTATCGAAGAAACAGACTGCATGTTGCTAATTCACAGGCCATAATGCCGGATTCTTTTTACACGGCACGGCACTGGGCTGAAACCTTGAGCAAATATCAACAAGCTTTTGAGGATGACCAGGCGATCAATATGTTTGTCTTTCTCCGCCAGCAAGGTGATGAATTTGACGACCGCGTCATCGGCAGTGTCAATTTCACTTCGATAATCCGCCGCGCGGCTCAATTTTGCTATCTCGGTTACAGCCTCGAGGAGAGCATGCAAGGTCAAGGCTATATGACCGAAGCAGTAGGCAGGGGCATTGAGTTTGCATTTCGAGAGATGAATGTCCACAGAATTATGGCAAATTATGTCCCGCACAATCTCAAAAGCGCTCG
>PNKB01000101.1 GCA_013997645.1 Cyanobacteria bacterium PR.3.49
CCGGCTTGGGATCTGCGGACGGGGCGGAGGTGTCGGCCTCCAGAATCTCGACCAGGCTGGGAATGAGATTGAGCCTCGCCGGTCGAGTCGGAAGCACTTCATGCACGGTGTCGCGCGAGAAGACTGTGCATCCGACCTTGTCTCTGGTCTTGTCCAGAGCATAAAGGGCGGACGCGGCGACTTCTGCGGCGACACCACGTTTGGTGCATCTTACAGAACCATAATCCATCGAAGGGCTCACATCGACAAAGATGTGCGCCTTGATCTCCTTGCGCTGACGATAGATGGTCTTGTAAATCTCATCGTCGTCACCGGCTTGAGCAGTGGCGACCCAGTTGATATGACGCTCGTCATCGCCTTCTTGAAAGAGTGCGGTGCCGAGGAAGTCCAAACCGGGACCGCGGCGTGTGCTCTTGCGATTGCCTACACCGGGGAAAGGATTGTCCGTTCGCCAGTTGACGGGAATGGCGCAGTAAGCCACGCGCTGGAGTATCGCTTCGATCTCCTTTTCAGTATCCACTTTCATCGGATGTCCTCCAATTTAGAGTGGGAGACGCACGGCATCGCCAGGAGCGATGTGCGTCGTCCCGGTTATTACGCCGGCGGCGCATACTCGCGCTCGTCGGTCGTCAGAAGTGGAATGCCCTTGAGGGCGGTGGCAATCAGCTTATCCGGCGTGGTCGTCTTGCGAAGAATCGCCTTCTGATGCAGGAAGAGCCGGTGCCGGATGACGTCCTTGTAGATGTACTGAATGTGCTCGGGCAGAACGTAGCCCTTGCCCATGTGGAAAGCGCGAATTTGCGCTGCGGCCATGAGAGCCTGCAGAGCACGAGGACCGGCGCCGATTTCGATGGCGTCACGGTAGATGAGACCATCGTCTCCGGTGCGCTCGACGATGGCGTTGAAGTGCTTGTCGCCGGGACGAGTGCCGCGGACGAGTGCCGCGAACGAGCGCCAGCATGTACTTGCGGGCGGCGTCCGAGACGTACGTCCTGCCAATCAACTTGCGGTAAGCGAGAATCTCCTCCACCGTCACTTGCGGAACGATGTCCTGGAAAGGATCGGTGCCTTTGAGGACCTGCTGATTGAGAAGCAGCTTATCCTCGTCCTCTTCCGACACGTAACCCATGTCGATCTTGAAGAGAAAACGGTCCAGCTGCGGCTCGGGAAGCGGGTAGGTGCCTTCGCTCTGGCGCGGGTTTTGCGTGGCGAGCACGCAGAAAAGTTCCGGCACGCGGAAGGTCTGACCCGCGATAGTGACTGAATTTTCCGCCATCGGCTCCAGCAGCGCAGACTGAGTCTGCGGCGTGGTGCGGTTGATTTCGTCAGCCAGGACGATGTTGTTGAACACCGGTCCGCGGACGATCTCATAGCGGCTCAACTCGCGGTTGTAGATGCGGTTGCCTTTGATGTCGGCCGGCATCATATCCGGTGTCATCTGGAAACGCGCCCAGGTGGCGTCCTTGATGGAGCGCCCGAAGGCGTTGGCCGTGACCGACTTGGCGAGACCCCAGACAGCTTCCAGAAGCACGTGTCCGCCCGGGGCGAACAAGGTGTAGCACACCTTCTCGGTCATCTCGGGATAGCCGACAACGACCTTGCGAACTTCAGTTAGAATGCCCTCGATGGGGTTTTTCTTTGTGACTTCGTGAGACATTGGTCTGTCTCCCTTATGTTAGATGCTGCACTTGCAGGAGAAAAAAGATTTTTCGCCGAAAAATCTTTTTGAAGGCTGAGTTGAATTTTCAACCCACTTTGCCCCTGCGGAGAAAAATGCCGGTCAAAACCAGCATGGCGATGAGAGCGTAAGCGGCGCCGGCCAGATATCCGTCCAGCATGCGGCGTTCATAAACCACCGTCGAGCCGCTGATCTCACTCATCCAATCAATAGTCACCACCTGACTTTGCGCATCAAGCTCGATGTGCTTGTAGGCGGCGTTCGACATGCGCATCAGTTCGCGGATGTCGTCTTCTTCGTATGACGTAGTCACCGTTTTTCCATCAACCATCATCGGGCCCGTCAAAGAACCCTCTGCATATTGAGGAATGGCGTGGTCGCCCGGCGTTCCTATGCCGACGATGACCAATTTTGCGTTTTCGTTTTTCAAACGCTCAACGGCAGTTGTTATCTCCTTGCGGTTGCCGGTGAATCCACCGTCCGTGAAAAGAACTACCACTTTCTGCTTGGTGCCGCTCTCGTTCTGTTTAAAAAGGTCAAGAGCAGTGTTGATGCCGTTTGCGTAGTCGGAGCCGTCGCCGGGAGCGCTGCCGATTTTGACCCAGTGTTTGAGCACAAAACGCAAAGCAGACTGGTCCTTGCTCGGTATTGCTTGAGCAAATCCGTGCGCCGCGTAAGTGACGACACCGATTTCATTGCCGGCGATGGCATTCATGATTTCACCCATCTGGTACTTCGCCATATGCAGGCGACTTCCCCAGGGTGAATTGAGATCCGGCACCGGACCTGCATTTGCGGGCATATGATGCCGGTAGTCCTCCGCCGCCATCGAACGCGAAACGTCCACGACAAAAACCGCCTGCACCGGCCCTTCCGGGATGGTGACGGGTTTGTCGTTTTGGTATGGCTGGGACAATGCCAAAATCAGCAGTGCGGCAGCAATCAGCATGCCGCCTGAAAAGCCGATTTCGGCAATGCGGGATTCTCTCATGTGTTTCTTTTCACCGGTGCGAAACTTGCCCGGGCGAAACTGCTCGCTGGACTGCATGCGCGCACGATACACGGCGAACAAAATCAGCCCCAGGAGCGGAACGGCAGAGAGCATCCAGAGATATTGGGGGTTTGCAAAGCCCATTTCAGTCTCCTTTCAGATTTCAGCGATGCCTGGCATCGCCCTACAGGTGGTGGCATCCCGCCACAGTTAGATCGCGTTGGGATCGCCGCCCTTGCCCGCACCAGGAGACGGTTCGCCCGGTGCTTGCTGCGGATCGTAGCCTTCGCCCTTGCCCGGGTTCTTACCCTGTGACATTTGCATCTCCGGGCTCTTACCCCAGAGCATTTCCAGATTGTGGATGGTGACGAAAGCCTGGTCGGCAAGACGCGCGATGTCCTGAGCGGACATGTCTTCGCGCGGCATGGTCAGTGCGAGAAGCTCCTGGCGCAGGCTGCCCGAATTGATGCTGATGCTTTCTTTGAAAGCTTTCACGGCATCATCGGTCTTCTGCTTCATCAAGAGCAGCACTGCTTTCTTGCTGAGGGCAAGAGCCGCAAGCTCGCTGGATCGCGAAGGATAAATCTTCGATTCGAGCCACCCGGGATTTTCCCGAGCGCGGTATTCATCGAGGCTCTTGTCGAAATTCAAAATCGCTTCATCCAGCACCGTCTCGTCGCTCTGCACTTTCTCGTAAAGCGCGACGCCTTGATTGTAGTAACGGACCTGCGGCGACTCGTAAGTCTCCATGTGCAGACCCAGTGCAAACATGGCTGTTCCCAAAAGAGCCATTCCAACGAGAACGCCCAGCTGCAGCCAGTTTTTCACAGGTTTCATGATTCGCTCCTTTCATTTTTTATGTGCGCTCGCGCGTGAAAGCGACGCTGACGATAAAGAGCGAGAACAGGAGGCACGACGCAAATGCGAAGTAAATCGACATATCGCGGAATGTCTCATTGGTCTCGACTTTGACGCTCGATTTCTCGAGCTTGTCGATATCGGCGACTGCCGCGAGCATCTGCTGCTCATCGGCAACCGCGTAGGTTTTGCCTCCGAGATTGGCGACAAGGGTTTTGAGCGGCTTCAGTTTTTCTGCTTGCTCGGCGTTGTCGGGATTGTCCGGATTGCTCCAGGCTTCGCCCACTCCGAGCATGTACAGTTTGCCGCCCAGCGCGTTCATTCCCTCGGTCAGCTCGCGAATGCGCTGCTCAGACATGGGAGCATCGCCGTCGCTGACAAGAATGAGCACCTTCGTCTTGGCTTTTCCGTATTCTTTCCAGTGATCGATGACCGCCTGGATGGGTCCGTTATTGCCTTCGATATTGGTGCCGCCATTGGTGTGGCGCGGAATCAGCGCTGTTTTCTTGAGGATGATCGACAGCTCGTCGGTCATCGGCCAGTGCAGATAGGTGTTGTCGTCAAAGACGGCGAGCCCGACTCGGTCGCCTTTTCGGCGCGAGACGAAAAACTCCGCAGCGCGCGCGGCGGCATCGATCCTTCTGGGATACGCGTTGCCTTGCGCGTCTTCGTCATTGCCCTGCGCGTCCTTGAGTATCGTGTCCATCGAGCCCGACTTGTCGATTGCGATGAAAAGATCGCGCGTGTCTAAAGTGCGGGTCTCGTTGATCAGCGGTATGACCGGCTTTGCGAGCCAGACATTGATGGTGAGGAGCGTGAGGAGAAACAACACCTGGGGAATGTGGCTGAGCATGGGAAGGCGCGGAAGATTCTTCTGCACCGCCACGGTCGTGACCAGTTCCGCCGGCTGACGCCAGCGCCTGATGCACATGAGTGCAACAGACAGCAAACACAGCCACAGCATATTTTTCTCGAGCACGCGCACGGAGGCAAGCTCAGAGGCGAACTCGAAAACAGTTGAGTACAAGTTGTGCATGATGCACTCCTTTCATTTAACTAGTGCCGCACTTAAATGCCGACACACACATGCGCGCCTGCTCGACTGCGACTTCACTCCGCCTCCTTCAAACGCGCCTTGAGCAGTGCTTCTTGCGCGTTGAATTCGCTAAGGGGAAGGTGGTCGTCAGTCAGGCGCGCCAGTAGACGTGGATTGACCGGCCACGCTTTTCCAAGCGCACCGGTGTAGTCGAACCGCGAGGACGAGCCACCTTTGGTGATGAAGTCCTCGCGAAAAACTTGACCATGGCGATCGGCATGCAGACGGCGGATTGCACCGTCAGGATGGACCGTATCGATCAAGCGAACACGCTGTCCGCTGTCGAGATGCCACCTGGCGATCATGATTCCATCTTTGTATTCCTCAACCCCCGCAATCATGAGCGGATTCGGGTTGGGAACGTTCATGGATTCATCCCAGTACCAGCGAGCGGTATAAGCGATCCATTGAACGAAATCGGTTTGACCCGCCGCGTCGTAATAAACGATTTTGACGACGGGCCACGGACCGGAGTCATTGAACATCTCCGTATCGGCAACCTCGGGGTCTTCCCGCTCCAGCCGCTTTTTGAAGACGCGCAGGCGACCGGCCTCGTCATACTGTTTTACGAGCATGCGCTCGCCGGCGACACTGACTGACTCTTGCCAGAGAGAGCCGTCCTCGCGGTAGTAAGTCGACTGATTCGCCTTGGTGGCGCGGTCGACCACATTCTCAAGAAAAAGCCGCCCGCCTGGCCAAAAGACCTTCGTCGCGGTTGAGGCTTGATCGGCACTGAGAGCGGTTTGCCATAACAGCGTCCGGTCGCCGCGGAATTCGAAACCGGCAAGAAGAACACCGTCCGCATCGTAAGTCGCCTCTTTGCGCACTTCACCGTCAGGAAAGAGTAGGCGCTCATGCGCGGTCTTTCCGTTGGCTCCGAGCATAAGAACGCCATCAGACGCGTCTCGATATTTGATGCGAATTTCCTTCTCGACACCATCGGCGCCCAGAATGTGAATTCGATACGATTCCTCACCGGATGACGGCATTTGCTCGATGTACGAGTTGGGCGCCGTCGCGATATCGGGTTGTGGCTTTGGCACTTGCGGACTGTGCATCAAAAACCCGATCGAACAAATGAGGGACACTCCCGCCAGGGAGAGACCCAGGGCAGATTGTAAGTTCATTGCAGTCTCCTCAGGTTTGAGGTTGAACTAGCCGCGCCGCATGTCACAGACATCGCGAGCTGCTAGCAGGCAAAACCATTCTGGATTCGTTCGATTCCCATGCCGCGGACGCGAATCATTGATTGCAGACGCAAGTTTGCGCTTCCGGACGCCATTCACTGCTGATTGAGCAGATGCGCCGGCGCGGATTGTTGAATGGGCAAGGAGGAGAAGAGGTTATGTCCAGATATCGAAGAAATAGATTGGTTTGCTCTATAAACCTAATTCCGCGGGCGCGCGTGACCAAATTACAGGGAGATAATCTATTTTGCATCACGAAACAGATCTGCGAGCTGAAAACTCCCATGTACTGCCGTGTTTCCTCTAAACGCCCACTCATTTTTGCTCAATGCATTGGCAAAGTGACTTAACAATAACTTTCTATTTTTGCTTTACCACTTTGCGAAGTTAGCACCAACGAATTCGAAATAAGCTGGTAATGCATATTTTTCGCTTATTGCCAATTTGACCTTACCACTTAGCGCGAGCTTGCGCGCACCGTTACACGGGCGATTTACCGGTCGATTTACCGGTCGATTTATCGCGGCAATTCATCGCTGTCGATTCATCGAGGCACGGATGTCCATTTATCGGCGCCGATTTAAGGTTGCGGTGTGGGAAACCGGGTTCCTCATCTTTTGATTGGCGACTAAGGTGTAAAGACCTGAAGGCGCCAAAGCGCAAAACAGTTCACCCTCCTCGCACGTTCAACCCAAATGCAGCCAGGCTCTCAAGGCGACCAAGTCGCCGAACAACCTGAACAGGTAAGCAATCCGCCCGCTGAGGCGACACGCCTTCTTGAAGAAGGCAGGCAGGCTTTGACGCTTGCACAGAATGCCGAGCGCCAGACGCCAAAACCTATCGGTATGGCAGAGATGGCTGCAGATGGAACCATCAGCCTGCACCTGCACAGTCACGGCGGTTTGGTTGCCAACGCTGAGATGATTTATGCTCGTGGAGACAAAAACTACAGGGATGTTTTGAATCACCTGGGCGGTTTGAAACCCGGCGAGGTAAAACTCGTTCAGCCCTGGTCGGACCAAATCAGGCGGCAAGATATCAATCCACCAGGCGGAGACCAAACGGTTCCGCCCACCGCGCCCGCAGCCAAACTCGCGCCTACTGCCAATTTCACTCGCCGCGTCACCGATACTTATAACGGACTGCCGCAAAACGTGCGCGATGCACTCGCAAATGACGGAGTGACGCTGATTCCGACTGACAAAGTTACCGACGTAATGCCGCAATTGAAGGGGCAAAAACCGCGCGGATGGCCGCCCGGCAGCAGCTGGGACGATGTGGACGGAGCGTATGACACGACTGGAAAACGCATTATTGTGGCGGAAAGACAGGGCGCGGCGAAAAGCTCCAGCAACAATGTCGAAGGTCTGACGCGTCACGAAACCGGGCATGCCGTCGACGATTTGAAGGACTTTTCCGATACTCTTGCCTTTACCACGGCTTATGACGCCGAGGTGCCGAACGTGCCGGCGCCGGACAAACAGGCGCTCGACTATTTCTTGCAGAAAGACGAAGCCGGGCGGCAAGAGATGTTTGCCGAGAATTTCGCAATATTGAACGGCGGCGCCACGACCACTTATCGAGAATTTTTGCTCAAGAAGAATTTTCCAACTACGATTAATGTGGTGAAAGACCAGACATCGAGGCTTTAACTGCCGCGCCGGAAATACTGACCGCATCGAGGCTTTAACTTGACCACAGAGAGCGAAGACGAATTCATCGGCACTGCTCGTATGGAAGAAGACGGCACCATCAACATGCAATTGAAGGCTGTTGGTGATGGCATCGTCGGCTTTGGAAAACTGACTTATGACAAAGATCATCCGAATTATGCCGAGATTTTGGAACATCTAGGGCCGATGAAACCAGGCTCGGAAGTTCTGGTTAGACCTTTTCCTGATTAGCTCATTCGTGAAAATAGGCCCAATCACCCATGAGCTCGACCCAGCCGCCATAACGCTCTGGGTATTTTTTTGAAGGCAAGTAGTAAAACTCATCCCAGTTAAGCCATCCTCTGCTGCAGTCAACAGTTAATTGCCACGAATCCTTTTCCTTTTTGAGAAGTTCGTATCTATATTTGGGATAAGCACCAATACCGGTTTTTGGAATAGCCGGCATAAATCCTGGGATTAGGTCTTGCAGCTTGTCCGGCGCGTGACCGTTTACTTTCTCGTACTTTTCGATGGCTGCAATTAGTGGTTTTGTACGCGATGCCAGTTGCATGAAGCCATCTTGTCTAATTGGATGAGTAAAAAAGAGAGATAAAGCCGTAGCAGGCAAGAATGCGAGGCAAGCCAATAATCTGAAGAAATCTGAGTTTTGCCGTTGACGCGAGAGCAAAGAAAGAATGGAATATGTCCCTAAGACGAGGGCCACGAGTGCAAAGGCCGCCATCGAAATCAGGCAGAACATTTGAACTGGCTCGGAAATTTCACCAGGCAGTGATGACATGATCATCAATTCGCCCGCTAGCGGTGAAAGGCCTATGCAAACTGCCACGCAAAATAGAATTAGCGGTGTTCTCCCGCCAGTTTCTTGAGGACATACTGGTTGTGAGGCGTGTAATGACACCATTCTTGCGACCTTTTCACTTTCGGCCATCTTACCAAATCGCAAATCGTTCTACTATCGCCTTTAGTTGGTGTATTGCAAAAAGAGAAAAACACGAAGAGATTCTTTTGAATCTCTCCGTGCCTTCCCTTATGCGGAGGCGCTTAGCGCGATACTAGCTGTTTCCCGCCAGTCACCACATTTGGTGTCACGCCAAGCTGCATGCCGCTTACTTCGCCGCCTTGGCTTTGTCGACTTCCACCTGGATAGCCTGACGCAGCACTTCGGTCGCTTCGTGAATGTCGGCGGGCAAGTCCTTCAGCGGAATGGGCTTGCCGACGACCACGGTGGCGCCGTAGTTCTTGGTGACGATTTTGGTCGGCTGACCGGGCTCGGGGTTGGTGACCTTCGAGACCCAGACGCGGAAGCCCGCAAAGCCGATGAGCTTCAGCAAGAAGCCCGGGAAATTGATGCGGTTGGCGAGGCGATGCCCCCACGTGGCGTCCTTCGCATCAGTCTTGTAGATGATGCCGATGGGCAGCGCCGCGAGTTCGCTGGCGTCGACGGATTCGGCAGCCCGATTGAGGATGCGAATCCAGCCGGTACGAAACTCCTCTTTCCTCAGCACGTTGTCGCGGGCAAGAATGCCCTGCGGGAACATGAGGAAAGCCTTGTCGTGCGTAAGGATTTTCGCACCAGCGTCGATAACGGCTTCGGCACTGGCTTTACCCTTTGCCTTACCGCGTTCACCGTCGACGGCGCAGAATCCGACCCAGGCAGCAATTGCCGAGCGGATGCCGGAAACCTCGCTGGCCACTGCGAGCTGCCGGTAGTGATACGGCAGAGCCTGCGTGGTGACTGCGAAGTCGAACTCGAACTGGTGGTTGGGGACGACGATCAGTCGCCCGTTGTAGCGAGCATTCTCACGTCCGATCACCTTGACGGGACCGACGACGAGAAAACACCCAAGCTTGGTGGCGAGCCGGTAAGCCAGCTTGCCGAAGAAAGTCGGAGGCGGGGGGAGGTAACCACCCTTCGCCAGCTTCTTGCCTTCTTGCATCCAGAAGTTGACGCGGTACGCGGTGAAGCCGGCGGCCAGGAGCAGAAGACCAGAGATGATCATCCAATTCATTTGTTTCCCCTATGGGAAAGCGGCAGCACCGCTCCTCAACTTCGGCGACAACCGAAGCGAGAAGCGGCACCACGCGCTTAGTTCAAGTGACGATTGACGGTCAAACCAGTGTTTGCCGTCGCGAACTATGACCCGAAAGCGGGCGCAAACACAGCGTTAACCGCGCTTGCGACGCCCGTTGACGAGGTCGGAGACGGTGAAGTAGATCAGGCTGGCGATGCGACGCATACCGGTGCCGCCAGGCTTGCGCTGAGGCAGACCGTGCAACTGACGGGCAGTCACTTTGATGCGGTCGAGGTCGGCGGCAGAACCGTTGAACCAGTTCATGTCGACCTTGGTGTCACTGATACCGTCGACGGTACCAGATTCACTCCACTGCCAGAAATTCCAGGTGGTCCAGGGACGCGGAACACGAGGATTGGCCGCCGCGGTGTAGTGCGCCAGCCAGAGGATGTAGTGCGCCAGAGTGGGGTCATTCCGGAGCACGTCATTGGCGAACGAGGTGCTCAGGTAGATAATCGGCTTGACGCCGAGTTTCTCCTCCACGCCTCGCATCCAGCCGTTGCAGAGATCGACTCTCTGCTTGACGGAAAGGTGATTCCAGACCGAGGGCACTTCCACATCGAGCACCGGCGGCAGATCGCCTGCTTCCAGGCTGCCGACGGTGTTGCAGAAGTTGTCGATCTGGGCTTGCAGCGGGACATCGGTGCGGTAGAAGTGATAGGCACCGCGCGGGATGCCCTTCTCCTTCAGCTCACGCCAGTTGCGCGCGAACATCGGGTCGACCCAGGTACGTCCTTCGGTCGCTTTGATGAACGCGTACTTGACGCCGGCTGCCTTCACCTTTGCCCAGTCAACCGTGCCCTGATAGCGCGAAACGTCGATGCCGAACAAGCGTTCAGCAGCGGCTTTATTGGTGTCAGTCATGGTGCTGTTCCTAGTTGAAACTATCGCGATGAATCGCGAATCACTCTCTGAGAATCATCTTCTCGAAAAGAGGGATGATGAGCGTGGTGAAGATCAGCAGGATGGTTCCGTACACGGGCCGGTAGAGGTCCGGGAAAGTGGTCGCGAAAGGACCACCCAGTGCAAAGACCCAAACTGTAAACGCCACCATAGCTGCCACCGCGTGAAACGTCCGCTTAGCCTGAAGGCTGGGCGGGGGCGGTGAAGACGGGCGATATACAGCGTAGAGCGGAGCCAGGATGAGCAGCACTCCGAACACGGTCCAGTCGAGCCAGAGCGGGTTCGCAAGCGCCTGATCGCGCAGCAGTCCGTCGATAGCGACGAATGCAGCAACGATGTCACCGGGCACGTATTTCAGCAGCTTCTCGAAATAGGTGTCATCACGACCGCCGTCGGCGGCTCTATTTCGGTTGTTTCCGGGAGGAATTGGCTGCCTGTTGTCCTCCCCGGGGGTTTGTGGGTTGGGCATTAGAAAGTCTCCCAGTTTCGGTGGGGTCCGTTTTTGTTTGGCTCACCGTCAGGCCATTGCAGCCGATACGCTTTGCAGCATCGGACGGTGAATACCTCCTTTCGGACGGGCTAATTGCAGGATGAACGATTTTCTCAGCGGAAACTCAGACGACTGCTCCAGCTTCCCAACGCTGTTTCGACAGCGAACGCCTCTCACATCGCGCGCAGATCCACTTCGTCAAAAGACGAAATAAAAGGGCGCATGACATAAGAAACCGTTGGAGGGAAGGACGTGAAAGAGTGGCCTATTTTTCTTGAAAATACTGAGAAAGTAACACTGGACCTTATTGAAGTTAGAAGGGCAAAATAAAGGCTTTAAGGCCTTAGCTAGATGCTTTGAATCTTAAACTTTGCACGGTTTATCATTGGCGATGATGTATGAAACGAAATCGTGGGCTTAGACAAGAAGCCAAGATGAAACAGCTCGGCCAATAATTTCGGAATATTGAGAACGTAACAGGCTATTGTTAAGCAGGAAAACGCCGCGGAGGGCACAATGGAGCGCAATTTCACCCTGGAACCAGCCGTCTTTGCAAATCTGACCGATTTCGCACAAGAACGGTTAGGAGGGAAGGTTCTCTTTGCAACCGACGAGTTCTTCGCACCCAAAGAGTCTCTTATAAAGCCGGGCCGCAGTGACTTCTCTCCTGCGACCTTCAATGAAACCGGACAGGTTTATGACGGCTGGGAGACCAGACGAAAAGGCGGCCGCACCGGCATGGACTTTGCCATTGTCGAGCTGGGCGTGCAGTGTATTATTCGAGGCGTCGACATCGACACCAATCACTTCCTGGGCAACCATCCGCCCTATGCGGCGCTTGACGCCATGCGCTACGACCCCAACACTCGCGACGTGGCAAAACTATCGAAAGAAGATGCGCCCTGGCAGGAAATTCTTCAGCGCGTTCCATTAAAACAAGGCTGTCAGAACATCTTTTCCGTTTTCAGCCCGGAGATATGGCAAGCCGTACGCTTGCGCATTTATCCGGATGGCGGAGTAGCCAGATTGCGAGTATTTGGAGAGCCTCGCCACGACTGGGGCTCAATCTCACAGAAGAAAATTTCCGACCTGGCGCTTATCACCAATGGCGGTACCGTTGTCGCCTGCAATGATATGTTTTTCGGCAACAAAGACAACCTCATATATCCGGGTCGCGGCGTCAACATGGGCGATGGTTGGGAAACAAAACGCCGCCGCGAAGAAGGCAACGACTGGGTGATTGTAAAACTCGGCATCGCCGGGACTGTGGACAATATCGAAATCGACACCAATCACTTCAAAGGCAATTCACCGAAAGAGGCATGGGTAGACTGTGTTCATGCACCTGCCAGCCGAGTGGATTACCTGACCTGGCCTGATTATGAATGGAAACCTTTGCTGGCAAAAACAAGCATTCAGCCGCATAATCAGCACTTTTTCGCCAAAGACAAAATTCTCTTTAACGGACCGATCACGCACGTTCGATTGAACATCAACAACGGCGGCGTCAGCCGCCTGCGCATCAACGGACACCATATTTAAGGGCAAAACCCCTCCGGTATAACCGGAGGAGCAACCCATCCCCAAAGCTATTAGATAAATACCGCCCTGATTCGTTTACATCGAATTTCTTGGAACGCCTAATCCAGAGGATGCCACCCGCCAAACGAGTCGCCAAACCACAATGTGCCTTGAATCGTCCGGCTTATTAAATAGCCACGGTTGAAGCGCACCTCAGCCCCCGAAGCATGCGCAACAGCTACCAACTTCTCCGCACCGTCTGTCTCAACTTCAATTTCCTGGCACCTTCTTGCCGCTTCGATTGCAGGCGCTATCGAATAACGTCCAAATTCTATTGTCTGACAAAAGTTTTTTATATTCGTCATGAAGTCTGCTGCTTTATTGCGGGGGTTCATGCACTTAAGATAATTCGGAGATTGTCAAATTCCCAACAAATGGATAGAAATGCTTGAGGAAATTCGGCCGCCGCTAAAGGGCTTTCGCGCCATTTTGCTTGCGTAAAGCATTTCGCCTTATTGAGTCCATGAGGAATTGCCAAACTTCCTTGCGGGCATCAAACCTCGATGCAGGCAAAGGATATCCGGTCAAGACCTGCGTTAGGTCATACAAAGCTTCTGCGCCATGAATTCGATGTGCTCCATCGGCAGTGACAAGTTCTGTGACCTCGTAACCATTGGCCGAGATGAATCGGCGCAGCCGGAAATCTCTATTTGCGCGGGTGACTGAGAAATTTCGCGACACGTTTTCAGAAGACATTCCCGCATCAAAGGCTAGTTGTCGATTGGAAGCAGCCCAAAACTTAGCTTGCTGATTGGGGCGCGAAAGACTGGAATTCTGAAGAAATACGGAGAACAAGCTCTTTCCTCCCTCAAAAGGCAAGACATTGTCCTTGAGCCCGTGAATAATTTGCACGTCTATCGGATGACGTTGAGAAGCAAATTTGATCGCATTCTTGTCAAAAGTATCGATAGTACTATGTATTGTCGAAAGTGCTGAAACATTATCCAGGCTGGCGGCCAGCCGGTGGGCTAGCTTACCACCCAGCGAAAAGCCGCCGATAGCCATATTGCCTGTGTCGGCGACAGGAACATAACGGGTTATCACGTTTACCATGTCCTTAAATGCACGTACATCACTGTAGGACTGATCGTTGCGTAGAAATCCAAAATTGTTGTCGTTCCAGGCTTGAAACATCCCGCGCAGCAAACCTGTTCTAACAGGCAGGGCGTGTGGATAAGCTATTATGGCGGCACTTTCGTCTGCCAGGCGATTGAATTCCAGCTCTCTTACAATACTGCTCGATTCTCCATTCTTGGACAACCCATGCAGAAAAACCGTCAGGGGCGCTTTCTTAAGGGAAGCAGCCCCATCCGAGATGTAGATGCCGAACGTGCGCTGGATTCCCTGACTTTCATATCCAATCCTGTAATTGCCAGGCGAAAGCTGCTGGCCGGGCTGCAAATCTCGGGCATTCAGTTCTATCACTTGTTTGTATTTCCAGGGAAGGTTCTTCTGCCAGCGCTGCGCCGCCTCCAGTTTTTGCATATAATTACCAAGTTTGAAACCGATTGCGTTTAGCGCGCCACCTGTGAGCATCCAAGTCCCGCTTGCGGTCAGTGCTTCGCTGAGCGAAGCGGCGTGACCTGTTTTCGCAAACGATTGCATCTCTGTACCAAACAGCCCGGCGACTCCGTTGGTGGCAACGGACCGAGCTATGCTTCCGGACAGCGTATTTTGACTGGAAAAAACGCCCGGAATTTTCGCGGCCACAGCCGGTCCAATTTCCAGAATTCCCATAGTACCTGCGGCAACTATGGTATTAACGGCTCTTTGAGATTCAGGCGCCGTCGCCTCGACTGATTGGGTCAGTCCCATGACGCCACCGGCGATGATACCGGAAATTTTACCGCCGCAGAGCTTACCAACCACCGGAACTTTTCTAGCCAGCAAGCCCGAGGCAAGGAAAAGAGCAGACTCTGCTGCGGCAAACCCCAGGCTTTCTGCAGTGCTGCGCGAATGTTCTCCCGCAGGGGCAGGCGCTTCGCCGGCAATTTGCCTCAAGCCTGAGACATGGTCTTGAATGGCTTCCGTTGCCCCTGAGAAAAATTCCGCAGCCCGGCTCATTCTTTTTCGGATTTAAGTTCTTGGTAGGGGCCGGTCACGACCGTGGTGTTTCCATCGGCGTCCTTGCCGATGGTCACGTTGTACCCGGGCTTTCCGTTTTTGGGCGGATAGCTCTTCACTATTTCGCCTGTGCGATCGTCAACCTGCTCTGTATGCCCGTCGCGGAACCTAGTTGTGGTCACATGTCCGTCTTTGGATACTGTTTCCGATTCGCGCTTTTGTGGATCATTGGGCTCGAACTTCGTTACCACATGCCCATCTTTGTACTCGGTTACTTTTCTACCATTAGGATATTCTGTCTCTTTCTCGCGCGGATCGTCTTCGTCATAGCCGGATGTTTCCTTGCGCCCATCATAAGGATAATCCTTAGTGACGGTGCCGTCTTTATTTTTCACTTCTTTGGGATATTCAGTCGTCACTTGTCCGTCCGGATCAGTGGTCTCTGTCCTTCCGTCCGGATATTCGACAACCACGCCTTTAGGGCCGGTTCTAACTTTGGTACCATCAGCACCTGTCGACTCGGATTCCCCATCTGTCTCTTGCGCACCATCGGCGGCCGACTTTTGCCCTCCGTCCGCTCCGTCCTTGGCTTTCTCTCCTTCGTTTCCCGCTAATTGCGGCTTAGCTTTTGCATCTTCGGCCTCAGCTGCTCTCGCCGCCCCACTCAAACTGAAACCAGCAAGCATCATGTCTTCGTGAGAGTTGCGCAATGAAGCTGCTGTCAACGCTCCAAAAGCAAAACTTTCAGACGGAGTGCCTGCTGACTTTTCATGACGCACAGACATATCAATCCAGGGCACGTCGGCTTGAGTTTCATTGGTTTGAGAATGGTGGACGGAGTTATCGGTATGAACAAGCGGCATGAAACAGCCCTCCAAGGTAGAAACGAGAAGCACAATCTTGAGAGTGAAATTTAGTAATCAGGTGAAAAACCACTGGCGTTCCCCACCTTGTCAAGCAATAGTATAAATACGAACGTCAAATCCTCATCAAACGAAGGTCGGCAAAGAGAACTGCGCCACCTCTGAGGGCGGCGCAGTTTCAGACTATTCTTGAGTGAAATTTGATCAATGTTTGGGATAGCGTTTTTTGAACCAGTCTAGAAGCTCCTGGTTACCAGTCTTTTCGATATTTTCGATAATCTTGTCGATATTCCTACTCGTTACTTGTTCCGCACCCTTCCTGTTATTGTGTATTCCTCCTCTGACGCCGATTGCTCTAGACAGATCGCTCACAGCCTTGTGTGGATCACTGAAAAACTCCTCCTGCCCATGAATCATGCGCGACGCCACTGCTCTAGGGCCGTCCTTCTTACCGCGCAGCCGCGTGTTACTGAAGTCTAAAAGCGGTTCTACTTCACCTTTTTGATGAGGCTTGCTCTGTAGCAATTCCGGATAACGAGCAGCAAACCATCGTGACAAATCATTATTCTCGGCAACACCGCTTTGCTCTGCATGTTTCACTTCAGCGGCTTTGACGGCGGCAAGCACATCGTTCCTGTTTTCCGGCGTTAGCTTCGGCTCACCCTGTCTGTCTCTGGTCCAGAACTGATTATGTCTCAACACGTCGGTAAGCAGCTTTTGCGCTTGCGACGGCTCCTGAAAATATTGGCCCTGCCCGGCTAACATATGCTCTGCGACCTGCCATGGCCCATCGCCACGTCTTTGAGCGGTCTGGGAAAAATCGTTTGCGGATTGGACGTCAGGGTTAGTATCAACTTGATCCTTATGTAGCCTGGAATCGTGGGGCAAGCGCTTTTGCGCTTCCTGCGGACTGCTATATCCAAGACCGCGAGCCAGACTGTCTCTGGTCATATAATCGCCGCTCAGAGGATTCCACCCATAAAAGTCGTAACCATCCTCAAGCACAGAACCAGGCTTTCCGTCTTCATTGTCCTTATTTTCGAATGTATCAAGAAGCGCTCCGGCAACTCTTGTTAGCCGCTCTTGCTCGCTAGCCGTCTTGCCAAATCTCTCGCGAAAACGCAGTCCTTCGTCGCCGCTTGCGAGCAGCAACTTTTCACGAAATGCTTGCGCGTCCGAACGCGAAATCTGCCCGTCATTCTGGGCTATGTAGTCGAACAACTCAGGCTTTTCGGCGAGCAAGCCAAGATCCTCGCGGTCTTTATTGCGCTTGCCGATTTTCGCCGCTTCCTCGCTCACTTTTCTGGACAACTCAGCAACAGAGACGCCGCTTCCCCAGTCAGCACCTACTTTATCGTTCAATTTATCGCCCAACCAGTGCCGGGCCTCATTGAGGAATGCCGGAGACATTGAATTATCTCCATACACCCAGGACTGATTTTGTTTTTCATGCCGTAAGTATTTGAACTTGTCGCTGAACTGGCGATACATCTCGGCATAAACCGAGTTTTTTTCGTTCTGCACAGCGGATGCAATGCAATCGCGTGAAACGTATCCACCTTGCGACACCCTGTCTTGATGCGCATTTCCGAAGGCAAGAGCGATCTCAGGTAAAAGATTAGCGTTATTGCCGTCCCCCTGCAGATTCTTCAAAAGAACCGCCCCATACGCCTGACGCTGAGTAGCAGGAACCGCATCCACCTCGGCTTGCAAACGCAGGACGGCTAATTCTGCACCGTCGTGTTCGAATGCAGATCGTATTTGCTTTGCATCGTGCGCGGCCTCTTTCTCTGCGCCTTGCCGCGCATCATATGCGCCTTTGATTTCTTGCTCTGCCATCATTAGAAACTCCTGCTTTGATTTTTCGAGAAACGAGCCATGACCAGTGCAACATGTAGGCATTCGACTACCGGCATCGTGCCTCAAACCTCATCAAATTCGCATCAAATCGTCTACGCCGGACGATCATTAGTAAGGCCACCGAGGAAGCTCTGCGCTCTTCTGTCAAGCGCTTTCGTTACAAGCTCAATAACCGCCACTGCACCATAATTGAAAACATCCCTTGCATCGGTTATCGCATGCCGTCCGAATACAACAAATCTTGAAATCAAAACTGGAGTCGGCAATCCAACTCCAGCTTCGATACCATTAGCATTTCTTCAATCGAAAACCACTCAGTGCAAAAGCGGCTTCCTGACTAATTTATAAGGGCTCAGAGATCAAATTCCCGTCAAATTTAGAGTCGGATGTTAAAAGAGCAAATGAATTTTCATGCTCGCTCGGAGCCGTGCCTAATACCCGCCCGGACGGCTGGCTACCCGAGCCACACCGGACATACCATGCTTGCCGTACCGAGCCTCTGCATAACGAATGCCGGCAACCAAATTGGAGAGGGGATCGTGAATATTGCTATTCATGCCAGGCAGCGCAAATTTATTGAAAGTAGACGGTATCGTCTGCATCAATCCGGTGGAAGGGTGCCCTCTCTTGGCGTTGATATCCCAGTTGTTGGTGATATTGGGATTCCACCCACTTTCTCTTGTGACAATCTTGTTTACTGCTGAGATGTTTTGCTCGGTGACAGGAACACCGGCCAGTTGCAATGCCTTTTCAATTAGTTCACGCCGTGCTCCTGGAGGCACATGTCCGCCGACGGCGTGCTTGTCGAAGCCACCATGGGCGCCACCACCACCCTCTACCGACTGATGCCAGCCATTGTAGTGGCCGCGCCTGTAATGCATGCTCGAATAGTGATGTTTTAAGGCTGCGGACTCCCCGGGCGCATGGCTTGTGCTGACCATAGTCTTGTTGTGATTCGGATTGACATTGCCGTGATCCTCCGCAACCACAGCCCAACCTTCATGCCCGTGGCGGTCGTCACGAACGATTGTCATCCCCTTTAGTAAGCCTTTCTCGTGCAAAGTATCGTTGATCTTCCTCAGTTTTTCTGCCAGATGTTGCGGGTCCTTTTTTCGCATCGAATCCAGTTCTTCAAATGCATGTTTAAAGTCATGTGGATCCTTCTTAAGAATATCTGCAACTCGATCGCCTCTTGCTGAGATCTCTTTTCTACGCTCAGCGTCATCTTTCGTTTCGCCACTCTTTTCTGCCGAGTTCCGGGCACCGTGACCAGCGGAAAAATCAACCAATTCTGGGTGGTGCAGGTGCTTCTGCACGAATTCATGCGCCTCCTTGCCTGGCTGATAAGCAGACGGATCAGGTCTTTCTCTATGCTGAAAGAGATCGCCCCAGGCCAGATGCCGCGGAGCATCCGCATCGGAATGCACTTTGGGGTGCGGTTTATCAATCGCCGCCCGGTGAGACGTCTCTACCATTTCGTCGAAACCTCATAGTAAATTGGCAAAATCGAAATTGACAGCATGCTAAGTGGAGCCGTATCAAATCTGAGTCAAACCGGGGGCAGAACAACCCAAAGGAACGCTCAACTCTGTGGTGCTGCGCTCTAGGAATGCCTGGCATCACTATATACAGTCGTATATTCCTCAGCAAGAATCAGAAGGTGGTGTATGCGCGAGTAATCGCACATACACCAAGGTTCAGCGAACTATTGCCCTCAACCCAATAGCACTGGCTGCCGTAAGGAGGCTAGTCCAGGAAAATATCCGCGTACAACTCGTTGCCTGGCACCGCGGCATAATGGTCGAAGTCAGTAACGCCGGCTGCTCGCAACACATCCTCGTCGACGAAGAAATTCCCCGTGCAGTCTCCGGCCGGGCTCGTGAGAATGCGATACGCAGCATCAGCGACAATCCGCGCCTGGCGGGCATGCTTGACCAATTCTTCGCCATCAGGCAGATGGCGAACAGCTGCAGTGTCGATGAGAGTCTTGGGCCAGAGCGAGTTTGCCGCAATTCCGTCTGCTGCCAGCTCGGTGGACAATCCCATAGTGACCATGCTCATCCCATATTTAGACATGGCGTAAGCCAACTGAGGACCCAGCCACTTTCCGGACATCTGGGACAGAGGAGGCGACATCGTCAGAATGTGCGGATTTTCTGCTTTGCGCAAATAAGCAATGGCATG
>PNKB01000102.1 GCA_013997645.1 Cyanobacteria bacterium PR.3.49
AGGCTTCCTTACAAAAGACGACATCATTATCGCCCCAAATCAAGCCATTTACGATCCAGAGTATTGGGTGATGGCAGTTCTGTGTTCCAGGCTTCACAATGTCTGGTCACGCACTGTTAATGGTCGTGTTCGAACGGACATTAGGTATTCATCGGTACTTTGCTACAACACTTTTCCCATTCCACCATTGACGGATCAGCAAAAAGAAAGCTTTGAGACTCATGTCGTTAATGTCAATATCGAGAGAGAGAAACATTCAGAAAAGACGCTTAGTCAGCTGTATAGTCCTTCAAAAATGCCGCCAGGGCTACTGCAAGCACATCAAGATTTGGATGTTGCGGTAGAGAGAGCATATCGTTCAAAGCCATTCAACAGTGACGAAGAGAGATTGGAATTCCTTCTATCACTTTATGAAGGAATGATTCAAGCCGCGAAAGGAAAAGCTCATGCCAAAGTTTGATCCTTGGTCAAATCAACCTATTAGACTTTTTCATGGGACTACCAGGACAAATGCAGAGCGCGTGTACAAACAAATTGATCACGCTTGCGGCAGGATGCGCACAGATTTTGGACGTGGGTTCTATACGACAACTTGGTTTGACCAAGCAAAGTCGTGGGCGATTAACGTGTCAAATGGTTTGCGCGGAGAAAAGCCTGCGGTAATCTATTTCGATGTCGATAGATTGGAACTTTCGTTGTTAGACTCCTTGTTTTTCGTTCGTGGGGCTTCTGATGCCGAAGATTATTGGGCTTTAGTCAATCATTGTAGGTTGGCTGGCGGTTGCCATCATTCGACGAAAAAGTGGTACGACGTTGTGGTAGGGCCAGTTACAGCGCTAGCATGGCGTAAACGAAAAACGCATAGTGGTTTTGATCAAATCAGTTTTCATTCAACTAAAGCCGCTGCAATACTGGATAAAAGCAAGAAGTCGATTATTGATGTTAACTAACAGTGAGAAAGAGCTGTATTGGATTGTCGTTCAGGAGTGCCTGGCGAAGTTTCATTCGACCGAAAACGCTGAAGATTCAGTACGTAAATATCGAGAGAGTCTTGAATTGACGCTGCGCGACAATGCCGCCAGAGACATTATCTATCATGCTGAGCCATTTGATGTGGCTTGCAAGATTGCTGGTAAAGAGCTGAATCGAGAGGAGTATGATGTTGCTTACCAAAAAATTCTAAAGGAGTATGAGGATCGCGAAATGGAAGATACAGACGGCGCAATAATTTCTGCACCTCCGAAGACGGCGGTACAGAACATCTATGATGTAACATACGCTCAAACCGGTGCTAGCACGAAGACAAATTCGATGGGCATGCGGGAAATGCAAGAACGAGCCTATACGGCGCGTGATGCTCAGTATCTTCTGTTGAAAGCACCGCCCGCTTCCGGTAAGTCACGGGCACTGATGTTCATTGCTTTGGACAAGCTTCACAAGCAAGGTTTAAAAAAAGTAGTAGTGGCTGTTCCTGAAATGGCGATTGGCGGCTCGTTCGCGAAGACGAATCTTGTGACCAATGGTTTTTTTGCAAATTGGGAACCTACGCCAGAATTCAATCTATGTACAGTCGGTGGGGAAAAGCGAAAGGTAGATGCGTTTCAACGTTTTCTGAAATCTGATGCACAGATTTTGATTTGTACTCATGCCACGTTAAGGTTCGCGTGCAATGAACTAGATGAGTCGAGCTTCAATGAATGTTTACTAGCAATCGATGAGTTTCATCACGTTTCCGCAGCCGTTGATAACAAGCTGGGTGAACTATTGCGTTCAATTATGTTGAAATCGAGCGCACATGTAATTGCCATGACCGGATCTTACTTCCGGGGTGACAATGTTCCGGTTCTAATGCCAGAGGAGGAAGCAAAGTTTACTCGGGTGACCTACGACTACTACGAGCAGCTGAATGGTTATACCCACCTCAAGTCCTTAGGCATCGGTTATCACTTCTATCACGGGCGCTATACATCAGCTATCAGCGCAGTTCTTGATACAGATAAGAAAACAATTTTGCATATTCCAAATATTCAGTCAGGTGAATCAACCAAGCTTAAGTATGATGAAGTCGGAGCTATAATCGACAGTTTTGGAGAAATTAGCCATCAAGAACCCGAAACGGGAATTATTTTTGTTAAACGATATTCCGATGGCAAAGTCATTAAGGTAGCGGATCTTGTGCATGATTTGCCGCGCGACCGCGAGCGCGTTGTGAATTATTTGCGCAACATCAAGTCGGCAGACGAAATGGATTTGATAATAGCGTTGGGAATGGCTAAGGAAGGCTTTGACTGGCCCTATTGCGAACATTCTCTCACCGTAGGATATCGAGGTTCTCTTACAGAGATTATTCAAATAATTGGACGATGCACTAGAGACAGCGAAAACAAGAGTCATGCGCAGTTTACTAACCTAATTGCTCAGCCCGATGCGTCTGACGATTTGGTTAAGTTGTCAGTGAACAATATGCTCAAGGCTATCACCTGTTCGTTGTTGATGGAGCAAGTTTTAGCGCCGAATTTCAAATTCAAAACTAAACAATTCGACGACGACAACGAGACCGAAGAAGGGGAAATAAAAATCCGCGGTTTTAAAGAACCTTCGCGACGGGTGAAGGAAATTATTGATGCTGACTTGAATGACTTGAAAGCGCGAATTTTGCAAGATGACCAAGTTATCAAAGCATTGCCCGGAAATGTTGAGCCCGAGGTAATTAATAAGGTGTTGATACCAAAGATTATCCAAATTAAGTATCCAGATCTTACCGCAGAGGAAGTGGAGGAACTTCGGCAATACGTTGTTGTTGATTCCATCATAAAGAACAGTGGAAGTGAAATTATTGATTCTGGAGATCAGCGTTTCATCAGGATGGCTTCTCAGTTCATCAACATCGATGAATTAGAGATTGACCTTATTGACAGGATAAATCCGTTCCAAAAGGCGTACGAAATTTTGTCTAAATCCGTGACTGCAAAGGTCTTCAAAGTGATACAGGAAGCCATTGAAGCCACTCGAATACAAATGACCGATGATATAGCCAAAATTCTGTGGCCTAAGGCGAAGGTATTTTTCAAGACTCATGGACGTGAGCCAGCATTAAATGCAGTCGATCCATTGGAGAGACGAATGGCGGAGGCGTTGATTTACATCAGGCAGCAGAAGAGACTAGCGGGGCTGTAACAATGGATCGCGATGAGCTGCTAAAACTCATTAACGACGACGACTTAGGTTTGTTGGATACGAAATCCAACAATTCAGCAACGCCAACGGCTGATGAGCGCCTTATTGCATCATTCGTTGAAATAAATGATTTCATACGGGAAAGCGGGAGGGAACCGCAGGTGAACAAGAGCGACATGCACGAGCTGACACTTCATAACAGACTGAAAGGTATTCGAGAGAATGGAGCGAAAGTGGCGGCGTTAAGGGAGTTTGACGAATTTAAGCTTCTGGGTGAGCCTAAGAAAATTGAGACGATCCAAGACATTTTTGATGACGATGATTTAGGACTTCTAGATGCAGAAGCAGATTCAATCTTTCAGCTGAAGCACGTTCCATCGAAGAGCTTGGTAATGCCGGAGTATATAGCAAAACGGAAGCCGTGCATCGATTTCGATGATTTTGAAGAGCTGTTTAAAGAGTGTCACAAGGATTTGGCGAGTGGAACGCGACGGTTGATACCGTTTTCGCAGGGAAGTCAGATAAGCCCTGGAGACTTTTTTGTACTAAAAGGACTTCTAGTATATGTAGCAAATGAAGGCGAAAAACATCCAACATTTGATGGCACATTTAATGCACGACTTCGGTGCATTTTTGATAATGGAACAGAGTCCGACTTGCTTTTGCGTTCTCTTGCGGCAGCACTTTATAAAGACGGGCGTAGAGTCTCGGTTCGTACGGATAAATTAGCAAGAGCAATCAACGATGTATCTGACGAGGACCTTCAGACTGGCTATATCTATGTTCTGAAGTCTCTCAGTGAGCGAGCAGAAATAACTTCTCTGAAGCACCTTTATAAGATTGGTTTCTCTAGAGTTCCCGTCGAGCAGCGAATTAGGAACGCTTCGAAAGAACCCACTTACTTAATGGCTCCGGTAGCCATACACAGTGCGTATCAATGCTACAACCTGAATCCGCAAAAATTTGAAAATCTACTTCATACGTTTTTTGGCTCAGCTTGTCTGAATATAGATGTCTTCGATGCAACAGGTCGTCGTCATGTTCCACGTGAGTGGTTTATTGCTCCCATTGATGTGATTTCTACTGCTGTTGAATTACTCATTAGCGGAGACATTGTCAATTACCGTTACGACGCAGAGCGTCAGGATATCGTGCGAAGGTCATCAGTGGAGGGACTCCCGTGAGTTATTGGATAATTTGTTTGCCGAGAGAGGATATGCTTCATTGCATCGATATTGGTGTATTCGGCTTGAGGCGCCCGCAAGCCATCTCACACGTAAAAGAGGGTGATAAGGTTGTTTGCGTGGTTACAAGAGAAAAGACATGGAAAGTAATTGCCATTGGCGAAGCTACCAGTGATTACTATGTAGATGACGAAGACGTTTTTAAGCAGCCTGGGATGTTCATTGATCGTTTTAAATTCAAGATTCAGCGATTGAAACCGGAGTTGTCTTTTCCAGATTTCATCAATAAACTGAGCTGCATCACTAAACCACAGTATTGGACTGTATATTTCAAGAATGGAATAGCGAAACTTTCAAAGGAGGACTGGGTGCTGTTTTGTGAAGCTTCATCGCTCCCAGTTGAGTAGTGGTATCGTCGAAATCCTTCAGCGAATTATTGTACCTCCCATTAAGGGACGCTTGCGAATTGGTTCTAGAAATTCATCATCGTCCGTAATCAATCGTTCTGGATCATAGATTACGAAGAGCACGCGTTCACTGTTGTCTCCGTATTTAGTCAAGTCAGAAGCAATCGCGTCGGTGATTTTTGCCTGGCTTTGCGTCTTGCGCACGTATTTAATTTCGATCCAAATTCCATAATAATCGGAAGAAAAGTCGGGTTTTGTCTGTGCAAACGACCACCGCACATAAGGAAATTCGCGGGAGAGACGCTCATCTGCGCCCTTGAGAATTCCATCACATAATTCTTGGAAGGCGGGTTCAGAGGCGGGTTTGGATGTTTTACAAGCAGGTGGAATACCCTTTGACAAAATATCGGAAATTCGATCAAAGTAGCGGTGAAAGAGTGGCCGTTTGTGATTTCCGGCGCTGATCAGTGAAAGCATTGATGTATCATCAAGGCTACCAGATAGTATTTCACTGGAGTGTTCTTTGATCTTCTTTTCAAGCACGGAACAAACCGCCGCAGCGTGCCGTTCATGCATTGCAATAAAACTCTCGGATGCTATGGTTCGATTCGGAAATCCTCTTGTAGCTCGGGCTAATTCACTCTGAAATCTTTCCGCAATTGATTGTGAACTCATCATGTTTAGCTCAGTTGCATGCCGACAATATGCAATGGCAATGTTTTTGTCGTAGCCATCTTTGCGCGGCCCCGTAAAGACATTAGTTGAGTAGTCGGAATCATCGTCAAATGATTCTTGTTGAGACGCGCAGATTGCGATGCGTCTATCAATGCATTGACTACACGCACCGCAATGCCATTGCGTCTTCGAGGTATGGATTGTGTGCGAACAAGATTTGGTGTAGCCAATAAGATCTGGGTGTCCACAGTCAGCTATTGACGAGACAATTTCTGCTTTTGTGTTGAAAATAAATGGATTTTCTAGGGTTACTGTCTCACCAACAACGGACGAACAGATTTCGGATAACAAAGTGATCGTCTGTGGATGAGTAGTTCTTGATGCTCTGGCTCGAAGGATTTCTTCTGACAAGGGCAAATTTAAGCTTAAGACGCCATTCTCGAAGAAATTGATAGTTCTAAGACCGGCTGCAGATGCCACAAGTGTTCCAAGTGCAGCAAACAAAAATGATCGAGTTCTTTGTGACGGTTCGTCACTTAGCTGTCTGTTCTTATTTACCCACACAGGCACGTGCATGATTTGCACGGAAAATTTGTCTCGCAAAAGTTTGACGAGATCTTTCTGCCTTTTATCCATAGTTGATACAGGTCGATGACTTACCAGTATTAGATTTTCACCCGCAGTGGCTAGGCTTAGCGCACCGGCCAAAGAATCGAGGCCGCCTGAGAACATCACCACTTTGTCGGTGGTGGGAACTGGATGATCTTCCCATTCAAAATACAGTTGTTTCGTTTGGTCTGCACCTTTGCGCTGAACGAAGCTGAATTTGCAATCGTCATTTGAGACGAAAGACAACATTTTACTAAGCTGAGTCTTGGTTTCATCTGAATTCCAAAACCCTATGTCACGCACAGAAATGAGAAATTCGAATTGACGATCCCACTTTTCGCGTGCTCCTTGGTCTATCCAACCTGTGCCTCTTCGTGTTGAACAGTCAGCGGTGTAGACGTAGGCAGCAACTTCCAAAAAATCAAGCAATCTATCTGGAATGTTGGCGAACAATCGGTTACTAATATCGGTGAATTGGATGTGTACGTTGGCGTCATTGCCGTCAGTTCTAAGTCGTTCTACTTTGAGTCCATCGAGTTTCTTTTTGATCGGTGGATCGACTCCGGCTCCACAAAGGAATAGTCTAGGGGACGTCATTGCTCACGTCCTTGTCGAGCCATTTCCTTCGACAATTTGTTCAGAGCAACTTTGAGAAAACCGGAAGAATTTTTTTTGTTGATTCCTTCTTTGAAGGAAGTTTTGGAATACCAACTTCCACAGAAGTCTCGGACAACAAATGAGCTTTGTCGACAGTGTGATTGGAGTGCATCGTTGAATGAGCTAATATCACCGGTTTGTAGGAATCGCTCACCACCAGCTGCCGATGCAGTCGCTCGGCTCAGATAGAAGTTGAGATAACGTGATAAGAATTGGGAAAAGAAAGTGTGTCCGAGTTCTGCGTATCCGTTTTTCGAAGAGATTGTCTTGATAGCAGATCCAATAGTACTTTTTTCTTCGCCAAATAAAGTCAATTGATGATTCTGAAAGAGCCGATGCAGCGCATCTCCAGCAGCTTGTTTGGCAATTTCTGATACGTCGGTTGCACGTGCCTTTGTTTCGATTTGATCGTCCAGAGCATCCTGAATGGCGAATGATAGTTCGACGGCAGTTTTGCAATTTTCGGTTTCAATGCCAAGCGATTTGAGAGCCGACTCCCAGTCTCTTTCTTTTGCACTTTCGGCAAGCTTGGTAAGAAGGAAGAAGGTGATTCTAAGCCCGTCATCAGCGATAGCAAACTGCAATGCATGTTCAACGGCTAACAGTGATTGTTTTGCGATTGCGTCAACATCAGCTGCTGGCGTTGAGCTCCCTGCTTCGGAAGAAGTCAACAACTCGACAATGGATTTCCATTGTCGAGTTGTCGGTATTTTACCTAAGCGGTTATGTCCCATTGACTACCTTTTTGTTTTTGCGCATTTCAAATTCAGGAAGAGCAGGCGTTAGGGGTTGCTTGGCATCCCTGGCGCTGGTACTGGCCGAGCCTTCAGCGGTAGCTTAACGTGACATAAGTTTTAATCGATGTCAATCTACCCAGTTCTTGGAGGTTCTAGAGGTGGGCCAAATGGGCTGGTCGGAGCTAGACGCTCCAAAGTCTCCTGAGCATTTTGCAGTTCCGCTTGTGCAGCTGCGAGATTTCGTTGTTGAAAGTCGCGCATTGCTCGAATTTTGTTTTTCTCAAATTCGCCAACATACGGATCTGTGAGCTTCAGTTCCATCTGTGTTATGTCGTGACTACAGTGATCGATTGCTTTTTGAGCGCGGTCGATTTGAAGCCGGGCAAAATAGAGATGTTGTTGTCGCTGCTTCTCTTCTTCAGCTTTTCGGCGTTCCGCCTGATCGTCATGAAATTGCCTCCAGGAACTTGGATTGCCTCCAGGGAATTTTTCGTATGGTGGGATGTATGGCTCATATGGCTGACTGGGTTCCAGCGGTGCATAGGAGGGTGGAGTTGCCGGTGTTTCGTGCCTTACCTTGAATTGCGATTGGAAATTCTCCCATTGTTTGCCGGTCCAGTGAACTAGATCTCGTGCTGCGCATCCGATCCAACAGTAACCAATCAGGGCGATGAATGTGACCCCGACTGCGAGAGAACACTTCCATCTGAGTGCTTCCTCCTTTCGCTCGGATTCGTTTTTGATTGCGTCTTCTGTTGCCTGATGTTTCTGTTGTGCTCTTTGTGCGGCTTCGGCGGCTCGTTGAGCCGCCTCCGCTTCTGCTGCTTGTCTCTGTCGTTCTTCAGTTCGTTTTCGTGTTGCTTCTTCCTCCTGGCGTTTTCTGTCTGCTTCTGTTGGTCCAGATGATGCTTTGGAACCGGTTTTGTGATTGGCATTTGTGTTGTGAGAGTTGTCCGGCGGTGGGCCGGCTGCCGCTGGTTTGCAGCGGCAGCTCGGTCCCGATGTGTGTTCGTTCTCAAAGTGCTTTTTGAGTTTTTCGAACATGTTGTTGATTTTCTTTAGCTCTTCCTCGGCTTCTCTTTTTGCATCGGCGCTGGACATGCGGTCTGGGTGCCATACGAGAGCGAGTCTTCGATATCGACGCTTGATCGTGTCGAACAAGGCACCGGGCTCAAGCCCGAGTACCTGATATGCCTTGTGTAGTTCGTTCATTGAAAAATTGCCTTTTGAATGTCGCTCAGTAGAGCGAATAGTGCGAGTGCGCTTAGGGAGATAAGCCACCATGGTGGGGCTGGGTTTCTCGTATCTGCTGGGTCGCCAACTTGGACGCCGGGGCCGATGCGGTTTTCGATTGAGTCGATTAAGCCTGTCACTATCGAATCGCAGGCTCGAAATTGAGCACCTTCCACTTTAGGAGTGAAGTCCATTTGGATTAGAGCGGTATCTCGGCCGGTGTCACATATTGTGAGTTCCAGAGCTAGGTATCTTTGAAGACGCTCTTTCCGACTGTGTATTTGTCCTCTCTGGTCCATATCGTGGTGAATCTGTTCGTCGGTGAATCTGAGGTCGGCGGTGATTCGTCCGCTAATTGTATCGGCGCTGGCGATGTGCCATTTGTCACCGAAGTTGTAAGAGGTGTCTGCCAATAAGTCTCTGACTTTGGCGAAAGCTTGTTTGACCGGGACCTTGTATTCTCGCGGTACCGGATGTAAGAAGTTATATCTTTGAACTCGCGCCTGGTGGAGAAACGGCCATGCTGCCCATACTCCTGCTACCAGACCGGGGAAAAAACCTGCTTCGTTATTGTGAAGCACCAGCTGCCCAAGGAAGGCTCCTGTGAGCAGGAAAACGAAAATACCTAGTGTTATTCCGAATCCCATTATTTTTCTGCCTTATCTGTATCTTCGAAATCGAATCCAACTCCGTAGTCATCGACATTACAGGCTTTACACCAGTGGTGAAGATGCGCTTCGATTATTTGTCCCGTGAGTTGAAAGTGCGTCAGCTCTTCCTCCGCTGCGAGCACATGTCGGTTGCCAGTGCCCCAGTGTTGTATCAGGTAGACGACATTCATTTTGAGCATCGCCTCTGCGTTATCATTTTTTCCTTGCTCCCAGAGAAATCTGGCGAGAGCGACGCAGATTGTGGCTGCATTCAGCGACATTTCGTTTGTCTCAAACAGGCTGATTGCATCTATGTAACAGCGCTCTGCTAGAAACGGCTCGCAGAGCCTTTCGTAGAGTCCTGCCATACAGGACAATGACCAGGCTGCGTCGAATTTGTCCTCTCGCTTGTCACTACTTTTGGTGGCATCGAAGATTTCTTTGAATCTACGGAGCACTATTTCGATTTCGCGTTTGTCCGAAGCAACACAGTACATTCTGTGCATCAATGTGTATGTTTCAGGTTGCATATTTATTCATTTCCTTTTGTTGGGTGTTGATTGTGTTTGGTGATTAGTCGGCATAATCTGGTGGCGTTTCATCAAACTGCTCCATGTCTTTCCGACTTGGTTTCGGTTCAGGGTTGCGATTCTCTGTTTGGGTGGAGGTGGTTTTCTGTTTGCTTTGCTCAAAGCGCCTTTGTTTATTTGAATTGTCATTTCTCCAGGGCTTTTTTCGAGGTTGCGGATCTTTTTCTGATTCCTCTTCTTCGAATTGGTTTTGTATGCGACCGCGCTTGCGAACGAATTCACTTACTTTGTGTTTGTGTCGGTCTGGCGGTTCGTATTTAAGGGCTTGGTCGTAGGCGGTTGGAGAAGTGAGAGATAGCTTGAGTGGGTTCGTGTCAGGAGCGAAGATGATGACTTCGTTTTTCAGTCCGATTAGTTCATCTGGTGTAATCAGAGCGCGTCCCTGAATCATCTCGTGCACTCTGCCGTTATCATTTACGGTTGCCTCCTCAACCGTCGTTCGTCCTATTGCTTCGCTCAGTTCCCTTGCTTCGGAGATTGTTTTTTGTTTGAAGTAGACTTGCGTTGCAGGCATGTCGATGATTATTTGAGCCTCCCTTCTGCTGTACACCTGCTCTAGTTGGAAGTAGTTCTGGAAGCCGAGGATCAGTCCGATTTTGTTTTTTCGGATTATTGAAAGCGTGTCTCCAATGCCCGATATCTTGCCGAAGTTGGTGAATTCATCAAGCAGCATGGTGATGGGGTATTTCATTTGCTCTCTGGTCTCAAGGATGTGGTCCAGGAGGAAGTTCACCATCAGCGAGCCGATAAGCTTGCTGTCTCGACTGCGGCTCGGAACCGCTAGATAAAAGGTGAAGAGCTGGTCCTTTAGCGCATCCAGATCGATGTCTGTGATCTCTGTGAGCGTGACCATTTGATCGGTCATCCATGGATTCAGCTTGGTGATGAGACCGGAGAATACTCCGTATCGGAAGTCGGTTTCGCCACTGAGTCTTAACCATCCTTCGAATTCCATTTGTGCTACTTGCGATGGGCTGTTTTTTAGAACTTTGGCTAGTCTGTCTGGTCCTGTTAGGAGGAGCCAGCGCAGAGCACCGAAGTGTCCGTACTCTTTAGGTCCAGCCGCCGCATGCAGAATCAGCGGAATCAGTAGCAGTTTTTCTGATCGGTTCCATGTCTGCTCATGTTTTGCTTCGCTTGACTCTCCGTTCATGATGATCAGGTCGGCTAACTTTTCGGCAAGTTGTGCTTTCATTTCCTCCGGCGCTCGCCTCACTCGATCAATCGGATTGATTCTGTGCGAGGTCAGGTCAGAAGCGTTGAAGCAGTAGATTTTGTGTCCTGCGAGCTTTCGCCATCCAGCCGTCAATTTGTAGAGTTCGCCGGTTTCGTATCCGGGTGTTGCCTCTGTCACAACCATGCTGGTTCCGAGTCTCTCGATGAGCTGTGGAATGAAGAAGCCTCGCGATTTGCCGACGCCGGTTCTTCCGCATACTAGAGCGTGGGCATGGGTCCATAGCTCCGGTACCTGAATATATTCTTTGTCGTTTGTCCTCCCTATGATTAGTCTTTTTGAGTCCGCCTTGGGTTGGATGTAACCTGCGGCTCTTAGTTCGTTCACCGTTCCCCATCTGGCTGCGCCGTATACAGTGCTTGGCTCCTTATGTTGTTTGGCTTCGGAAGCCCTTTTCGCGTCCCTTTGAAGTTCGAGAAGTATTTGGTCGCATCGTTTCTGACAGTCACTCTGCGTACCCGATCCTTTCTTTTCTTCGATTTCGATTGTGACGAGCATGTCATCGCGGGCGGTGCGCCTCCATCGCACCACTACGCGGTATTCATGCCGCCACCAGTCTCGTCCTATTTGCTCGTCGAGTCGTTCGACTGCGAGTATTTGATCTAGCTGTTTGCTGGCCCTTGAGACCTGGTAGCCAAGCCTGTCGAGAACGTTCACAGCTAACACCGGAAAGTCTTGGGCATTAGTCTCGACAATGCCGGAATCATTTGCTTTCACGTATTCGTTACCTCATGTAATCAAGGCCGTCGTCGCGGTTTCTGCGCTCTTTGTCTTTCTCTATTCGACGTCGCTTGCGCTCATCTTTGTTTTCGTCGATGGCCTTGTCTATGTCTTCGATAGTCTCCTGGTCTCTCGCCTTTTGTTCGTGCGTTCGTTCAGGTTTGACGTAGTCTTGATGTTTGTTTCGTTTCGCATCTTCGAGATTATCTTTCGCTTCTTTCAATCGGTCTCGGTTGTCGCGTAAATCGATCCACCTAACAAGCTCATTCGCTATTGATGCGCCTTGCATGAAGAGGCCGACCACTGGGTTGGACATCATCTGCTGTTGCATCGGATTCACGTAGCGGTTGGCGTTGGGCGATGCTTCCGCAGCGCCCTGGCGTGCGAACTTGTCTTTCGACATTTGTAGTTGCCGGTCGGTGACTCCAGCCCATCTTGCTCGGTCAGCGTTTTCTATCCAGCCTCTGAACTTCTGGTACTGGTCAATCGGTAGGCGCTCTGCTTTCGCATTTCTCAGCTTGTTATCGAGTTTCGCAAGCTTTTCATACGAGCTGTTCTTGTCGTATTTCTGACCCTGATACTCGAATGAGTCTTTCTCTTTTTTCGGATGGTCTTTGTCCGGCGTCTTCTGTTGTTCGGTTTTGTCCGGCTGTCGTGAGCGTTCCTTCTCTTTGATCCAGGCGATGAGCTTTTTATACTCTGGTGCCGGTATTCTTTCGTCGTGGTTGTCCCACAGATATGTGTTTAATTCTTTGAGTTCTGCGACTGTGTTTTGCTTGGACCATTCTTTGCCTGCTGCCTGAATCGTTTCGCGAATTTGAGAATTCCCTTTTCCATCAGGTGTTTTTTCAAGCCTTCGATCTTTTTCTTTGTTCTTCTGTTCTGTTTTCCATTTGTCGTAGGGCTCGTATTGTTCTCTGACGATTTTCTTATGCAGCCAGGGTAGTTCGAGTCCCTCCTTGATTCGCTCCTGGCGCTGCGCTTCTCGCTCCTTCTTGCGAGTTTCGATGCGCTCTCTGTCCTTTCGTTCGCGCTCTTCTTTGGCGTATGCAAACTCGATAGGTCGGGTGCGCTCTAAATGTCTGTCGCCCCATTCCCTTAGCTTGGAATAATCGTCTTTGTCGATTCGAACGCTCTTGCCGTTCTTGTCCTGTCCGAGGATGACGACATGGATGTGATGGTGTGCGGTATTGTTGTGCTCAACTGCCATCCATTTGAGATCGAGTCCCTTTTCGGTGGCGAGTTGTTGCATTATTTCTCGTGTGTATTCCTTCTTGTCGAGTGGCTCGACTTCAGGAGAGAGCGTTAATTTGTGCGCCACCACTTTGCTATCTTCGAGTTCCTTGATGGCCTTTCGGAGAGATCGGCCATCGAGGTTCTCTTCTGTTTCGTCGAAAAATGTTCTGCCGTCTGGAGGTTTGTCATCGCCGGGTCTGTGCTGAATGTATTTCACGTGGGCGAGGGCTCGACCGACTGCCACTACTTTTGGTGAGCGTCCAGGTACTCGACTCTGCTTGTCCCTTGCTGAAATATAACCGTGGATGACAACGTTCACTAGTTGTTCACTACCTTCTTCATAGATTCAGCAATTTCTCGCTCGTCGTTTTCGACGTGTCGAGCCATTCTCTGTTTTGCTCTGGTTGCAGCCGCTTCGAATGCTTTGCGAGCATTCTCGTCATCTGGCAGAGACATCCAACTCAGCTCGTATAGTGTTCCGATTGCTCGACCCTGGCGAGCGAGCATTTTGCAGATACGGTCAACGCCGCTGTTTATTGCTTTGATCAACCCGTCGGTGGCATATCTAATTGCTTGAGATACTTCTGCGTCCTTTGCTTTTCCTCCTGTTTTTTCGTGATTTTCTAAATACCATCGAATTGCCTCTCGGGCTAATTCCGTTGTCGCCAGATTTTTTGCCTTGGCTTTTTGAACGAGTCGCTCTCGGTCCTCGGCTGCTAATCCGACATAAATTTGGTGATAGGTTGTTCTGGTTCTGGGCATGTTTGCACTCATCCTTATAATGCACGCCCCTTGGGCGATTGCAGGTTTGACTATGGGTTATAACCGAGCGCGCGATTTTGACTAAGACCAAAAACCCTCTAGTGAAGCCACTTTCGAGCTTCGACCTAGTCGTATGTATCTTGCATTACTTCGGGTGGCCCTTCGTAATGTCTCGCTGCGCTCGGTTTGTTTGTTGCGCGTCGGTGCCACCTCCTCGCGGCGACACCGTATGTGGTTGCTGTGTTCTTATGATGTTTTCTACTGTTACTGATGTTGTCGGCACTTGTTCTAGTGCTTTCTATCTTTTGTTCTGTCTTCCAGAGCCATTTTTGAGCGTCTCTGCCAGGAGATTTACTCCCGACACAAGAACATTACCCAAGACTCTAAACAGAGTGATTAGAAGGGTGCTGAGCAGGCTTAGAAGAGCCCTTACCATCTGCCCGACAATATCGAACACTGGATTCAGAACCATGCTCGGATTACCTCCGGCAATACCGACAAGAACCATCAACATGAAGAGAAGTAGGAGAACCTGCTCTATTCCGCCAAACGGCGATGAGGTCGGTGTCATTGTTTCACCTCCTGTCACCTGTGAGTCTTGAGAGGGAAGGCGCGCGGCCGTCCAGATCATCTCGCGAACTCACCAGGTGACTAATGTTGTTTTATATGTTTGGGCAAGACAGATTCGAAGACTGGGTAACACCAACTGTGGTGCGTCTATGTATTTCTAGTTTGCGCCTAAGCAGGGTTAGCCCAAGAAGCCAGCCATTCGAACGTGTCACGGCCCTGTTTTCAGGGTTCGTCCCCGGAGGGATTCGTACTGTTCTTGGGTCTTCGGTTTCTTACGCTGATGCAGTTTTGTGATTTCTGGCGATGAAGGCATCTAAATCAGTGAGCTTGTATTTTACGAGCCTTCCGATTTTAATGTAAGGGAGATTGTATCTTCCCGTGCATTTCCATATTGCGAGAGTCTGCTCGGAGACGCCGAGATAAACAGCTGCTTCTCTGCGAGTGAGAAGCGCGGAGCGCACGAAGGCAGCTCCGTAGGGAGTTTCTTGTGTCATCGAATTTTTTTCCTTTATTGGTTATCGTCTTCACCAGCATTTTTTGTGACGCGCTGGCGGACGGAAATTGAAAACTTGAAAGTTGATGGCTGCTGGTTGCAGCGTACAAACGAAAGCGGAGATCAGTACTTCTGATCAGGAGTGTTGATTGATCGCTCTTAAGTGATTTTCCTTATCGGTTGGTCTGGTTTGTCACGGCTGCCTTTCGGGCGCCGGTTAACGAACTCAGAAATAAAAGAAGAATGTCAGACGCTGTGTATAACAGCCGGGAAGAAACAGGTAGAATGATCGATTGTTGATCATATTTATAGTACGTCGCGCTTCTGCGGCAAACGCTACCTAAATCTATAGACGTTCCTAGTCTATCAATGTTCCCGGATCTTGCGGAATGGGATTTGAGACAGCTTGACGACGGGGTAAACCCTAGAAGCCTAATCGTCATTGCCGGGATTGTTAGCTTGCACCGTTTTCTCTTCTTGGGCGGGTGAGGTGTTTTTCTGCTCGACCGAGCAGCTTTTCGACATTCAAGTCTGTATGCCGAACTTCGGCAGTATCCATAATTGCATGGCGAAGTAGAACAAGATCGCACCAACGAACCAGAAAAAGCTTTCCATGGTTTTCTGCACTCCTTTTCTCCCTAGAATTCATCCTGTGGTTTATCTGATCTCTCGTTGTTATTTAAACGAAGAATCCAACTACGTAGGCCGCTATTAGTCCAAGAGCTACAAACATGAAGTAGAGTCCCACAGCCAATTTCTTCGAGACTTCTTGCCAAAGGTACGTCATCGGCAAAATGCTGTATGTGCCAAGGGTAAACAGGAAGAGAATCACATACGGTGCTGGCACTCCATGCGAATACAGTTGCTGCGCGACTATGACATCAAGGGCAATTGGCACAGGGAGGAATACGGTCACTAAAGCCGTGAGCAGCAACCCGCCAAAGGTCACGTGCGCGAAGATGGCTTGAAACGGTATAAATTCAATAGCGATTGAGCTGATGAGAGCGGCGGCAAGCATCATTGGAACTGCCGATTTTACTAGCTTCCAGAAGTTCAAGCCATATTGCTTGAGCACTTCCTTTGTTGCCTGCCAAATCGTCTTCTTGCAGTCTTGAAGATCAAGCGGAAGTGCACAAACGCTCAACTCCAACTCTTCAGGCGTTTGCGCGTTCCGATTCATGACATAAACGATGAGCGGCACCAGTCCGAACAGGAGCACGGCAAGTAGGGTGTATTGAATCACTGCGAAATACACCGGAAAGGCGGAGAGAACCATGGAAATAACGATGAAATTCAGAGTAGGTGAACTGAACATGAAGGAGAGCGCAGATTCGATGTTCGCCTTTCCTCTTGTTAGTCCGCAGGCAATTGGCACAGCGCAGTTTACGCAAACTGCTGCCGGAGCGCCAATCGCTATACCCTTAAGTGTATTCAGGTAGATATTTTTTCCGAGTTTTGGCGGGTAAAATTCAAAGACAGTATGCAGCAAAGCGCCCATGGCAAGGCCAAAAGACATGCCTATGCGCATTGACCAGATCCAGTTAGCGAAGTTGCCCCCGATCTTTTCCAGGAGAGTGGCACCGGCTGAAATCTTGATTAGCTCCGAATTCCAGATAAATGACGCTACAGCATGATGCCCCAGTTCGTTCGCCTTGAGCAGCAATTGCGGATAGCGCGAGCCGAACCAAAAAAGGGAAAGGATACCGGCCGCCATGAGCGCCAGAACAAACAATGGATAAAAACAACGAATGTCTTTGCCGGCAATCCGAAATGGACGATTGGGCGTGGATTCCATTGCTTGTGCAAAGGCTAGAGCCATGGGTATTTCCTCGTTGTCAAAGTGCTTCTGACCCGATTATGGCAGAGACCCACGTAAAACAAAAGAAACAAGGCAAACTCCCTGGTTGATCGCGGAAAGCCAGTAACTTCCTTTGCTCAGCCCCGTCATGCAACCCTCCTGCCGATTACCAGGTCGTAAAGATGCGTTCCGATGGGCTCTTCCAGATGATGTTCCAGTAAGTGTCGATTCGCTCTGGCTGCCAGATCCGGCGCCACCGTTTGAAGGAGATATTGTGAAATCCATTGTGAAAGACTCGAATGCCCCTGCGCTTCGACGAGAAAACCTGCGGATTCGAGGTGCTGCTTAACATAGTCCACGTCTGGAAGCGGCCATTCAACGTGCTCCTTGACTAGCGGATTGTTAGTCAGCGCAAAGATCAGCTTCTGGGCTGCGGCAGTATGGTGACCGGGGAAATTAATGAAGCATGAATGCCGTGTAACTTTGCATAGCTGCTCCAAAAATGATTGACGCTCCTCAGGAGCTACATGCTCAATTGCATCTATTGATACAACCGCGTCATATGGCTCTGTAGTGATACTGAGTCCGGTGCCACCTGTGGTGATCGGATCGAGCACATCAATACTGTATTGAGGTAAGAAAAGAGCAAGCGCACCGTCGAAGCCACCCACATCGAGAATTGATTCTGATGGTCTTATGGCTTGCTTTATTGCCTCCGCCGTCCGATGAAGACGAAGGAACCTATCCCAAGTCAGATCGAAGCGCTTGTCGGCGTTAAGTACTATGGCGCGGCAAATGCCTGGTGTTGCTGTTGGCTTGAGCTTCACGCCTGGATTCAATGCAAGTTTGATGTCTTTCTTAGTCATCAGGAGAGACCATATAAATTGATCGACTTCAACAATAGCGTCCGCAAATCCGCAAAAGACCCGGAAACATTCTAGCGAATGTTAGAATATCATTGTTTCATAGACAATGATCATGTAAGTTTGTTATTTCGCACTTTGGTTGACGCAGAGTCCTTAGCGTTGAGGCACTGGATGGTTACGAATAGAGAAATCAAGAATGAGCTTTACGAGCAAGTTTCTCGGATCGCGAAAGCTTCAGCTAGTCCGAAAAGGCTTGAGCTACTCGGCTTGCTTTGCCAGGCTCCGAAAACAGTTGAGATGCTGAGCCAGGAGGCAAGCATTAGCGTGAAATTGGCGAGTTCGCATTTGCAGGATCTGAAAGCCGCACGGTTGGTCGAGAGTGAGCGTCACGGAAAGAACATGATTTATAAGCTTGCCAGTCCGTCGGTGGCAAACTTTCTGGTCACACTTCGGGAATTGGCTCAGGAACGCTTAACTGAGCTGCAAGAGGCAGTGCGGCAGTTGGGCGAATCAGCGCATGAATGGACAGGAACTACTAGAGACGAGCTTTTGCAGCAGGCAGGCAGTGGCGATGTTGTTGTCATCGATGTGCGCCCGGCCAACGAATTTGAATCCGCACATATTCCATATGCCAGGTCGATGCCCTTGTCAGACTTGAAAGCCAGGCTCAAAGAGCTGCCGAAGGGAAAGAAAATCGTCGCTTATTGTCGTGGACCGTTTTGCCTTATGTCAGACGATGCAGTTCGTTTGCTTCGCAAATCAGGATACGATGCGGTTTTGCTGCGCGATGGAATTGTTGAATGGAATCGAAGGGCGGGTTGATCGCTAGCTCTTTGCTGAGAAATTCGTCAATCACTTGTTTGCTGAATTCGCATCTTTGATTGCATTGGAGAGAAGGCAAGAAGAGCATGGACGCTAACTTGCCTTCTCGAAGTTCAGTCTTCTATGCCCACAGATGAGGACGAGTTTCCCGCAAACTACACAGCCCATTTGCACTAACGATTATGTGGTCGATTACATGTACTCCCAGCAAGTTACCGGCTTTTATCAGCGTTTCCGTAGTTTCCAAATCCTCTCTGCTTGGTGTAAGCGATCCGCCCGGGTGATTGTGAGCGACAATTATTGCATGCGAATTCGCGATCAATGCGCCTTTAAATACTTCACGTGGATGTACTAGGGAAGCCGAAAGACTGCCATGAGAAATGATTTGAAAATTGCAGATTTCGTTTCGGGCCGTCAGGTGGTAGGCGATGAAATATTCTTCTGAGTAGTGACGAAGAGGTTCCACGAATTTTTCGAGATCGTCTGGAGTATTGATAGGCAGTGGATTCGGAGCGGATTCTCTTATCAGTGCCAAACGCATTTCAGGAACAATGTACTTGAGATGTTTTTTCAACGTTCTGGTATTCATTCTACTTTCTCCAAGTTAGCTGCGGCTTTCGCCTCGCCAAATCGCGGTACGGGAGTGGCTCTGCGAGTCAAGCGAATACGCTTTGCAGGCGCGGCACATTGGAGTAATTGTGCTTGACGCGCGGTGGCGCTGCTCCCGTATCATGGGGAAATAGCGAGAAAGCCAATAATGAAGTCACCCACACAAGTCAAAGTTGGCGTGCGGGGCAGTGGACGAGTGATATCGATCTTGCGCAGTGGCGATGAAAGCGTGAAAGATTGCGTTGATTAAAAATGGCACCGGAAACGGACAAGTCTGCGGCTGGGGAGGCGGAGCGGCGGAGGGTAGGGGTGGGGGGCGGCACCACCTGCGGAGCAGGTTTCGAGG
>PNKB01000103.1 GCA_013997645.1 Cyanobacteria bacterium PR.3.49
AGACCTGCAAAGAAATGGGCGGCGTAAAGCCGATTATCGGTTGCGAAGCCTACATCATCGACGGCAACATCAAGGACAGAACGAAGCGCACTTCGCTCTATCACCTGACGATGATTGCAAAAAACAAAGAAGGCTACAAAAATCTCGTCAGGCTCAACACGCGCGCCCACCTGGAAGGTTATTACTACAAGCCACGCATCAACAAGGAGATGCTGGAAGAGTATCGCGAAGGTCTGATTGTACTTTCCGGTTGCCTGGGCTCCGAAATTTGCCAGTACATTCTCAAGGATGAATTCGACGAAGCCAGGCGTGTCGCCTCCTGGTACAAAGAGGTTCTGGGCGACGATTATTATCTGGAAATTCAAGATCACGGACAGGTCGAAGACAGAAAAGCCAACCGCTACTTGATCCAGTTAGCCCGCGAACTCAACATCAAATTGGTTGCCACCAACGACAGCCACTTTACCAACAAACATGATGCACAAGCCCATGATTGCTTGCTTTGCATTCAGATGGGTAAGTCCGTTGTCGAATCCAACCGCATGAAATTTACCGGTTGGGAATACATAAAAAACGGCGACGAGATGGCGTATCTTTTCCGCGATCACCTGGATACGGAATACATCGAGGAGTCGCTCAAATCAACTCTGGAGATTGCCGACAAAGTCGAGACTATAAAGCTGGCCGCCGATCCGCGTTTGCCAGTTTTCCCCATGCCGCCCGGCCACACTGCCGAGAGTTTCCTCAACCACCTGGTCATTGAAGGGGCAAAACAGCGCTATGGACAGGATCTCTCAGATGTCGTCACCACCCGCGCCCGCACCGAATTAAAAGTAATCGAGGACATGAATTTCGCCTCGTATTTCTTGATCGTGAGCGACTTCATTCAATACGCCCGCGACAAAGGAATTCCCGTAGGACCTGGGCGCGGCTCGGCTGCAGGCTCGCTGGTCGCTTATTGCCTGGGCATCACCAATATCGACCCAATCAAATACAACTTGCTTTTCGAGAGATTCTTGAATCCGGAAAGAAAGAGCATGCCCGATATCGATACGGACTTTTGCATCGAAAGGCGTGAAGAAGTTATCAAATACGTCGCCGAAAAATATGGTCAGGATCACGTCGCGCAGATCATCACATTCAACCGCATGACCTCAAAAGCGGTTATCAAAGATGTTGCTCGCGTTTTAGATTTCCCATTTGCCGAGTCGAATAAGCTGGCGAAAATGATCCCGGTTGTACGTGGCAAACCGACGCCGCTCAAGGACATGCTTGTTGAGCATCCGGATTTCAAAAAGGTCTATTCGACCAACGAGGAAGCTCGCCAGGTAATTGATGTAGCCAAACAACTGGAAGGCTGCAACAAAACCTTCGGCATGCACGCAGCCGGCGTGGTGATAGGCGATGTGCCGCTGGAAGAAATTTGCCCTCTGCAGCGCAACAACGACGGCACGGTAATCGCGCAGTTCTACATGGAAGACGTCGCGCACGTCGGTCTTGTGAAAATGGACTTCCTCGGTCTGCGCAACCTGACGATGATCGACAAAGCAATAAAGATCATCAAAGAAACAAAAGGCATCGACATCGTCCCGGACGAAATTCCGCTCGACGATGAGAAGGTCTATACAACGATAAGCAACGGCGATCTCACAGGCATTTTCCAGCTAGAAACATCGACAGGGATGCGCCAGGTGGCGCGTGATATGAAGCCTTCCAACCTGGAAGACTTATCGGCGCTGATTGCACTGTATCGACCGGGTCCGCTCGACTCAGGAATGATCGACAAATTCATCGATTGCAAACACGGCAAGATGAAGATCACTTACAAGACGCCCCTGCTCGAGTCGATCCTGCAAGATACTTATGGGCAAATCGTCTACCAAGAACAGATCATGATGATCGCCCAGAAGCTGGGCGGATACAGTCTTGGCCAAGCCGACTTGCTGCGCCGGGCGATGGGTAAGAAAAAACCCGAAGAGATGGAAAAGCAGCGCGAAATTTTTGTGAGCGGCTGCGCAAAAAACGCCATTTCGCCCGAGCTGGCCAACGAACTTTTCGACACCATGGTTCAGTTTGCCGAGTACTGCTTCAACAAATCGCACTCCCAAGCTTACTCGCTGCTCACCTACCAGACAGCATATCTAAAAACGCACTACCCGGTCGAATACATGACGGCGCTGCTTTCCAGCGTCGCCGACGATCAAGACAAAGTGCGCGGCTACATCGCCGAGTGCCAATCAATCGGCATCGATATTCTCGCTCCGGACATAAATGTATCCGGCGCGGATTTCACAGCAGACGGACAGGCGATACGCTTCGGTCTTTCGGCAATCAAAAACGTGGGTGAAGCCGCGGTTGAAGAAATAGTCGCCAAAAGAAAAGACAAAGGTCAGTTCACATCAATCAAAGAATTCCTCGAAACCATCGACTTGCGCGTCGTCAACAAGCGCACCTTGGAAGCATTGATCAAATCGGGCGCTTGCCAGAGTCTCAATGTTTCCCGCCGCCAGGCTCTTGAAAATTTGGACAGCCTGGTTGAATCAGGACAGCGCAGACAGATGGAACTCGCCACAGGACAGATGAACCTTTTCAATTTTGCCGCCGACACAGGTGTGGCAAAAGTTGACGAAACGCTGCGCGGCGACCCCGGCGAATTCCAAGAACACGAATTGCAGAGGTTCGAGCACGAGCTGCTCGGCTTCTACATCACCAGCCATCCGCTCAAGCGCGTTTTCAACCGACTCAAGCTTTTGACTACGCACACTCTTGTCGAGCTGAATGACATTCCCGACGGCAGCAATGTGATTGTCGGCGGATTGGCCGCCGGCATCGAGAAAAAGCTCACCAAGATGAACAAGCTGCTCTGCATCGTCAAGCTGGAAGACCTGCTTGGTTCGCGCGAAGTCGTTATATATGGAGAGCAGCTGGAGAAGATTCCTGCCGACGTTCTGCTGCCGCAAAATTTGTTGCTCGTCAAAGCGAAGACAAAGAAAAATGATGAAGGGCTCTCTTTGATGTGCAACTCCGTGCGTCTCATCGCCGATGCCTCGCTCGTCAGCATCTCGTTCTCGGCAGAGCAGACTTTTGCCGACTTGCACAGGCTGAAAGATATATTGAATGTGCATAAGGGTGAAGATCCGGTCATCCTCAGTTTTCCGAAAGGCAAAAAGAATCACTCGATCCTGGTCGGTAGCCAGTTTTGGGTGAGTGCCAACGAGAGATTGGCGGAAGATATCTCGACCAATTTCCGAGACCTTGTCCAGGTAAAAATTGCCAAAGTTCGTGTGTAGTCTAAACAAAACCTTAAGACAATTTTCGAAGATTCGCTCTACAAGCCGGTTTTCGAAGCAAGTCCTGGCTGTGTTGCAAATTCAAGAAGACTGAGAAATGTTTCTGATTGGCTCGCCACTTCCGACCTCCGGCGCACGCGGACGGTGAAAACCAGCTATTCATGCGCCTTTTCGTAACAGCTTCTCAATCAATTTTTCCTCGTGACTACCGCGCGTTTCAGCAAATCCGCCACAAGCAGAAACACATTAACGAAAACTAATAATATTGCAAAAGCGGCATGTAAAGCGCATCTCCGGATAGCCTTTTTCGTCCCAAAAAACTCTGCTTATCAAGGAGCGCTTATTTGGTGCCTGTCGGGCTCTCAGCGTGGAATATTGATATGGGAACAATTTCCCGGAAAAACAGACTTTTTACTGTAGAATGCGTAACGCATTTGTCATTAATCCCAACGGAGGACGACTCGCACCACACAACAACGCCCAACTCCCAGAACGGAAGTAGTCCAACACTGGTGTTAAGTAAGCGTTTCGTGTACCCCACAGAGCATCTGCTCTGGACAACGGATTCCACTAAACCTGCTCGTCACACCAACGGGCAAACGGGGGTAAGAAACATGTTCGGACCACATCTCATTCTAGAAGCATACGGTTGCCCAAAAGAACTCCTCGGAGATCTCGGACTCGTAAGCGAAGCGCTAGATGCATACCCGGCCAAACTCGATATGACGAAGATCATGCCGCCGTATGTGTTCAGATATTCCGGTGCAGTACCGGATGATTGGGGAGTAAGCGGCGTAGTATTGATCGCTGAGTCGCACATCTCTATCCACACCTTCCCGGACAAAGGATTTGTCACGCTCGACATTTTCTCCTGCCGTGAATTCGACGTGGATCAAGCAATCGAGTACTTCAGCAGCGTTTTCAAACCTACTCACGTCGAGAAGCAAGTTCTTCAGCGTGGTCGGGAATTTCCCCGCAGCCTGGCACGTGCAGGCAGCATCGTGGAAAGCGAACGCGAAAGAATGGCGGCATCAGTTTAGAAGTCGGCGGCAAAAGCTGCATCAGTTCAAACTGAGTCATCAAAAAGAAACTGCACACCACAGGCACCACCTGTGGTGTTTGCTTTTGCCCGGCATTTTTTCTGAGCGGATTGTCGAGATTCCCTTGGGCGGCGGGCAGCGCCCAACGAGTGAAAGCTAAAAGACGACCGAATATCACTCAAATGGGGGATCTCAGAATCACCCATAAATGCCTTCCTAGTCAAAATCTTTAGGGTAGGTAATAATAGAAATGCGGCACGTTTTTGGGCATTTTTATTGCGTGCCGGGCTCGCCTCGCTTTGCCTCTGTGCCTCTGCTGTGCTCTTAAGGAATCTCATCCATGGTATCCGCCGTTCCAGAACAGAAAATCATTCAATTTCCCGCCACACGCTCCCTGGGCGAATTGTATGTGCTGGAGGACAATGGTGCTACGACTCCATTGGGTGAGGCTATGGGTCCAGTCAAGGTGCCGCAGGGCACTAATTTGGCTCTCTATTTCAACTTCGACGAATTGCTGGGCTGCCAGCCTCTAGCCAGGGTGCAGACTGACGCTTTGCAGGCAATTTCCTTTCTCGGTGCCGACATCACGGACGAAGACCTGGAGCACCTGGGCGTTCTCACCAGTTTAAAACAGCTGGACGTGAGTTGCACCGGCGTCGGCGATATGGGCATGCATTTTCTGGAGGGTCTGACCAGCCTGAGGAAGCTCAATCTTTCATCGACAAGAATCACCAATATTTCGGCACCACTCTTTGCCTGGTATAAAGAGCTGCAAGAGCTTCAGTTGGACGACACGGAAATTAGCGACGGCGCGCTGGAATATTTGAGCCGCCTGCATTCGCTCGAAACATTGTCGCTTTCATTTACACGCATTTCTGACAAAGGACTGGCAGCGCTCAAATCGCTGAAAAACTTGCGGGTCTTGAGGCTGAATTGCACACAAATAACCGACGCAGGCGTCTCGCAGCTTTGCCGGATGACGAGTCTGAAAGAGCTGTGGCTGCGCAGCACGCTGGTAACTTATCCTGGCATGGTCGAATTGACAAAGTGGCTGCCGGAGTGCGAGATCATTCGCTAGCCCAGCAAGCGCAATTGCATAGCTTGTTAAATACAGTCAATTTTCCAGTGACACCAATATTGGTGCGTTTACCTGCTGGCTACCAGGCGACAGAACAAGTCGACATCAACATTTCCACCGCTCACCACGCAGACGACGCGCTTGTTTTTGAAAAGGTCCTTACGAGCGACAACCGCTCCGAGCGCCAATCCGCCGGTCGGCTCGCACTTCAAGTTTGCCAAATGGAAAAGCAGTCGCACAGCGCCTTCAATGCCGTCTTCGCTAACTTCCAATATGTCTTTGATGCCGGTTTGAAGTATCGCCCAGTTACGCTGTCCGAGACTGACAGTCCGCGCACCATCGGCGATGGTCTGTGGCTCTTCCTCGTTTATCACAATCTTCCCGGCATCCAGTGAGCGTTTTCCATCATTGGCCATGAGCGGTTCTGCCCCAAAAACCTCCATCCCGCAGCCGGCCTGCATCAGTCCGCAAATGAGCCCGGCAGTCAAACCACCACCGCCCAGCGGCGCAATCACCGCATCATACTCGCCGGCGCGCTCGGCCAGTTCGGCGCCAAGCGTGGAATTGCCTGAAATCACATCATCGTGATCGTAGGCACTGAGCACTTGCGCATCGGGATACTGGCAAGCGAGTTCAGCAACACGCTGCGCACGGCTCATCTTCTGCGTTTCGACAAATTCGACTTGTCCGCCGAACTTCCGCACGGCGTCCACTTTGACGGCAGCAGAATTGTCCGGCATGACGATAATCGCTTCTTTATTCATAAGCGAAGCCGCATAGGCAAGTGCTTGCCCGAAATTGCCCGATGAAGCGGCAATCAGGCGCGAAGCGGACGAACGCAGCGCTGCCGAATATGCCGCTCTAAATTTGAAGCTGCCGGTGTATTGAAAAGTCTCGCTGGCGATCAGCACTTCGGCCCCCACCAGCTGATCGAGCCGAGGATTGCGGATCAGCGTTGTTGGACGAACTGCTCTTCTGACCGCAGTCAGATGATCCAGTGATTGCTCGAGATATGTCATTGCCGGCGACTATCGCAGGCGCAATTATTGAGGAATTGCTGATTGGCCTGCTGCAGTTGATTGCGGGCGTACGACCGGCTGAATCATAGTTGGGTTTTTGGAACCGAATGGATTCAATTTGCCGAATGCTTTGCCGAACCCACCTGTGATGCCGGCTAATTTACCTTGCCCCTTCGGAGCTGTATTGGCGGTCTTGAAGGACTGCATCGGAGTTACTTTGGCAGGTGCAACTTGCACCGGCACATTGGAAGTTACAGAGTTGGTGCCTTCAGCAGGTGTTGTTTCAGAGGCTGTGGCGTTGTTCCAGGCATCATCGCTGTTCGGATCGGCAGCGATGTCTTTTGCAGCTTGCGGCTGCTCGACAGTCTTGCCTGCTTTTTTTTCTGCGAGAGCTTTAGCGATCGCTTGTTGCTTAGCCTTCTCCTGGTCGTCGCCTTTCTTGCCCCAGAGTTTGGGGAGTCCGGCTACCTTACCTCCGGCTGCACCGGCACCGTCTTTCACTTTCTCGCCGGTTGATTTAAATCCATGTCCGATTGCGGAAACGCCCTTCATCATGAAGCCGCCCGAAGCTTTGGCTCCGCTGGCTATACCGCCACCAATCTTCTTGGTGCCGCTGGCAATTCCGCCGCCTACAACCTTAGAACCTTCTACGATTTTGCTTCCTGCCGCTTTCGAGCCTTCTACGACACTGCTGCCGGCGTTTTTTACCGACTCAATCGACTTGGCTGCGATGCCAGGTTCGTCAGATTGGCTTTTTTCTGCAACTTGCTTGGGAGCTTTGGGTTTTTCAGCCTTTGGGCCACCGAATAGTCCAAATTTCTTGCCGCCGCCACCACCGGCTTGCTTGTCTTCGCTGGGGATGGGCATCGATATATAAGTAGTGTGGGTCGACTCGGTAATATCGTGATTCAGCGGTTTTGCAGCTTTCGGTTTCTTGCTCGGAGGTGCTTGTACTGCGCAATACGGGTCCAGCATAGACTTGGAACCAGCCATTGCGGCAGTTGTCGAACTCACGAACAATGCAGTCAGGAGCAGCGACGAATAACGTTTAGAACTCATTGACAATTCCTCTTTTCACCCTATTGGTGTTGAAACCAACCGTCTTTATAGCATACGGCAAAGAGTAGCCATGAGCCGCTTAAGGGCGGCGGAGGTGCATTACATGGCTTTTACAAGAGGAAGCTAATTGCAGTTAATACTACTCATGTGCGGTTCAAATGTTTATAATCTGAGCAGGACCGGGTGCTGTATACTCAGCCAGTAGCAGGTCTTTCACGTTTCAGTTCAATTTAGTCAGGTACAAAATGGAAAACATGCCGGCATCAACCCCTCCAATTATCCTGATTTCCATAATGGGAATCTGGGTGCTCCTTTCCTTGTTCATGGGCGCTAAAAAAGCCTATTTCGACACCTGGGACAATGTCCCCGAGGAAGAGGCTGAAAAGCACGCCTAGTTGGCGATTGCCGCTGGTTCGTGTGCTCAACGAACAAAATTTCAGACGCTCCTGCCAGGGGCGTCTTTTTCGTTTCAAGTGTTATCGGCAGCCCGCGCTTACGCTTTGGCGTGCTTTTTGGGCATTTTCACTATTTCCACCGAGCAGGGAGCCTGCGATACCACGGCCTCTGAGACGCTTCCCAAAAGCAGCCGCGTGATTCCGGTGCGTCCGTGCGAGCCGACCACTATCAAATCCGCCGGCCAGTCTTTGGCTGCCTCCAGAATAGTGTCCGTCACATATCCCTCCCGCACCTCAGCAGTGACGCTTTGGCTGCCGAAAACCTCGGTCAGCTTTTTCACCCGCTCATTGACCAGCGATTTAGCCGCCTCCACGAGCTCCTTTTGAGCTTCTACGGCGACAGGCATGTAGTTGGTATGCCAACCGGCATACTCAGGGTGGAAGGGCTCTACGACGCTGAGCAGCTTAAATCTAGAACCTTCCGGCCAGGATCTTTCGGACACCGAATCAACCGCAGCATCAGAAAATGACGAATCATCGATGGCAACCAGAATGTTCATGGAAAAACCTCAGCCAGACTCTAAGGGGATACCAAATTTTGCTTTCAGAAGGCTGACGCAAAAAATTCGAGATGGTGCCAATTTGCCGACGTCACTATATCCAACTTGCCACGCTCGATAAAGACTGAACTGCAAAAACAAAATTCCGTATATAAGGATGTCGAATCGCTCTTCGAAAATGCACGACTGCCGAAAAGCGCTCCACCATTCATTTATTGAACGTTCGGCCAGCATTAGTATGTGAAGACGCGCCACACATGCGGACCTTCAACGTTGCGGACTGAACGCCATTATGAAGCGCTGCTACTTTACACTGCTGCATGCGCAGACACAATTTTGTTGACAGTCCGCCAATCTGCACATAGTATGGGTGCATTACCGCGACCGGGGCGCCCGGGAGAAAAATTTCGTGAGCAATTTTGGTTTTTATTTTTGGTACTTAGAGGTTCGCCAGGGGTGATTTAGACCGACTTGTCCCAACTGGTGAACCGCAGATCAACAAGGTCTGCGGTTTTTGTTTTAAGAGCTAAAGAAGATGAACACTAATACAAATCACAATCTAATTCTCCCCCAAATTGAGTCCTCCAAGACCCAATGCCCATCTGCCTCTTACTACTGGTACTTCTTCTTTTTTGCAGGGGGAATGCCCGGGCAGGTTTAAGCTGGCACGTTGAGTGCAAATCACAGTTACCTGAAACGCCCGGGAAGAAAGATTCCCGGGCTTTCGTATTTCAATGAGGATTTCAAAGTGAGCGAGATTAGCAACCAAATCAAATTAGCTGCCAGAACAGAAGGTCGTCAGACCTCCGAAGTATCAATCGGCGACTCCGTAAAAGTGGGTGGCAAGCCGGTAGTCGTTATCGGCGGACCTTGCACCGTCGAAAACGCAGAGCAAATGGAAATCGTAGCGTGCAAACTGAAGGGCTCTGTCAGCGCCATTCGCGGCGGCGTTCACAAGCCACGCACATCACCATACGCCTTCCAGGGCATGGGCGAAGAAGGTCTGGACATCCTCAAATCCATGAGTCAAAAACATGATTTGCCCACAGTCACCGAAGTAATGTCGGTAGAGCAAATTGCAGCCTGCGCCGAAAAGGCAGATATGCTGCAAGTAGGCAGCCGCAACATGCAAAATTTCGAGCTGCTCAAAGCCCTCGGCAAAACCACCAAACCCATTCTTCTCAAGCGTGGATTGAGCGCCACTATAGAAGAGATGCTTCTGGCCGCCGAATACATCATGGCTCACGGCAATCCCAATGTTGTCCTTTGTGAACGCGGCATCCGCAGTTTCGACACATTCACCCGCAATGTCCTCGACCTCGGCGCCGTGGTCGCTCTCAAACAGTTGACACACCTGCCGGTTATCGTCGACCCCAGCCATGCTGCCGGAAAGCGCGAGCTGATCGCCGACCTCGCCCGCGCAGCAGTCGCTTGCGGTGCAGACGGTCTCATCATCGAATGTCATCCGGAGCCTGAAAAATCGGTGTCGGACGCCCGTCAGGCTCTTTCTCTGGAAGACATGGTCGAGCTGGTCGGATCTCTCAAACCAATCGCCGCCGCCGTGGGTCGCTCCATTGCAGGCGATGTCGAGAAGAAGCGACAAATCACAGTCGTTCAAGGAATTGGTTCGCAAAGTGCCAAAAGACTTACCCTGCGCAGAAAAGGCGCACGCAAAGCGGTCCGGGGGTAATGTCAATGCAATTAGAATTAGAGAATGAACTGGCCGACTGGCGAAAGCCAACCATCAAATTGGAAGAATCACGAGCACGAATTGACGAACTCGACGAGTTGATCGCATCGCTGATCAACGAGCGCTTGATGCTTTGCCAGGAAATTGGCGAAGCGAAAAAGCGCTTGAATAAACCGGTACTGGATGACAAACGCGAGCAGGAAGTGCTGTCGCGCGTTGCCTCCGTCGCCACCGATCCTGTCATCGCCAAGCAACTCATCGACATCTACACAACGATGTTGGCGGGCAGCCGCGGACTGCAGGAAAACCTGACGGAGAGCACAAGCCCAAAAGCACAAGCGGGCGCGAACGTTCACGCAGAGCCGATCTCCGGATCGTCTGAAGCTACGCTCGCAGGAGCCCGCATACCTCAACGATATTTCCCTACGGTAACAATAATTGGATTGGGTTTGATCGGCGGCACTCTGGCCAGATTGATCAGAAAACACTCTCCGAAAACAAACATAACCGCAGTCGACACCCCCGAAGTCCTTCAAAAGGCTCTTGGCGAGGGGCTAATCGACTGCGCGGAAACAAAGGCAACGGCGGCGGCAGAGCGTTCGTCGCTGGTTGTACTGGCCGCTCCTCCAGAGAAAAACATCGAAATACTAGAAACAATCGCACCGAAACTATCGAAGCGTCAATTGGTAGTCGATGTCACCTCCACCAAGTCAAGAGTGTGTCTGGCTGCCGAATCCATCGATCTTCATGGCGCCGACTTCATCGGTGGTCATCCACTTTTCGGTTCTCAAAAATCGGGATTGGATGCATCGTCAGCGGTGGCAACTGAGCAAGCAGTTTTTTGCCTGACTCCAATTTCCAAGTCGTCGCAAATGTCAGTTAAACGATTTAGACGCTGGCTTGAGGGTCTCGGTCTCAAGCCAGTAGAAGCGTCCGCCGAAACGCACGACAAAGTCCTTGCTCGCACCAGCCACCTGGTTCAATTGATAGCCATCGCTCTGGGCGCTGCCATCACCGACCAAAACATTAGCGAACAAGATCTGCAATTGCACGGTCCAGCCTTCAAAAATTTGGCGCGCCTCATGGAAAGCCCGCCGGAGATGTGGCTGGACTTGTTTGATCAAAACAAGGAAGAATTGCAGAAAGCAATTGCAGAGTTAGTGGAAAAACTAAATCTAGCGTCGACAGATTTAGATTCAAAAGAAAAAACAGAATTAGCCAGGATGTTCAAACAAGCACACAGCATTTTGGAAAGTAACCAGTAGTTTTGCACCAATTTTCAAATTTTCGTCGAGTCACGGGAATATCACCTCAGAACATGCAGGATTGAACCAGCCAAGGCAACTGACCGGTTTTAACGGACCTTTCACGTCTTTGCACGCAAAATGAGTCCACTTGCACCCCCAAAGTAATGCGCCCCCACGCATCTTGATCTGAGGAATTTTCCTTATGGCTATCGGTCATCAGGGCGACGCCGCCCTAGCATTGCAGTTTCACGAAACGGGAAAGCCGCTCCACTTCTCTTCTGCACACCAAGAAATCTTTAACAAACAAAGGGAGACTTCCTCCTGGTTAGGAGCAAACGGAGAAATTGGAGTTGTATCACTCAACTTATTTGAAAATGACCCGTTGATTGCGGCTGCTAAAAATCAATCTCGCCCTGAGATCGTTGTAGCGGCGCTGCCTCCGGAAGGTGGAGTAATAGACGGATTGCTACCAGCTGAAGAGGATGTGCAGACAGAAGAAGAAGAACCGGAAGAAGACCAGCTGCCGGAGCCTCGTTCATTTGAAGAAATCCAGAGCGACGCGCAGGACATAATCAACGGATATCCGGAAGATGCTACTGACGAAGAACGGGTGGCAGCCATAGAATCGTTCAAGAAGCTGATTGACGAACAGGAAGAAAACACCAATATCGCTATTAGTGAGATGTACAATGCGGAAGACATGAACATTCTGCTCGACGACGCGTCGAAAGATGCTCAGAAAGTTTTTGCCGCACTGCCGGAAAAATTTCAGAACAGTGATTCCTTCCGAAGATGCATAGATTTTCTCGCACCGCTAGTCCTTTCCGGGCAGTCCCAGTCAGCGGAAAGTCTGGTTGACGGCATCTCCCCACTCGTCCCGGGAGCTGCTGAGGCGCTGAAAGAGCATATGAAATTTCTCAATCAAATGGCAGTTGACAATACTGATTTGTTGAAGGACAACGAGCTCAGCATTTTTCCGTTTATTCAAGAATTTCGGAACGAGAATGGGCTGAATCAACTTTTCAATCAAACGTTCCGATGAAGTTCAACCCACAAAAGAACATCGCAAACGCGCAGAACAGACTAAAGATTGCACCAGCTTTAACTACTCCGCTTGCCTTCGTCCCAATCTGGTGCGTATCAACGCGCCCATTCCCAAAACACTAAACAGCAAGCCGATCCGCGGAGCAATTGGCGCGACGGAATGACCGTTAGGCAGGTGGATAGGCGGAAGCAAACTGAACATTGCCAGCACCAAAATGCCAAGAAATGTCCAGAGAAGAATTTGTGTTGATATAGGATCTTTGCCTGCTTCAGGCTGGCATGCATTGAATTTTTTCAAAATCGACTGACCGACCAGCCGCGTACTTACAGCTAATCCAAACAAGCAAAGAAGTTGCAACACCGCCATGGAAAGTTCGGCCAGAGGCTCGAAAAGTTCAACCTCGTAACATAGACGCGTTGTGGTGGCGAAGAGAAAAACGCACAAAATTCCTACGCCAAGTGACTTCCAAAATCTGCGTTTGATGGATTCGGACGCCAGAGCTACGCGTTTTCGAAATATCAAATTTATGGTGAAGCAAAAAAACAACAAGAAAATTGAGTTGCGAATCGGACGTTGAGGTTGCATTGCATGGTAGCGCCAATACAGCAACGGTCTCTTCTTTAGCCCACTCAGATCCGCTCCGCTCGGATACCTCTCAGTGAGCAAATCACTCGGCACTGCAATTTGCGATGGCACTGTGCCATCGGGATAAGTCAAAGGTGTAGAGCCTGGATCACGAGCAATGGAAGGAAATGCGAAAATGAAGGACGAAACCAACGCAAAGAAAACACCCATCGCGCAGGCGCTGAGGCTTTTGTGCATGGTCTTCGTCTTGCCTAGTCGCAAAGTAAGTCCACCTCTTTGTTCGATCTGACCAGCAGGTTAATTGAGTACACAACACCAAGTCCGATTGCCCATGCAACCAGTCCGTTAATATCTTCCGCCGCTTCAACCATCATGATAGCAACGACTGCCAGGCCGAATAGCATTTGAAATAGATTGGCGCCGCTCAACACACTTGTTTGATGTGCCGGTTCGCTATCCACCGCCTTCATAATATTTTGTGTCAACGCCTCGGAAACATCGAATTGTGGCATGCTGGACGCCATCGCCACGATCTCGCCGACTTGTTGAGACCAGACGTTGCAGCCCTTGCAGTCCTTGAGATGCGCTTGCGCACGACCCTCCATTTGTGCATCGCCGCCGGTGCTAACACCTGCCACATCACGAACAAGCGTAAGTGTTTCACGCGCCTCCATGCAATTCATTTCCACTTCACTCATAATGTCACCTCTCTCTCCTCAGTTGAGAATACCGCTCTCAACGCTCTCCGCAAGCATCTTTCTAAGTTTTTCCCTGATGCGAAACAGCAATGATTTGATCGTGCTCACTGATTCGCCCGAAACTTCTGCAATTTCTTCATATGGAAGATCGTGCTGATAGCGCAGAATAAAAACTTGCCTGTGCCTCATCGGCAACTGTTTCAGCGCATCCTCCAACTTCTTGTGCGTCAACCTCCATTCGACTATTTCATCGATTTTCTCGTCGTAAGCCGGTTCGGCGCCCGGATTTTCTTCAAGAATATTGTCCAGCGAGTCATGTTCTTTGTTGTCTCTAATCGCATTCAAGCAAGTGTTCGTCGCTATGCGCAAAAGCCACGGTTTGAACTTACCCTCCACTTTAAACGTATTGAGCGCCCGATAAGCTTTCAAGAAAGTGTCTTGCGTCAGGTCTGCGGCCATCTCGTGCGAATGCACCATCTGATAAAGCACGTTGTAGACCAATTTCTGATAGCGCCGCAGCAGCACTTCGTAAGCGCGCTTATCACCGCCGAGACAAGCCTTGACCAGACTCGTGTCCTCAAGGCTGTCATCGATTTGCGGTTTCGCTCTTAAGCTGCTAAACAGGGTAACGGCTCCTTGGAAGTTGCATAGCCTGTCGTTGGCTCTCGTCTCGGTCGATAATTGTGGTGAGCAAATCTCTAGCATTTTTCCCGCCCTTGCGACAGGCGCAACGGTCTACATCATGGACCTGTATAAGAATCGTTTTTGATTGCCGGTGATGAAGCCCACCACACGGTCGGAAACAATCTGCCGCTGGTCTTTTGTCAGTATCGCCCTGACCTTTAGAGCTGTTTCCAGCCGGTCATCCTGGAGTTGTTGCCGTATCTTGCGAATCTCATGCACTTTGGCACGAATTTGCTCGTCACTGACCGCATCATCCGCCAGCATCTTCGACACCTGCACGGCAGCCTCTTTCACTTCCTCGCGCGTCGCCCGATTGGCTTCGCATCGTTTCCTAAAAAGGTCATCCAGCTGGGTTTTCTGGCTATCAGTCGCATCGATCAAATTAAAGAATCGCTTCTCGAAGTGCTTCCTGACTGCGCTTTCCCATTCCGGGTCTACCAGATTGTCGCTGTTGAGCGGTCCGGCAAACACCGGAATCATCAGCGGACCTAAAAACTGCCCGCCCGCAATCAGGGCGCCGGCGCCAATCGCAAGCCCCATACCGGTTTTCCTGCTAAATCCTTTAGTTTCCTTCGCCTTCTTACTAATGCCTTTGTCCATTTTATTCAAGCCTCCCGGCAGTTCTGACTCCGCCGTCTTCTGAATTCCAATACACTCGGCGCGGAAGGAAGTTTCGCCATAACCGGAGAATTTAATGTTGGGCGGTCACCGGCGGCTACACGTCATGGATAATGGGCATTTAGTTAGGTATGGAAACCGCCGGAGCCTCAGCAGCAATGTCCATAAACAGCCGCCGAATGACCGATGCAGACATCGAGCAGATAATCGCCATTCAAAACGAAAGCTTGCTTGGCAAAGCGCCGGATGCCGATCTGAAGGACGGTTTTGTCCAGGGCGACTTCTCTGCTGATGACTTCAAAAAGTTCGATGACGACGTTGCGGTTATGGTGGCAGAGGAAGGTTCGAAAATCGTCGGCTACCTTTGCACATCGCACCTTGAGTTGCACCAGGGCAAAGAGCTTTTGAAACTGATCGCTCAACGAACAGAATCGATCAATTTCGAGGGTAAGCCACTCTCACAATATCGCCTGGTGATGACAGGTCCGATCTGTATTTCGAAAACCGAGCGTGGAAAAGGAATATTCGAGAATCTCTATCAAACATTTTTCGACGAAGATGGAAGTGATTTTGAGGTGGCAATGTGCTTTGTCGATGATGCTAACCCGCGCTCGTTAGCGGCACACATAAACAAGCTCGGCATGCGCGTCGTGGACGAGTTCGACTGCAACGGCAGAAACTATAATTTGCTGGCGCGACGAGTGAAAGCATAGGAAGAGCGAATGAAAGCTGTATTCAACCTGGGAAAGTGGGCGCGATTGAAGGGAGCGTTTGCCCTGGTGTTTGTCGGTTCATGTCTCTGTTACGCATTTGAACTTCCCTTCTGGTGCTACTTTATTTCTCCGGTGCTACTCGCTTTCTTCATCTTCCAGTATATGAGTTCAGATCACAACAAAGCAATAAAAGCTTATGCAACAGGTGATTGGAAAACGTTTCTAGAAGTCTGCGAACGCACTATTGCCAAAACCCCGCAAGATGCAAATGCGCATGCAAACGCAGCTTTCGCATTAGCAAACCTGCATCGATTCGAGGAAGCGCTGCAGAGTGTCGAGAAAGCGAGGTCACTAGGTGGTGATGAGAAGCAGTGTCACCTGTTCAGTGCGATGGCAAATTGCGGGATGCACAAATACGAAGAAACTATCTCTGACTGCACGAAAGCGATTGAGCTGAATCAGGAAGAGCCATCGCCGTACCTGATCCGTTCGATAGCATTGACGCAAACATACAAGTACGAACAGGCGTTGCAGGACGTCGACCAAGTCGAAAAACTGAATTCAAATCTAACGATTGCAAAGACATACCGAGCATACGTCTATCACGCAATGTATAGGTTGGACGAGGCACAGAAGGAATACGAGCCAATTTTCGGCACCTTATCACACGCCGAGCTGCCCTTCGGTTTAATTGTTCGCTCTTACGTGCAAGCGCGCCTTGGAAAAGTAGACGCAGCGATTGAGGACATGAAGCGCGCGGTGGAAACGATGCCGAAAAAACATGAAGGCTACCTGGATCTTGCATACTTTCATGTTTTAAAGGGTGATGCGACCAATGCAAATCGCTACCTGGAGCTGGTGGAGCCCGGCGACAGTTTTGTAGAATCCTATCGAAACTCTCATCAAGCGCGCATACTATTGATGAGCAAAGATGAATCAAAAGCGCAGGACAACACAAACCTTGCAGTCGAACACGCAAAACGCGCGGCTGATTTACGCCCTCATTCTGCGGACGCTCGAGCTGTTTATGGAATCGCCCTGAGCAGACTTGGGCAACATGCCGACGGGCTTATAAAGCTCAAAAGTGCCATCGACATAGATCCTTATTGTGCTGAAGCTTTTTGGTGGCGTGGGGAGGTTCACGAAAAACTCGGCGAATTGGAGAAAGCTGAAGCCGACAAGAAAGTCGCAAAAGACTTTGGATACTTACCGTATCTTTAAATCATGAACGAAATTGACCAGCATAAGTTTGAGGTCGCTCCGCAGCTAGTCGAGATGCCGTTTTGGAAAAGCATCGTCGTCGGCAAGAAGTCTCACTTTTTTCCTGCAATCATGCTTGTTGCGTGGTTTGCGTATCTAGTATTTGGCCGCCATACTTCAGGACTTATGTATCAACTTGCATTTCCCCTTTGCGCATTATGGTATTGGCTGCGCTTCGGCTATCAATGGAAACTTCTCAAACTGACTAATCATCGCCAATTTGAAGAGGCTCTCTCAACTTCACTTCAAGCAATTAAGAGATTTCCAAACGACTCACATCCCGTCGTCTATGCAGCAATTGCATTCCACGAGCTGGGCGAACAGGATATGGCAAATGCATACGCCGACGAAGTGATAAAACGTGGAGAACGACTACCGCTAGCACTTCTCGTCAAAACAAAAGCTCTGGTAAAACAACGAATGGAGCAGCGTAAGTTGATCGGCAATTCGCTTTCTGAGGCAGGCGAGCAACCAACGGAAGAAGAGCTGCGCGAAAAGAGTGAAATACACGATCAAGTCCTCGAAGAAATGGATCGATTTTTCAAAGGCGTGAATCTTCAACCGCCGTTTTTGAACATCAGCATGGCGTATTATCTCGCCAGGCTTGGACACCTGGATTTGGCGCAGGATGAATTGGACAAGGCGGAATCTCCCATAAGAGAAGCGAAAGCCTACCGATTGAGCAACCAGGCAAGAATTCATCTGCTGCAAGGGGAGAAGGAACTGGCGCTTGAAGCCTCAACTGTTGCTGTCAGTATACTGCCGGGCGATTGGCAGGTTCTCACAACCCACGGCTTGATGCTCATTCGCAATGACCACCTGCAAGAGGCAAGAGCAGTGCTCGATCAAGCAATTAGTAATGCGGAAAAACTGCACCAGCCACACTCAGAAGCAAATTATTTTCGCGCTGAACTGCATGAACGAGTGGGAGACACCAAGAGCGCACAGCGCGACCTGGATACGGCGTCGCACAATAAGTACTTGCCGTATCTATAAACTTCAATATTGGATGTACAGATCGTGTTCTTTTTTTTCGCGATAGACACGCCAGTGGGAAACCTTGCCAGGCTCACGCTCAGCGAGAAGCTTTGAAAATGCAGCAGTAGGATCTTTGCTAGAATCCATGAGTTTCGCAATGCGGGCACCATCGACTTCAAAAACTATGTCGCCTTCTTTTAGCCCAGCTTGCCTTGCGACACCAACAGCGTCTACCTTGTAGATTTGGATACATCCGAAAGTATCAGGCGATCCAAAAGTATTGTCCACACGCGGATGACCGAAGGCAATGCCCAGTTTTACGGGTTGCAAACCTTTCAGGCTATTATCATTCTTCGGATCGAAATCCATGCCTAAGCTCGTATCGGTGAGAGTCTTTCGTGGGCTTGCAGTGCAAACTTCATTTCGAACGCGGACAAGTAACGATCTGCAGCATCTGGTTCAGTGGCTTTTGCAATTATTTGAGCAAGACCAATCGGACACGCGACATTGCCAGTCAAATCGCTTCTTGTAATTGGCTCGGGATCTTCGCCGGTGAGAAGGTAAAACATTGTGGCACCGAGTGCATAAACATCGCTTTGTACGGTGGGCTTCCCTCTGAATTGCTCTGGCGGCACATACGCGTGTTTGCCCACTACCGTTCGTGTGGACGTCGATTCAAGCCGATGAGCAACATTGAAATCAATTAGTTTCAATTGTCCGTCTTCTGATAGCATCAAGTTTTCCGGTGTGAAGTCTCGATGAATTACTGGTGGATCACTGGAATGCAAAAACTCAAGCAATTCGCACATCTGCTGCGCCAGGGCGATCACCCGATCGGCAGGAAGAGTGCCATCCCTAAGGACCAGGCTTCGCAGCGTTTCTCCAAAAATCCTCTCCATCACAAGATACGCGCGCGAACCTTCTATAAACAGATCTTTGTAGCCGACAATATTTTTGTGATCGAATGACATGAGCAGATTCGCTTCACGCTGTATATTCTGAATAGCACGGCGTTTTATTTCTCTACCACCGCGCACCGGCAATACAAACTCTTTCAAAACGCAGGGATTGCGAACCTCTGAATCCTCCCCCTGAACTGAGTCGTCTTGTTCCCCATTCAACTCCAACGCGTCATACACAACTGCCTGTCCGCCGGATCCTAGGCGTTTCAACACTTGGTACTTCCCATCGGCTAGTTTCACCCCATCAGGCAAAACGCTGTTCTCGGCATCTGAAGTCAAACCGCAGTGCAGGTTATCCAGCCAGAGTGCCGTGTATGTGGGCACCTCGCCAAAATGCTCGTGCGCCAGAAGCTTGGCGTTGATCTTTTC
>PNKB01000104.1 GCA_013997645.1 Cyanobacteria bacterium PR.3.49
TTTGTTGACAGTGATTGCTTGCGCCGGTGATATTGATGCTGGTGCCAGATATGGCATGAATGCCTCCTGTGATTCTACCTATCACGGCAAACTCAAGTTTCAAGGTATGGAGAGCCTGGCACTGGCTGTTCTTGCCGAGCGCAAAAGCAAGCTGGTCGATGTCTCAATCAATGGCAAACGCGTTTCGATTTTCGCTGAGTATTTCGAACCGCCGATCAGTGTGTACGTATTCGGTGATGGGGAAGATGCGAGAATTTTGCAGACTTGTGGCGAATTGCACGGTTTGCAGGTTACCAGAGTTTCGAAAAACGAACTGCGGGGCGGCGAGCCGTTAGCAAAAGCGTTTCCTCGCCTTGGACATTCCTTTTCCGTAGTGATGACCCACGACCTCAATCTGGATACTGAGGTTGTCGGTCAGCTGGTCAGTTTGGACCCGCCTTATTTAGGTATTATGGGTCCACGTTCTCGCACGGAGAAGATGTTTAAAACATTCGATAGTGAGAAGCGGAATGCAATTCATGAGAAGAACATTTTTGCACCGATTGGTCTGGATATGGGTGCTGAAACTCCGCGAGAAATTGCTTTATCGATTTTGTCCGAGATTCGTGTAGTGGCATCTCAGAAATGCCCGCGACACTTGCGTGATGCCGATGGTGCAATTCATGAACGTGTAAGTACCGCAAGGTTCGCACGCTCTTGAAAAGAAAGGTATTAGCTGCTGTGCTTGCTGCCGGGGCTTCTTCGCGTTTCGGCAGTGCAAAGCAGCTGGCTGTGGTAGACGGAAAAGCGCTAATTGAACACGTTCAAATCGTCCTTCTAGAAAGCACCGCAGATGAAGTCATTGTTGTACTTGGCTGTAATCACACTGAAATTGAAAAACATATTCTTCCTGAAGTTACAGCAATCAACAACGAGAACTGGGAAGAAGGAATAGGTTCTTCCATTCGGCTCGCGGTGCAAAGTGCCTTCAGCGCTGACGCCACTCATTTGCTTTTGTTAGTATGCGACCAACCATACGTTTCGACATGTCTAATCGATCGAATACTTTCTACCTCTAAATTTGAAGAGAGCAAAATTATTGCTTGCCGCTACGGCGATACCTTTGGCGTACCTGCGCTTTTTCCAAGAGAGTGTTTTGCCTCTCTGAATGAGCTCAAAGGCGATAAAGGAGCAAAATCCGTCATCAAGGCATCGCAGCAGGTCGAATTTGTTGAATTCCCTGAAGGCTTGATAGACATCGATTTCCAGGCGGATTTAAAGGCAAGTTCCCCTTAGTGGCAGATTTAAGGTAAATCTTTGGGCCACGCGGGATATTTTTCGCCGTGGCACAGTCCACCCTCAAGACTTGTCTTCATTCGTTGAGGTGATTTGCATGATTCTTGTTACTGGTGCCTCCGGCCACATAGGCAGTCGAGTCACAGAGATACTGGCTGCTAAAGGTGCGCAGTTTAGAGCGATGTCTCGCACACCCGATCGAGTGGGAAAACCGAATAACATCGAAGCAGTGTACGGCGATTTTGAAGATCCAAAGTCATTGGAAAAAGCTTTTGACGGCATTAAAACCGCTTTGATTATTTCCGGCAATTCGATGCCTGGCAAGCGTTGTTTTGAACATAAGATTGCTTTTCAGGCAGCCAAAGATGCCAAAGTCGATCACATCGTCTATCTGTCTTTGATGGGATCGAGCCCGGAATCGGCATTTCCTTATAGTCGCGATCATTACGAGAGCGAGAAATTTCTTGCCGAAACAGGCGTCGGATTTACGTCATTGCGCAATGCGTTCTATCTCGATATGTTCTTCCAAAAAATCGGACCTGACGGCATCGTGCGCGGGCCTGCCGGCGACGGAAAAGGTGCTTTTATCACACGCGAAGATGTTGCACAAGCGGCGGCTGCTGCTGCGCTCAATCCTCCAGTTGGTGTAATCGACATCACCGGTCCGCAAGCGCTGAGCATCGCTGATGTTACTCAACGATTTTCCAATCTGGTCGGCAGAGAATTGACCTACCAGAATGAAACAGTTGATGTGGCACGCGTTCGTCTGCAGGGGTCTTTGAATGACGAATGGAATAGAGATGTTGAAATCGGCTGGTTTGAAGCAATCGAGCGAGGCGAATTGATACCCGTTACCGACAGTTTCGAGCAAATGACCGGCAAACCGCCGTGCACAATTGAACAATATTATGAGGAGTTTCCGCAGCTGTTTGATTCATTGGGCGGCAAACAATCGGCGATTTTAGACGACGATATGAAGAGAAGGTTGGCCTAGACCGGAAGTCAAGCACGGCGTGCAGGCATCTTCTTGAAAGTTAGCGCTTCGTCGTGCGCTCGTGTATGCGAGGCTGAAAGCATGTTGTCAAGCAATGGATTACCTTTTTGTCATGCGCAACTCTTGATTAGTAAGGGATAATCGCCTTGGACAGCTCCCGAAAGTGGCTCCAACCATGCCACTTGCGCCGCAAAGCAAATGCATAACAGCAGACTCTACAACTCGAGATATTTTGCTCTGCTTGCTTCAATTCTCGGATTGACCATTTTGGCACCGATAGTTGAACATGGTTTTTGGGCGCGCATGTTGCTGGGTTCATTGATGTTCGTCGCATTGTGGACGGGTTGTGTCGCAGTCAGCACGAAGGGAAACGTGACCTGGAAGCAAATGGTGCTGGCCACACTCGCATCTTTTCTATGGGCAGTCGGTTTTTTTGCTGAGTCGCTGCCGGTCAATGCAGTGATTTTCCACTATGTGACTTACACGGTTCTCCTGTGTTTTTTCGCCAATGTCGGCCTGCTCATGCTGGAAGATATTTTGCAAGGAGAAGTAAATCTCAATCGAATTTGTGGCGGCGTTTGCGTTTTTGTTTTAATCGGCTTGTGTTTTTCTTTATTGCACATGATGGTTGCAGCCGGCGATCCGCAGGCGTATCGCGACAATTTCGATAAATCGAGCAATTTAGGCGATGCGCTTTCGCACGAATATCGATATCCAATTTTCATTTATTTCAGTTTTTGCACTTTGTCTACCGTCGGCTACGGAGATATTGTTCCGGTCAGCCGCTTGGCTCGCTCCTGCGCAATGATGGAAGCGGTTACGGGTCAACTTTATCTGGCAATATTGGTGGCGCGCTTGGTTGGACTGCACATTGCCGGTACTGCCGCGAAAAGAGGCCTGGTTGTTTCTTTAGAAACTGCTGAAACGGAAGACAACCGCCGCCGCCTTGAAGAGACTTTGACTAAAAACTCTGGAATATAGTCTCTTTTTTTCGCGCTGATAGGGCGTCAAGATATCCTATTTGAAAACAGACCAAAACCTTGTGGTTGTCGCTTGAAGCTTCGCATCACTAGATTGCCTGCCCATCTCGCTTTAACCGGTTGCGTTTGAGCGATAAATATGAGACCATATGAAAGTATGGTAGTCACTTTTCATTGAGACCGAAGTATGCATCCCGGAGCACGAACTTCGGCAGGATTTCCGTCGCCTGCCGATGACTACCTGGAAAAGAGTCTGGATCTCAACGAGCTGCTCATAACCAATAAGGTAGCCACTTTCTTTATGAGAGTGGAGGGTGATGCATTAAAGGCGAGCGGAATACGCAACGGCGATATTTTGATAGTCGACAGATCTATAAATGCAGTGCCCGGCAAAATTGTTGTTGCAGTGATCGCCGGTGAATTAGTAGTGCGGCGGGTGGAATCGCAAGACGGAAAATTCGTCCTTACATCGGATGATCCAGATGTCGCTGCGGAAGTTTTCGACGGAGAAGACGTTCAGATCTGGGGCGTAGCGACTACGTCTGTGCACCCTCTGTAGCAATATGAGCAACGAGAAGTATGCGCTTATCGACTGCAATAATTTCTACGTTTCTTGCGAGCGTCTTTTCGATCCAAAGTTAGAGGGCAAGCCGGTTGTCGTCCTTTCGAATAACGATGGCTGCGTTGTGTCACGTTCGAATGAAGCGAAAGAAATTGGCGTGCCGATGGGTGTTCCCTATTTCAAGGTTGCTTATCTGGAAAAACAGAAAGGTCTGATTGCGCGCTCATCAAATTATCCGCTTTACGGGGAGATGTCTTCCCGTGTGATGAAATTGTTGGGCGAGTTTGCACCCGGGCAGGAAGTCTATTCGATTGATGAATGTTTTCTCTGGGTGGGTGGTTTGCCGGATGTCGTTGCTACCGGCCGAGAATTGAAAGCAGCCGTAAAGCAGTTTCTCGGCCTGCCGGTTTGCGTAGGCATTGCACCGACAAAAACTCTGGCAAAATTGAGCAACAACATTGCCAAATCGACGCCAAGGTTTGGCGGCGTGTTTGATTACACCGCGCTTTCCCAAATGAAGAAAGACCAGGTTCTAAAAGCGATGCCGGCATCGAAGATATGGGGCATCGGGCGTAACCTGACTGAAAAACTGCAAAGCAGAGGTATCTATACCGCTTATGATTTGCGCGAAAGCGACGCAGATCAAATGGCGAAACTTTTCAGCGTGGTTGTAAAAAGAACGATCCTGGAGTTGCGTGGAGAAGCCTGCATTGGACTTGAGCCTGTCGCAGAAGCACGAAAGCAAATCCTTTCCTCTCGTTCCTTTGGTCGCAATGTATTTGACCTTGCCGAGCTGGAGGAAGCGGTTGCGCAATATGCAACGCGCGCCTGCGAGAAATTAAGGCGCGATGGATCAGTCACATCTGAAGTCCAGGTTTCGGTTCGCACCAGCGCGTATGCAGATACTGCTTTTGCTGATTCTAAGGTCATAGCCTTGCCGTATGCCACAGACGATACAATGCTGCTCGTAAAAACTGCTATTCAAGCACTCCGCAGCGTTTATCAAAAGGGCTACTCATATCAAAAGGCATCGGTTTCCTTTGGCAAAGTGCAGCCCAAAGAAGGCAGACAAATTTCGCTGTTTGCCCCCAGTGGAGCTGAGGAAAAATCAGAGAAGATGATGAAAGCCCTTGATGCGGCAAATTCCAAATGGGGCAGAGGCACCATCTTTCTTGCTGCCGAAGGAATTGAAAAGCCATGGCAAATGAAAGCCGAGCACAAGAGCCCGGCTTACACTTCCAATTGGAGTGAACTCCCGGTCGCAAAGACAGGGCGCTGATAATTATCTCGCTAGCCAAAGATCGCGCTTTGTTGAGTGGTGAATTTTGACTGAAAGAGGCACGACCTTTTCCGAAAGCTTCAACGTGCCACCAAAATTGTGCCACCAATTCGCCAGCGAATTGGAAAGCACTGCTTCTTTCAATGCGATCATTCGATTGAAGCGAGCTTCTCTGGACATTGAGAGCGCATAGCAAAGCTGTTCTGAAATAGTTTCGGGGCGAAGATTTCTCAGTGTCAGCACGTGCTCCTGCAATTCATTCCAGGCTCCGGCACGTGCTGAAAGTATCAGCACTCCGCTTTTCGAGCACAAAGCAAATTCCTTTGCTGTCAGATTTAAACCATCATAGACAGGAGAGACCAGCATGACTTCGGCACGTTTGTACAGCCAGGCCAGCACATTCGGGGAGACAGGTGTGTCAATCCAAACAATGGGTTGCCACTCTGGTGACTGCCAGCGCTTGTTGATAGATTCGTACAGAAAGCGGCAATTGTTCCAGTACTCATCATACGCGCTTAGTCCCGCGCGAGTTTTTTGGCACACTTGAATGAAAGTGATTTTTCCTATTTTGTCGGGGTTGTGCGAAAAGAAATGGTCAATCGCCTGCAGGCGCTGAAAAATTCCCTTGGTGTAATCGGCGCGATCAACTGAAAGCACGAATGGTTTTTTCGCGATACTTCTGATGTTCAGATCCAGACAAATAGAGCTTTCCTCGCGAGACTTACTGAGCCAGAAATCGCTATCCAAACCTAATGGATGAAACACCACTTGTGTTACGTTGCCGTTGGGGGATGTGACCTCGCTGGACTGAAAATCAACCTTGCAATCTTTCAGATGGCGATCGATGAACAGCAAAAAGTTGACCACATATTCTTCAATATGAAAGCCTACTTTGTCGCTGGAGAGCAGTCCTTTTGCTATTTCGGCGATATAAGGGAGGAAATTTTCTTGCACGGTTTTTGGCCATGGAATATGCCAGAACAGATTGACCGCTCCTTGCGTTCCGTTGGATAGAAACTGAGGGCAGAGCGCCAGTTGATAGTCATTGACAAAAGCTTTCCGTCTAGGACCGCTTTGCCCGACATCGAGCACATTCAATGCGTAGCTCATATTGAGCTGTTTGTACATCGATCGATCGGATTCTGTGAAAGTCGCATACTGCGGAAGCTCATGCATCAAAGGCCAGAGAAATTCATTGCAGTAGCGATAATGACCTTCTATGATTTTGAAAGGAATTTGACAGACTTCTTCCGTGGAAGTGAGCTTGCCGGCTTTTTTTCTTAGCTGGGCGCCGTGCAAGTACCACCATTGTTGTCCGTTTGCGCTTTGATCGATTATTCTCGATAAAGTGGCTGAAACACCACCAGGTGTGGACGGACCCCTGTACGAAAGTATGTTCATTGATTCCTCACTTCCAGCAATGACAAGAAACACGCTCACGCATTAGGCATGCGAATTACGGTCGATTCTATTGAACAGTGTAAGCTGCGAATATTTCGCGAAAATTTCGCATAAATAAATAGTAAAAAACTAGGCCGCCAGTACAGCGACCTTCTTTGTCCGGCAAGGAACCGATTGCGGTGATCTGATAAGGTTTATAGCCAGGCGGATGGTTAATCCCGCCAAGATTTATTGGGCCTTATTCAGCTTGCTCAGCCGATCTTCTGTATTTTGCTTCATGATCAACATTTGCTGAGTTCCCAGTGATTTTATCTCCGCAGCCAGCTTGTTGAACTTTGTCAATTCAGCTGGAGATATCGTGAAAACGACATTTCCATTTTTCTGAGTCTGCCACTGCCCATAGTGAGTTTTATAGAAATTTAGCTGTCCGCGAATTTTCTCGAGCATTTGGTGCTCGAGTTCCAAAGTTCTTATGGTCGACGGTCCTTGTTTCAAAGCCGTGCAAGTTTCTTTGACTTTATCGCTTTGTGCGATCAATTCGTCGATCCGCTTCAAGCGATTTTCGACATCTTCGCGTGATTTGAGTGTTTCGACTTTAGCACCACCTACGGTTCTAAATTCTTCGATATTGGTTCTGTATGTCTTAATCGCGTCGGACATAGCCCTTATTTTTACTGCTTCTTCCGGACTTGAAGTGGCAGCGATTTTGTCATAACTCTGCGTTACCGCATTTACCTCGTCCTGATTGAGGTACCGATTTTCCTCGAACGCCTTTTTTTCGACCGTCAGTGCGGCGACAGCTTCTTTTTCCTGCGCCACCTTTGCAGTATCTCTCTGGCTGGAAGTGCATGAAGCCAACAGCATTGCGGTCAGAAAAATAGGAAGCACCGAAGGTTTTCCGAACAAGCTTTTGCGCATGTTTTTCCCCTGACCGCCAAACTGCGTCAGTATACTAAAAATTCAAACGTGCCTGACAGCGCAGCTGCTTAGAAACCAGCAGCTGTGCTGTTGTTGTATTTGCTAAATCAATAATTTCCCGAAGGCGAATATTCCGAAACCAATTGATCGTGCACTTTTCGCCTGTCATGTGGTGACGAGCCAGGCATAGGGTAAAAGAACACATAAAGGTCTTCTCGATTGCCGGCGTGCTTAGTCCACAAGTCATGTAGTTGCTCGGAAACACCGGGCAAATCTTGGTTGAGATTCTCCGCGTGCCCAAAATACAAAACCGTGTGAGCCTTGGGTTTTGAGGTTGGATTTTGTTTGTAAGTAACTGCGAACACAGCCGGCCCAGGCGGAGCGATAGACATTTTCAACTCGCCGCCGCTGGCGAATTTATAGCGTTGCAATTTGCCCCAAGATACAGCCATTTAAGACACCTCCGTTAATAATCGCGGCAAAGACCATTCCGGAAAGGCAGTTGCAAGAGCTCGAGAACTTGTGAAAGCGATTGCGAATGAGATCGGAGGGCTTGCGCACCTATATTTATTATCTCATCTGAAATCACTAATTTCCCGGGCAGGGAAGATGGTTCTCGTGACAGGCAGGTGCGGTCGCGGTCCTCACAACATTAATTCTGAGATTGCTGTTAGAAGTCTCTCAATCTGCACGCTTGCGGAAGGTAAGCCAGTTTGTTTGCTTATTAGTCAGTGACCGGTCCAACCCCATTGGTTTTACCGATTTCTCCGTTTCTCTGTACCAGCCTTCGTCATAGGCGCCCATATCCGTGTAGAGAGCATCTACAGCGCCGGCGTTTTTCAAATCTTGTCCGAAAGAATTCAGCGTAATTGCAGTTTTGCTTTCGAACAGCGCCGTTTTGCCATCTTTCAATTTTGCAATTGCGCGCCGCTGAAACAGAGTTTTGTCCTTGAAGTGTGCGGCTTGTCCATGTTCGACGACCAGAAACTGCTGAAAGAAAGATGCTTTTTTCTTGGCCAATTCGTCCAGAAATTTGGGAGTGAGAGCCTTGCCTTTGTTTGTCGGCATCAGTGAAATCGTGCCGTTTTGAATGATGGCGGCGCCACCAAAATTATCGGCAACGAAATGTCTGTGATGCAATTTTCCGTCGTGAATATAGACGCCATCGATTGAACCGACATAGCTTGTAAAAGCGCATGGAATGCAGAGCTTCACTGCGTTATCCGACTTGTCCGGTCGTTTGATCTCGAAAGATGCGGCAAGCGGTCCCTGATAAAACAACGTGTATTCGTTGCCTGATGGGACCTTTATCGACTTGATTTCCAAATCGGGCGCTTGTGCCGATGCGCTTGAAGCCGTTGAAAGAAGTGCTGCAAGAAGTAGTAACGCTCTTCTGGACACGTAATTGCTCCTTTCTATTCTATGCAAATCAGTGCTGTCAATAATAGAGCAAGTGTTCATTAAATGCTCGATTACAACTATACTTACCGCTTGCAGTTATAAATTAGGGAACGGTTTTTGGGCAGATGAGCCAAACAAGCGCTGGTACCAAGTTACTTTTATTTCTTTCGACAGATATTGGACTTGGCCGTCTGGCTGGTTCGATTTTCGATGAAGAGGCGAAGAAGATGGATGTCGTCTGGAATGCTGACGCCAAAACCGTGCCGTCCGGTGCAGCAGAGGACGAGTCCGCCAGTCAATCTGATGTTCAAAACGCAGGTCTTGTAATTGTTATTCAGCGACCTGAATCGAAGGTCAACCTGAAGACTATTTTTCCTGGTTGGGCCGGGCGGGCGGAATTCTGGGATTTGCCATTGTCATCTGATGAAGCCGTTGCTTTGAGGCAGAACGTCGCTAATCTCATGGTCAAGCTCATCCTTGAGGGTGGAAAGAGGCAGCCAACCGCAGAAACCACCGTAAGCGCACGACCGGGTACCGGGCCCGCTAGTTCAAATTCTCCAATGCAAAAGAACGATGCTGTGCGTGTGCAGCGCGAATCGAAAGGACGCGGGGGCAAAACGGTCACAATAGTATCCGGCTTGACCCTTGAGAATGGTGGATTGGAGGCTCTGGCCAAACAGCTAAAACAGCTCTGCGGGACAGGCGGCACTATCAAGGACGGAAAGATAGAAATACAGGGCGATCAATGCGAGCGAATCCTTGCCGAATTGCTGAAAAAAGGGTTCAAGGCTAAGCGGGCCGGGGGGTGAAACTTGCAGTTTTTGAGTGAACTTTCGGCGCCTGTGAGGCTTTGCGGTAATTTGATTATTAAATGCAGCTAATCTTGCTGGTGTGTACACGTTTTCGTTATTGACTTCCCCGGCGAAAAGTTCGATAGTGTGACCAGCAAAGCGATGCGATGGTTTACGAAGCAATTGCCGAGCATGCCATCACCAGAACCACTTAACGATTCTGGATTCGACTTTCCGGCACCGAATTTATTCGGCGCGTTTTCTACTTACTAATTTCAATCTAGCGTTCTACCGCTCTTTTCAGGGCGTGCAATGGCGCGCCTAACAGGCGGTACTTACCACTTCGACAAGGGGTGCATCTTTATGCTGCATAATGTACTTTCCAAAATGATGAAAGAAGACGTGCATCGTCTCCAGCAAACCAAGAAACTCAGCGTCCTGAGATACGCCGGTCCTAACCGTCGTTTGAGCGCATTGCTTCCGGCCGCACTCGAAGCTGCAGATGAGAAAAAGATGGCTGCTCGTCACTTGATGCAACGCGAATTTATGCTTTCGCTTGGTGCGCAAGAGCGCACTTGTGTTTTGCACATCTCCTCACAATGGCGCCGCTCGCGCTCTTCAGTTCTCGTTTTCCGCGGCAAGGCGCTTGGTTGCATTTACACCCGCAAGGATCTTGATGCTCCTGTTTTCGGCGAAGAAGCATTTGATTTGGCTCTGGCTGACTTGGGCGATGCCGATACACAAATTGCTGCATACCAAATCGAGGAAAATGTTGCGCTGGCAGCAGCAGCTCTTTTCTCGAGATACACTCTGGCTGAAGAGCCCGGCAATGATCTTCCGATCGATGCTTACAAAAAGTTTCTCGATGTCGATGCAAGCGGATGCATCTTCTTGAATGATGCTGAGAATCAGACTGTGTGCAGAGTGTATGTGCTCGACGGATATGTAGTCGGCATTCATTCGAATGCAAAAGGTTGGATTGAGAATGACATCAATCTCGTTGAAGAAATGGTCGAACAAAACCCGAGCTGGACGTGCGAATCGTTCATGATGAAAGTCAGTGATATTGCCCGCATCTGCGACGACTCTTTTCCGCTGTCTGCCGAAGGTCATGCCATCGTTGTTTTCGACGGCAATGTCCGAAAAATCGAAGAGAAAGTCAATCTTTTTGCTAACTATGTCAGCCTAATCAAGCGTCATTCCGGCTTGCTCGAACAAAAGACTCACTTTGTAGACGAGCAGCAAAACAGAATCGATCAAGTGACTGCTTTTGCCAATCGCACCGCAGCCATCAAGCATGCTCATTCGGTTCATCCGCTGGTTTAATCTAGCGCTGAACAAGTTTGATTCGCAACCCAATCCAGATTGCCGTCGCATTTATTTGCGGCGGCAATGCTGCTTGGGGCATTATTGGGGTACAGTTATGATGACGTCTTTTAGAACTGATCTGTGACGAATTTTTCTTTAAAAACAAAAGGCCTCTTGCTTGTTGTGGTGCCGGTACTGTTCCAGGTTCTTTTTGTACTGGTTCTAGTCGATACAATTCACACGGCCGATGCTGAAACGCAAAAGGAAATCCGCTCAAAAAATATCATTATCTATGCACAGTCTGTCCTGGCTGATATGTATCAGGCAGCCGTTTCCGTAATGCGCTTCAGAGGTGGTGGTGATCCTGAAGAGGCTAAGGTCAGTGATGCTTTCATCGATCAAACACGCAATGATTTGAATCATCTTGAAAATCACTTGCAATTCGAGCCGAGCGAATTGGAGGATTTCGGCCCCGGAAAAGAAATGATATTGAAACAACTCAAAGGGCTTGCCTGGCGAAAGAGTGAAATTGCCAAAGGCAATCCCGACCCTTTGTCGCCCAGCGAGCGTTTGGTGCACTACAACGAAATGGGTACTATCGTGGAATATTTTCGCGATCTGGCCGATCGTCAGAAAAAACGCGCTGCGTCCCAATTCGATTGGGCTCAGCATCAGCGGCAAAAGGTCGAAAATATGGTTTATGCAGGTATAGCGATTAACTGCATTGGCGGAATCGTCATTGCACTGTTTTTCAGCACAAATATTTTGAAGCGCATCGATATTTTGCGGGAAAACGCTCAGCGACTGGCTAGATCAACAGCGACAAAAGAGTTGATACCACCGATTGCAGGAACCGATGAAGTTGCCGAACTTGACAGTGTTTTCCACGCAATGGCGGCAAAGCTGGAAGAAGCCATGAGAAAGGAAAAGGCTGTCGTCGATAACGCGCCCGATCTGATTTGCTCCCTGGACTCTGACGGCAGATTTGTGCGCGTCAACCCGGCAGTCGAAAATATTCTTGGCAAGAAGACCGAACAGTTGATCGGGCAGGCAGCGGCTGGGTTAATTGATATCGAGCAAATCAAGACTAAAGAAACTGACGGAAGCGAATTCAGATTCGAGTCTGAATTTGATCCAGGCTCAGCGGAAAAACAGCATATTTCCTGGACGGGGCAATGGTCGCAAGAAGAGCGAAGTTTTTTTTGCATCGGGAGAAACATTACAGCGCAAAGGCAGCTGGAGCAATTCAAGCAAGAACTTATGGAGATGGTCAGTCACGACCTGCGCACTCCGCTCACATCAATCCGAACCGGAATGGAGCTGATTCTCGAAGGAGCATATGGAACCCTTTCCGAGAAAGGCATGAAGAAGCTGGATGGAATGAATTCGAATATTTCCAGTCTTGTGAAACTCGTTAACGACTTGCTCGATCTGCACAAATCCGAAGCAGGCAGTCTGACGGTGACGAAGGAAACAAGCCCGGTGCTGCCAATCATCGAGCGCTCGATACATGCTGTTCAGCCACTGGCGGAGAAGCGAAAGATTGAGATTGTAGTTGACTGCGCCGTGGAGAATATCATCGCTGATGCCGATCGACTGGAACAAGTTTTGTGCAATTTCCTCGGAAACGCTGTGAAGTTTTCACCCGATGGCGGCACCATCAAGGTCGAGGTGACCAGTTCGCCATCCGAGACGGAATTCAAGGTCTGCGACAAGGGAAAAGGCGTGCCGCCTGATCTGGCTGACGCTATTTTTGAACGGTTCAGGCAGGTCGACCCAAACGACAAGATCGAGAGAAAAGGCACGGGATTAGGTTTGGCGATTGCCAAAGCAATAATTCTTGCGCATGACGGCAGTATCGGTGTAAAACCAAATGAAAATGGTGGCAGTATTTTCTGGTTCAAAATCCCGGTGTAAAATCTATTTTGAAACTTAAATCTGTAGTTTAAAAACCTCAATGGCGCGAATTCTAATAGTCGAGGACGATCAAGCGACCGCAGAAGAGATTGCGGAAATTCTCACTCTGGAGAATTACGCCTGCGAGGTCACAGACAACGGTATAACCGCAATCGGACTTTTGGAAGTGAGCCGGTTCGATTTGATTGTTCTTGATTGGAGTATTCGCGGTCAGAGCGGTCTTGCAGTTCTCGAACAATTTAGAAAAGCAGGCGGTGCCACACCAATTCTGATGCTGACGGGACGAAATCAAATTTCGGATAAAGAGCAAGGATTTGATGCAGGTGCTGATGATTACCTGACCAAGCCGTTTCACATCAAAGAATTGCGTGCTCGCGTAAAGGCGCTTTTACGCCGCGGGCGTGAGATTGTCGATGACAAAATCATCCATCGGCATATTGTGCTCGATATTCCATCACAACGAGTGTTTGTCGACGATCAAGAGATTCAGTTGATGGCTCGTGAATTTGCTCTTTTGGAATTGCTGCTCAAGAATAAAGAACACATCTATAGTCTGGATGCCCTCGTGTCCAGTGTTTGGGCATCAGACGAAAACGTTACACATGATGCTGTTCGTCAGTGTGTTGCCAGAGTGCGAAAGAAAGTCGATCGAGAGGGACAACCTTCGATTATTACGACTATGGCTGGGCAAGGGTACAAAGTCGAGCGCTGAAGTATTCTTCAAATTACCTCTTGCGACCGGCTAATGCAGAAAGTTCGTCCAATTCATCGCCCATAATCACTTCAATCTCGTCCGCCTTCTTGTATCCCGTCGGAGGCGTCAGTATGGCGGTTGTAATTGTTGCCGGGGTCGCTTTATAAGTATCGAGAAAAATAGTCTGCTTGTGCGAGGGATCTCTTACGTCTCCAAAGTGTCGAATCACTTTCAGTGGCGTGCCCAACCCTGGCGGCAACCCACAAATCTTGGCGTACTTGTCGTTTGCAAATGCCGGTATTCTCAAATCATTGGTGACCCAAAATTCATTGGTATAAAGCATCTTGCCTGTATTGTTGAATCCACCGCACCAGTACTGTGTAGCCTTGAAGTTGAGGACATTGCCGGTGGTGCCTTTTACCGCTTGTCCGGGAGTAGTGGCAAAACTCAATTTAGAGCGCGAACTGCCTGAAGAGAGATCGCAGTAGATAGAACGCTGCGGATTGTATGCACGCGTTGGAGCTGTCGGATGCATCAACACATTCAACTTGTTGGAATTCAGCTTCGCGCCTGGTGGTCCGGCGATAAACTGCACTCGTCCCCAGGGCTGGCAGTACTGATCCAAAGTCCACGAGCCGCCCGCATTATTTGCCGCGACAGTCGCTGCGCACGCTGTAATTTGAGCACCAATGGAAAGCAAGGGCAGAAATGAAAGTTTCATGATACTCACAATGCGAAGTGTCATTGAAATTGTACCCCCTATGCGAAAAAGCCCTGCGGCAGACGCCGTGCAGGCGTTTTGGGCAATGCGGGCGGTACTGGGCTCAGCCCCCTGCCGATGTCCGTCGCACCCTTCTGTACTGCGCCTGGAGCACCCAAATTAAGATCGGCGGGATAATCGGGCGCAATGTCGTCCGGATGAGACGGCGCTATGTCGTCGGGATGAGACGGCGCAATATTATCGGGATGATCGGGGTTTTCTGAGTCGTAAAGCACCATCTCATGCGGTTCTGCTTCTGTGATGTTGTTTTGAGTGGGAACACGCCCTGTTTGAAATTCTACCGGTGAGATGCCTGAGCCTGACGAGCTGTTTTGGAACTTCTCAGCTTGTGGGGTGAACTCAAATGAATTGGCACTATTGACTGACATACGAACCTCCTGGCACTTCCATGAGTGCAGTAACCGGTGAGAAAGCGTTCTTTTCGCTTGTGGCAGCAGGCAGCTCGAACCAAAAATTGCTGCCGGTTCCTGTTTCGTTTGGCACTACGCCGATCGTGCCGTTGTGTTGTTTGACTATCGCATTTGATACTGCAAGTCCCAATCCAAAACCATTTTTCTTTTCTGTGGTTTCGCCCTGGTTAAAACGATCGAAGATGCTCACTCGGTCGCTCAACTTGATGCCAATACCTTCATCCATCACTGAGAATCGGACGATATTGTTTATTTCTCCTATGGAAATACGAATATTTCCACCTTGCGGAGAAAACTTGATTGCATTTTGAATCAGGTTGATCAGGACCTGAATAATCCGGTCAGCATCAGCTTCTATCCTGACGCTTTCACCGATACTATGAAACCGAATGTTTTTCATTTTGGCGCTATGTGCCACTGCACTGACAGCAGCGTTTACGAGGTCTGCGGCACAAACTGAACTTTTTTTCAAAGACAAATGTCCATCTTCGATTCGTTCGTAGTCGAGGACATCATCAAGCAACCTGTTGATGCGTGCCAATTCGGGTATTAATTGTCCGATCTTCGCGTCGAATTGCGGTTCGGTTTGCTTGTAGAGACCAGCTTTTGTGAGTTCGAGAAACATGCGTAAGTTAGTCAGTGGCGCGCGCAAATCATGCATCACCATGGAGACGAACTCATGCCGCTGCTGGGCGCGATTTAAATCTGTCGCAGATGTTTGAGCAAGAGTATTTGGATTTGCTGGTGGAGCGAAATCAACAATCGTGGAATTGGGGGGAGTTTCCATTTTGACCTACCTTGCGGTAACGACTGCCATTGGGCAACGTCAGCAAAGTAGCTGCCGGTTATGACGAGGCTATGACGGCAAACCTTCGGGACTGTGTTATTTACTTCTGAAAGGGGCATTGGAAAATGCCTCTGAGAAACCGTCATTCAGCTCTTTACGATCTTTCCTAGCCAATTCCGGCTTTCCAAGCTTCTCGTATGCTTCTGCTCTGGCTCTCAGTGCCTCTATATTGTATTGGTTCTTCGCTATGGAATAGGAATAAGCAGCGGCCGCTTTTTGATACTGTCCGAGCAGAAAATGCGCGCGCCCCATGATTTCGTGCACACGTCCACCCTTATCCGGATCTGTTTTCAACGCCTTCTGGCAGTCGGCAAGAGCTTCCGCTGGTTTTCCCATCACAATGAACATCTCGGCGCGACGGCTAAGTTCAACAGTTCTGCCAGGATTGAGTTTGAAAAGAGCATCAAAAGCTTTCCTGGCCTTCTCAAAATGGTTCAATTTTGCCGCCATACAGGCCAGTTCCGCCTGGGCATTTTGCGATTTTGGCGCCAGCTGAGCTGCTTTCTCATAGTCGGCTTCGGCTCGGTCGATTCTTCCCAGCCCTCTATTTGCGAAGCCTCTCACCATATAGGCATGCTCGGACGGCTTGAGTTTGATAGCTTTGGAGGCATCAGCAACAGCAGAGTCCAGATTCAAATATTTAGTGTGTAATTCCGCCCGTTTTAAGTACAGATCTGCGTTTTTTGGATTGGCTTCGATTTGCTCTGTAAGAATACGCATGGGAGGTCTGTTTTCTCCCTCCCCATAGGCATTCGTGCAGGTAAAGAGCTGCAAAAATACGCTCGTCGCTATCGCTAACTTTCTATTCTCGATCATTTTCAAAATCAAGATTAAATCCCTCGCCAGCGCCATCATACCGGACATTGCGAGTTTTTATCCTCAAAATCGCCCAAACGTTTCTGATTAGGTGCTTCGGAGAATTTACTTTTGTCTTTGCCTGCCCCATTATGAAGGTCCCCCAGCGCCTTTACCTTGCACCCCTTCGATATCCCTGCTTCCCGTGTGAGGTCCTCTCATGCTTAATACTGCCTTGCCGCCCGGTTTCGTACCCAGATCCACAGCCTTGGTCAATACGTTTGCATGTACCAAGCCCTCCAATTCGCTCGTTAAGCGTCACTTGCACAAAAATACGTTTACCACTATTCAGGGCGTTGATATCCGCGCATTAGCGCTGGCAAAGGGTGCCGAGACAGAAGAGGGCGATGCGACCGAAGGCAAGTCGGCATTCTTCTCAATCAAGCAAGCTTTCGAGCGCATGGCCGGCGGCATGGTTGAAAGCCTCAATGCAAAGTCCGTCAAAACAAGCGCAGTGGCGATTGATAATTTGATTGATTCAGTAAGCGACTACTATGAGTCAACCGACAGCAAGCAAGTAGCAGAAGATGCAGCCTGGTTCGTTGAACCATTCGCCGAAAAGTGGAATCAAACCATCAATCTCAATTGCGAAAGACTGACCGTGGAAGCAAGCGAAGACAGAATCAAACGCATCCTCATCAACTTGCTCAGCAATGCAATTCAATTCTCGCCTGAAGGCAGTCGCATCGATCTCACTGTCTCGGCGGTCAACGGCTTTGCCGTATTCAGCGTTAAGGACGAAGGCCCCGGCATTCCTGCTGAGAAGTTGGAATCTATTTTTGAAGCGCAAAATCGTCACAGCAAAAAAGTGACAGGAGAAGTTCTTGGCACAGGGCTCGGGCTTTCAATCTGCAAAGAACTCGTAGAAGCTGAAGGTGGTCAAATCGGAGTTGGCTCCGGACCATTCGGAAGCTACTTCTGGTTTACCGTGCCGATGCAATAAGGCAGCAGTTGGGAAAAATACGAAGAACTGGTCGTGAGTGACCTTTCAATTGTCACTCAATTGCAACGAATAATTTCATACGCTCGCAGCACGTCAATCGATGCTTCGAGCGTTTTGTTTGACGCCCCTGCTACAAACCCAGTTGCTTCGAAATGCGAGGTTCGAATATGTCTTGCGATGCGTCATCGAATAATGTTGTCTCCAATCTGGAGAAGTGGAATCAGGCCAAAACAGGTGGGCAGGATGCCTCGCCATATGAAAAAGAGATAGCGCATTTGCTGCAGCAAGAATACACACTTCTTTCATCACAAGCGATGAACAGCGATCCGAATCGTTTGAATGAAGTGCGAGAGAAAGTCAACGCTGATCTGGCACGGCAATCAGCTAACTGCAATATGCCGGCAATGGAATTGGTTGAACAAAATGGTGAACTGATTGTGACTACAAGTACAGGTAAGAGAGGCTTCAATGTCAAAATTGATGAGTATCAAGACTGGCTGGCTTTTACACCGCAACAGGCTACAGCAAAGGCGCAGTCTGCTGCAAACATGGCGTTGCAAGTAACCAGGTTTGGAGATGCGCCGCAGGCGATTACAGTGGATGCTCAGCAGAAGCCTTGCGAGCCGCCGGCAACGCAGAGTGACTCTCGTGGAACCACCTCGAGCGATACTCGCCCACCGGTTGCACCGCGAAAAGTCATGCCCAAATACATTCCTGGTGAAAGACCAATAGCTGGTGACGACAAAGTGCCGCAGAATGATCTGCACCCAATCATGGAACGCGACCATCGCAACAATATGGTCTATAAATTCAAAGACGGCTCCAGCGTCAAATTCGACCAGGAGCAGCCACCACGCGTGCGCGAGTTGACCAATACTCGTGGGGAGAGAATTTCACTTAGCTATCGTGGATCTGCCACGTCTCCAAGCGGTTTCATCATGACTGACAAAAACGGAAGCGTTATGGAGTCGGGATTCAAAGGTTTGCACGATCGAGAATGGAATGTTGATACTCATGGTGCATCATGGAAAGTAAAAGAGATTTTTCGCGGTGCTCGAATTACTGATGTCGGTGTCACTGAAGACTTTCAATTGTGCATGCGCGATCGCTCTGGGAATTTCTTGGAGCAACGCCGTGATGGTGACGTGTTGAAACGCGACTCACGTGGACGTGTCACATCGGAAGTAACAAGCGTCGACCGTACAACCAGCTTCTCTTATCGTGGCAAAGAAACAGTTCCTACAACTTACACCATCGAAGATGGCGGAGGTGCCTTAATCGAGCATGGTGTGCGTAAAGAGAATGCCTGGAAGGTCTATCGTCCGAAACAAGGCACCACCTCTATGCATCCGGATGACTTGACCAATGCCGATAATTTGGTGAGAAACCCTGCGGACAAAGTTACTTCTCTTCGTGTAAATCATCGCAATGGCAATGCCGTGATGGTGCATTCCAATGGTGACAGAAGCTGGCGTCCCAGCGATGACGAGAGATTGTGGCGTAAAACCACCGGTGGTGCAGAAACAATTGTTCATCCGCGCGACAACGGTAAGCCTGAGATGCAACATTTCGTCAGTCCGGATGGCGTGAAAACTCGTTATCAGTACGATGACAGAGGACAAGTACTGCGCATCTCCGAACACAAGCCCAATGGCGAGGTGATCAAGCTCAGTCGCGCCGATGTATCACAAGACTTTGTCGATCAAGATGGCCGCCGTCAAAAGATTGAGGCTACTCATATGGCGGACGGATCTGTGAGAGTGAATTGGTTGGAGAGAAACTCGCAAATCGTGCAACGCCCGGATGGCAGCGAAGTTCATGAGTTTATGGCAAAAGACGGTCGTCGGCGTGTGCACAGTACAGTAGACACGGCCGGAACCAGAACAGAATTTGATTACAACACCGCCACTGGTGAACCAGTTCGAATGACGATC
>PNKB01000105.1 GCA_013997645.1 Cyanobacteria bacterium PR.3.49
GGCGCCACCAGGTCGTGACGATGCCTAGAATTACCACCGCCAGTGGTATCGACAACACGACAGCAATTGCGGTCAGCGTACGACTGCGCCCGCTGGGAGCTGCTTTTGTTGTTTCGACCTCTACTAATTCCTGCTCGTCTTCGCTCATCAACAAAAACCGACAGTCTTTCAAACGGGGTGTAATTTCTGCGCTATTCGGAGAGATTGTAGTCTCTTCGGGCAGTATTATGTTCTTGTTCTTCAGGAAAGTTCAGATGACGCAGCAGAAGGCGGACGAGTCCGACAATTCAGCCGATGCAGCAGATGCAGCAGAGCCGGCTAATCAAGCTGATGCAGCCGATGCAGCCGAGCCGGCTAATCAAGCCGACGAAGCCGATGCAGCCAATTCAGCCGACGCAGCCGAGGATCCTCTAAAGAAACTGCAAGAGCAGCACGATCACAAGCAGCAGGAAATCGACAGGCAAAAACGACATCAAACCCATCGTCTCAAGATGATGGTTCTGGTGCGCATTTTGGCTGAAGTGACGGCGCTCACTATCATCGCGTTGCTGCCCGTGCTCGTTTTCTGTCTGGGCAAGTTCAACATGCTGCCTCTGGCGTGGAAAGTTGCCCTTGGCATAATGTCGGCAGTATCGCTGGCTATCATTCCGTTTTACTGCTTCATCACCTGGAAGGTGAGCACTGATGATGACGGCTTGACCACATTCACCGCTTTCCGCCGCAAGACTGTTGCCTGGCGCGATTTGCGCGCACTGGTCAAGCGCTCGACATGGAATTTCCCGCGCTATGTTGTGGAAACTCCGTCAGACGAAGTCTCTTTTCCAGTGTGGCTCGATTCGCTCAATGAACTTGTCGAGCGCATCAAATCGCACCTGCCTGCCGGGTCTGCGTCGTTCAATCCGTACAGAAGATTCAAGCAGGACGGTGTTCTCATCGGAATACAAATGGCGCAATCAGCAGCCGGTGTGCTGTTTCTTGCCGTGCTCTGGTTTTTCTACGCCGAGTCTCTCAAAAAAGGCAACCAGTCGGACTCCGTCGTGGTGCTGATATTTTGCATTATTGCCAGCGCAATTTTGCTGTGGCGCACCTTCATGATTTTGTTCATGCCGCTCAGCGTCGAGGTCAAAATCGAGTTTGTCGTCATACGCACGTGCTTTTTCACTGTTGCTCTGCCCTGGCAGGATATTCTGTCCGTCCGCCCAACCATGCCGCTTTTGCCGGAAGGTTTTATGATCAAAACCCGGAAATGGTCATACTTAATCGGCAACGGGATGGACCGCAGCGACGAGCTCGAGCAGGCACTATCGGAAAAACTGAGCGAGCGATTGCCGGATCAGGCTTAGGCTGCAAAACCACAGAGAAAAAATTCGAAGCCCGCCAAATTTCAGCTTTTAAAGCCATCGAAAAACTGAGCAATCATGCGGCGGTGCAGTTCGAACGCCACATTTTCAGGCATTGTTTGCTGGCTGAACGCCGCCACTTCCGAGGCGTCGTCACCGGCAACCATTGTGCCGGTCGCCATTTTTGCCAGGTAAAAGAGAATAATCACGTTGATGCCTTTGCCCGGCGAATAAGCGCCCAGCAAGCGATCTATTTCAACGGTCAAACCTGTTTCTTCAAAAACTTCTCTCTGCGCTGATTTTTCCGGCTCTTCGCTGTTTTCCATAAAGCCGCCCGGCAGGCACCAATCACCCACGTACGGCTCGAACTTGCGCTTGACAAGCACGATGCCCGATGCGGTCGGCACCAATGTCGCTGTCACAGGCTTGGGGTTGTCCCAGTGTACGAATTCGCACACCTGGCACACCAACCTGTCCCGCCCGCCCAGCTCGGCAATGATCAACACGGTTGTGCAAACCGGGCAACTGGTCAGCGTTTGGGGTAAGTTTCCTGCTCTTGGACTGATCACTGAAATTTGAAGGGATTTGGCGAGGTCGGGATCACTTTGGAGCTCTGGCTGAGCTTTCCATATTCTATTCAACTTCTATTCAACCAGACTGTGAGCCGATCAAGATTAAGACTTGATGTTTGTTTTTCGGAAAAGGCACCACAATAGGTGCCGAACGTATATTCAACATCAACTGATGTAACGCCTATTGGCATGTCTGATAATGCCACCCCGGCCGGGCTTTTCCAGTTTTGCAATGCAAAACCCACCAATGATTAGCAGCGTATTAATAGCGCATGTCAATCTCATCTGTAGAATATCGCTGCTAATATGTCGCCAGAGGGGTAAAACGGTATATCCGAGCCTTTCTCGTGACAACCTTGGCGCTACGTTTCGTCTCAAGAAACGCAATTATCAATCTCAAGCCACGATGTCGCGCTTTACCAGAAGCAATTCCTCAACTTCGAGGCTAGTAGGAGTCTTAGATGAATTCGGAGTCCCTGGATAGTTTTCAACTTGCACCAGGCATTAAAGAACAATCGAGTAAGCGGAATCTCAGAGAGCAAACGCAATTTGGGACAAGCGGCAAAATAACCGAAGAACGCTCTTGCAGCGGCAACGTCTGCGAAGCAATCTGGAAGCCGACCGGCGAAGGCCGCATGCTCAACGGTCAGACTACCTAAGATTCGACCATCCGGTCGAAACCATTTGAATTTCAGGACAGCCGGAATTATTAGTTGCAGCCCACATAAGCTGCATTATAGAATCGGCTTCATTGCCGTAAATGCTGATTGCTCATGGCATTTGCACGGCAAACTCGACGTTTTTGCCCACTTTCTAGCTGAGCTAGCGCAGATTGCATTCGTTTCAGGCGCGCTGCCTGGGCGCTCTCGGCTTGCATTACTTAAAGCTCCAGACTAGGTTTACGGAGCAACTTTCTTTTTTTCTTTTTCGTAGCGTCTCTGACCTCAAAAACAACTGTTTAGCTTAATCCAGCTAACTTAGCCTACGGCTTAACCGCCAGGAGATGTAGGATGTCTAAATCCATTCGTGCATTACTGGCCACCGCGGTCGGTATCACAGCCTGCGCATTGGCTTACTATGCAACCGCCTGGTTGATGCACACCCTTTTGCTCTGGATGTCTGGTGACCCCACCATCTTCCAGCAGGTGTACAGCGATCTGGACGGCATTGTGTTTTTCATCCTGCGGCTGGCAGTCGGACTCTACTTCGGGTTCGTCGCTTTCCGCACCGGATGGAATTATCTCGGCAAGTTCGGCATTCCCGGACTACTGGCACCGTACACCGAGGAGGTCGGCACCAACCCGATTTCCATCAAGGTGTACGTAAATGGCGAGGACGAAACCGGGCAGCTCTCGCGCCTGGAAGTCTTCTCGCACAAAGTGACAGCGTCGAAATTGATGGCTTTCTACTGGGGCGATGAGAGCGCTGAGCTTCTCATCAAGGGTAAGGACGGTCTTTACCTGCACCTGCTCAAACACGGCAAGAGCCCCTACGAAGTGGACAACGCTTCGTCGGAACCGCGCATTGCCGTTCGCGTTCGCACGCGCACCAAGCTGCTTCACAGCCTGGAGAGCGTGTACGGTGAGCAGCCCACTTACGTTGTTCAGGAAGGCAAACCGGTGGCGCATTTCAAAATGGCTCTCGACTACGTCGGCAGCCAGACCGAATCGCTCGGCATGCTTGTCTGCAACGGCAAGAAAGACCTGATGGAAACCATCTTCCTGAAGCAGCCTAAGGCGGCGCCGGTAAAAGCACCGAGCCCCGATGCCGCTGCCACACCTGCTGCACCAGCAGCACCTGAACACGCCTGATTCAGGCGTGAGCGCGCAAGAGTTGCAAATCGCCTGTCCGGCGTGAGCACTGGCGCGCCATGTTGAGAAAGGGCAAATATGAAAACGAAATCAACGATCTCGTCTGTATCGTCCCAGCGAGCCTCAATCTGGCTCATGCTCGGTCTGAATGTCCTGTTCTTCTTCATCACGCAACTTCAGTACGTGAATCTGCTGCTTTTCCCGCTGCAGACGTTCACGACCGGGTTGCATGAGCTGGGGCATGCAGCCATGTGCTATGCCACCGGCGGCAGCGTTACCGGTCTGACCATGGTGTCGGATGGGCAAGGGCACGGCGGATTGACATTCTGTTTGGGCGGCAATCGCGTGCTCACGTCATCCGCCGGCTACCTCGGCGCTGCCTTCTTCGGCTCACTCCTCATCTGGCTGGGACGCCGGCAGGAGAGTGCCAAAAACGTCCTTACGGTGTTGGGATTCTTGTTCGGGCTGGGATGCCTGATCACGATCACGCCGCTGTTCGGTGATGCCGAACATGGGACGCAAGCTCTGATGAGCATGGGGGTAGGACTGGCAATCGCCGCCGCGCTCGTTTTCTCAGGCTTGAAACTACCGCCGACCGTGGCGCACTTTCTGCTTCTGATTCTGGCAGGACAGACGGCTCTCAGCTCGCTGACCGACGTCTGGTATCTGATCGAGATTTCAGTGGGCATCGGCAACCACGGCTCATTCTCCGACGCCACCAATATGGCTAACTACACCGGCATCCCTGCTGCGGTGTGGAGCATTCTCTGGGGCGTCATCTCGCTGGCGATGGTGGTCTTCGCACTGAAGATCAGCTATTCAAGCCAGCCCGCAGCAAAAGGAGATTAACGATGACCTGTTCTCACGAAGGTCGTCCCGACAAACGCCGCACGCCCAAGGACGGGCGCCGTGCGAATTTCAGGCTCTGCGAACCGGGCTTCATTCCGCCCTTTGCGCAGGTGACCAGTGTCTCAGTTGTCGCTTTCACCGAATGTGGTGAGATGGTGGCAACCGAGGACAAGCGCGGCATCGACTTGCCGGGCGGTCACGTCGCCGAGGGCGAAGATTCTTGCGAGCAAACCGCTCGCCGGGAGTCGCTCGAAGAAGCCGGTGTGACTATGCTGGAGCTGTCCTTTCTGCGCGCCATCGAATCCGACCTCTACGGCAGCTCGCCTGACGAGCTGACGTACATGGTGATTATGACCGGCATTGTCGACATGGTCGTGGGTGAGCCGCAGGAAGGAAAACGGCATGTCATCTCTGTGGACGAGTTCAAAGCTCGTCACCAGTCGCTGCGCATGTCGATGCTTCACGAGCTGGTAGACGCCGCTCACACTGCCACTTTCCGCAGTTGATATGCCGCTGCGCTGACTCGGCCGTTGAGATGTCGAAGCGTTGAGAAACTGCATGGGTGCGGGCGAGAGCATTTGCTTTCGCTCGCATTCTGTGCTTTTCACTTTTTTTGTTTTTATTATAAATAGTAGTAAAAGCCTGAAATTTGAAAGTTGAGTCATTTGGCTTCGGTTGGCAAAGAGTGCTGCGCATGTATTCAGAAATTCCCGGGAATTCCTGTATGGGTAATCGCGCAAACGCTTGCAAGGCAACGTTTTTGGGTATTTTGAGATTCTGTGGTGTGAAAAACCCGCAAACGGCTTGTGGTGCCTGTGATTGCGGGTTTAGTCTTTCGGATTTTTCCGGGAATTCCTGAATGAATGCTTAGGGCACCATCAATGGACTGGCATTCGGCACTTCGTCTGCCAGGTGAGTGACCTTGAGCGAGGACTTCGGCGGAACTTTGGCCGCTTCGACGTCCGCATGCGGCAAAGTTGAATGATAGTAGAGGCTGAACAAACACAAAATAGTGCTCATTGCACAAAAAGCAATCACGATTGGCACGAATGTGAGCCGCGATTTCCGCCTGCGCGCAATGAATGGAATTCTAGCTGTTTCCTTTCCAGTCTCTATCATCATAAGTCAGCTCCTCATCAATGGAGCAGCCACCTCGGACTGCCCGATACAAGCAGCCGCCGTCGGCTACTTTGTGGTCAGCAGATCGGAAAGTTCGTCTGCATGTTTTTCTTCCACTTCCAAAATCTCCTCAAGAATTCTTCTGGTCGTCGAATCCGAGTTGCCGATGAAGTTGATCATCTCGCGATACGAATCAATGGCGATGCGCTCTGCAACCAAGTTTTCTTTGACCATTTCTTTGAGATCTTCGGTCTCTACATATTCAGCGTGGCTCAATCCACAAATCAAATTGGGATTGAAAACGGGCTCACCACCAAGCTGTGCGATACGCGATGCCAGTTTGTCGGCATGCGAAAGTTCTTCATTGGAGTGCTCGAGAAATTCTTTGGCGATAGGCTCGGACTCCAGTCCCTTTGCCAAAAAATAGTGCCTTCTATAACGCAGGACGCACACTAATTCGGTTGCCAGCGCTTCATTGAGCATTTTGAGAATTTGCTTGCGATCCGCTTCGTAGCCCTCTGTGACAGCGCCTTCTTCGACTTGCTGTCTGGCTCTGCGGCGCAATTCATCCACCGAAGACATCGTCTTTTGGTTGTTGTTATTGTTTAATTGAGTGCTCATCAGTTTCTCCTGAAACTCGTCTGGGTCATGTTTGAGGGACGGCCGACTTTAGCTGCGGTTCCGCTTTTTCCCGAATGTGATCAAGGCTGAATAATGTTTCCTCCAAAAGCAGCATCAAAATAATTTCGATGGCTAAAACAATTTCAATGCATGAAACAAGGGCTCTCACTTTCGTGAAAGCCCTTGCTCTGGCTTGGTCAACGATCATGCGACCATGCCCAACCTACAATCTGGTTTCGCTAAATTAGACTCGACGCGGCAAACCACGTGAGACCAATCCAAGCAAGAACACCAGAATCGCCGATCCCAAAATACAAGGGACGAGCGCAACACCAGCCAGCGACGGGCCGAAGCTTCCCATAATCGAACTACCTACCCAGGCACCGATAATGCCGACGATGGCGGAAGTAAAAAAGCCACCAGGGATAGTTCCAGGAACGAGGACTTCGGCGAGGTATGCGCAGGCTGCTGCGACAATAAGGAACAAAATAAAAGTCAGAATTTCCATATTACTATCCTCTTTTCCTCTCAAAATTCGTTTCGTTTGCCGGACTCCCGACACCGGGTAAGACACAGCGGCATGCCATAAGTTCCCGTGAAGATTTTTTTGAAAGCGGGCACTTTCGGCAACCGCCTCCGTCCTCCGACTGTTAAACGATTATTTTCTATTGTGTTAAACAACAGAAAACGGGGCAGGACGTGATTCTAAGCGGTTTAGAAACGGTTGGCGAAGAACACCGACAGCTCTATAACTAGGAGGAATTATGTTAAAGAAATCAATTATCCTTATGAGCATCGCCGCTTGTAGTTTGATCACAACCGGCTTGGTCTCTCCGTCTTTGGCACAAACGACAGAACAGATTTCTCTCGGCAACGCGAAGGCATGCGCCGAAAGATGCGAAGCCACATTGAAGTATTGCACCGATAAAAAGGGCAAATACGGTGAAGCTCATATGACTAACATCATTAAAGACTGCATCACCGCCTGCAAAACGGCATCGGAATTTAGCGGACGCAGCTCGCAGTACGCCAAAGATGCCTTCGCGACCGCAGCCAAAGCTTGCATAGAGTGCGCCAAAGCCTGCGAGTCATTCAAAGATGACGACAAAATGCTCGCTACCGCCAACGAATGCCGCAAGACTGCCAGCAATATGCAAAAGGTAGCCAGCGCCGGAGCGACTAAGTAGTTCGGAAAGGACAACGAAGACCGTCTGTCGATCAGGATGACGCCTTCGATTTTTTAGCGAGAGCAAGAATTTCTTGCTCTCGCTTTTTTTGTCGTGCTTCGCGAGTGGCGATTTTTCTGTACATGGGAATTTTGCTCTCTGTTTCTGCTTTGCGGGCCGCGGCTTTCTTCTTTTTAGCTTCTCTCTTTCTATTTTCAGCCACACTCGCAGGCAGCAACAGCAGAATTCTCGCCACAAAATACAGAGGCGAAATCCAGCCTACAAGCCACAAACAGGGTGTTAGCCATCCGGGTGACTGGGAAATTATGGTTTTTCCATTCGGCAGATCTTCGATGAGCGCATAGCCGAGAATGGCAGGCAGCCAGGCGGGAAGCGTGATTAACGCCAGAATTTTATCCGTGCGCTCGCGCATTTTTGCATCTTGATCTGCCGCTGCGCGGTCGTGCATCGCTTTACGGGAATTCGATCGATACTCTTCGTTCATGGTTTCGGCACCCGGCGTCTGAGGGGCTGGAGAGGCTTAGGTTTCAACTGTTTCAGCAATGACAACTGTTTCAATCGTAAGGCTTTGCTCCTGCGCACAATCAAACGCTGAAACTGTTCGTCAAGTGTTTGCGCGCACGTGGGTCTAGTAAACTCTTAAGGTCTTGAATCAAACAAATACGCACCGAGGCCGGATGGAAAGCGACAAGACGCCCAAGAAGGGCTGGACGTGGGAAAGAACAATCGAAGTTTCCAAGATCGTGGCAACACTTTATGCCGCTTGCCTGGGCACTTTCGTGACGATGCAGTTCAACGAACGTCAGCACGAACTGGCGCGTATCGAAGCAATCGCAAAAATGCTACCCAGCTTGGCTGCGCAAGAGCATGATCACGAGCATGGTACGAGTGATTCCCCTGATGCGCCCGCTGCTACTGATGGCGCGACTGGGGCGGCGGCGCCTTCCAAGCCTCAAATTGTCGCCAAAGCTTCCGACAGCAAACAGCGCATGGTGCGCGACGGAGCCATTTGGGCGATTTTTCGCACGGCGCAAAACAAAAACATGCTGCGCGATCTTGCCAATCTGTTTCCTCAAGATATCTATCGCGTGGTCAGCTCTATCGCTGCTTCCGGTGGGCTAGAGCATGATGAAGACGAGATAATGGCGTTGCAGATCGCATCGGAAAAGCTCGCCAATAAATACATGGACGAGAATGACAATGTGATGGCCGCCAAACTGTACAATCAGGCGCTTCGCTTGAAAGAGCGCCTGAGCGGGCAGAATGTGCCGCTTTTCATTGTCGATCTCAGTGATCGAATTGTCGAAGAATTGCCCGATGAAGCCAACGCCGATCGCCAGGCTGTTCTGCTTGCGTCGTTGAACAAATTGGGTGAATTGCACAGCATCGACAGCGACGAAACTCACCGCGTCAACACTGGGCACTTCCAGTCGAAGCAGTTGTTTAACCGCGTCCGGACGCTCGGGAAAAATTCCAAAGATGCTTCTACGCGCGCAGAAGTGGTGCGGGCGGATCAAGGTTTGGCGCATCTTTATGAGCGGGAGAAGCGCTACAAGACTGCGCTTGCTTACTTGAATGAGGCAGTGACAATCGAGAAGGAAATCAAAGGAGAGAAGAGTGCCACCACGACCAAAATCGAGTCTGAGATAACGCGCGTGAAAGGGCAAATCGCCGCGCATCAGGACGCTTCAGCCAGCTCGTCTCCAACGTCCACGAAAAGTGGGAATGGAAACAGCCATTAGTTTGAAACAGCCTTTAAGTCGCACAAAACAGCAACTTTTGAACGCATAGTGAGCAAATACCACCGAATTTCGCCTCTGCAGACGGAATTTCGCCGCCAAAAGCAACCGAATATACTACATCATGTCATAGTATGACCGAAAAAAGCGAATTGCCCGGACTGCAAGCCAGAAACCGAAGTTTCCAACTTGCAGCCGGGAATCCGCTCTGCTGTTCTACAACGTGAGACCTGTTACAGCCTCAGTCGAGAACAACCCGCAGGCTCAGCTGCGAACAACCTGCAGGCTGACCCGCAGTTCGACGCGCTCACGCTTACGCGTGATTACGCGCTCTTGCGGTTGAACATGCGGTCGATGCGCTCCATCAGAGCCCGCCACCGTGCGCTGACGCGCATGATGATGGGAGCGAAGAAGCGCGCGATCCGGTCGACGATGCCCTGGAAGGGGCGCAGCACGACCTTGTCGACGAGCTCGTAGATGCCCCGGTGGACCCAGTAGAGGAGATTGGCGATGCCATGCTTCCAGCCACCGGCAGCCTTGTCCGGGATCGCGTTGACGATCGTCTTCACGATGGCGTAGATCGGCGGGATGACGAACAGCCCGAGACCGTAGCCGACCACGATGGCGATGCCCGTCGAAGCCGCCAGCGACCAGTACCACGCCCAGGTCAAAACACCGAAGACTTCGGCGCCGGACCAGAGAGCTGCACCGATGCAGAGCAGCGCGATGAGCGGTTCGCCGCCGTCATGCTTGGCGAGCTTGCCGCCGACCAGGTAGCTGACGAAGGACGCCAGCACCGCGCCGGTAAGAGCCAGCCAGTAGACCAGACCTTCGCCGGCATGGGGCAGACCGTAGACGAAGCCAGCCGCCAGAACCGCACCCGCAAACAGGACGTTGGAGACCTGCCCGAAGAGCGGCTTGAACTCGGTCTTGTCGTTGAAGGTCGCATCCTGCGCCTTCTTGAACACCTTCTGGTAGATGCCCTTCACGTTCTCGAAGACGGCGTTGTGAGCCTTGTCCAGACCTTCGCCCGCCTTGGTGAAGAACTTGCCGACCGTCACCTTGAGCAAGGCGTAGACTGCCGGCAGCAAGCCCAGACCCCAGATAGCCGCAGCGAACACGCCGGCAATTATGCCGCCGAGCCAGCCCAGCCAGCCGAGATGCTCACCATAAACCCCGTAGGCGACGAAGCCGACCGCCAGCGAGGTGAGGAAGCCGATGATGGCGTTTCCGCCATTGTGCTTGAGCACGTACACGACGCCGAGGTACGACGTCAGCACCGCAACCGCGACGAGCGGCGCAGTCAGGTAGACGGGCCACAGCAGGGTGGAACCCAGCGTGTAGGCGCCGAAACCGACCCCGCCGGCGACGAGGATGTTGACCGTGTGGTGGAACCAGAGACGCAGGTCGTCCTTATCCGCACCGTAGATCTGCTCGACGACCGGCTTGATCCACTCACCGAACTTGCGCAGCCCCTCGTTGAAGAAGAGCAGCAGCGCCGGGAAGACCCATGCCGCCGTGACCGCGAACGCTGCCACGCCGATGCCGATTTGCGCAAGCAGCGAGCCGCCGAAGAAGACCGCTGCGTGGTAGCCGGCAACGCCGGACCAGAGAGCCGTCAAACCCTGCGTCTTGCCCTTGTTGAGCGCGTCGTACAGCGGCTGCCAGGCCAGGCGAGCCACGACGAAGCCGAGGAAGCCGGCGATGATCCAACCGTCGCCGAAAACGGAGCCGAGGACTTCGGTTGTCGACCCCAGCCAGCCGTCGAACACGACGTTGGTGGAGAGGAAACCCTTGGTCCAGACGGTGGAGAGATAGCCGACGTAGCCTGCAGCCAGAGTGCCGACCGCCATGGTCGCCGCTTCGAGAAAGCGGGTAAACCACTTGCGGTCACGCTTGCCCGGCTCGGGAGTGCCGTCCACGGTGTCCCAGAGGGCGCTCGCCAGAGGAAGTTTCCGAAGAGCGTTGGCCACGGGGACGACGACTGTTTCGGTCAGCCCGCGGGTCACATGCCCGAGCGCGTCACCGAGTATGTCGGCGATGCTGTAGGCGAAGGGCCAGAGGAACATGCCGACGAACCAGCCGGAGAATGCTGCGGCTGGAACCCAGCCGTACCAACCGACGCCGAGATCGCCACCGACGTACGACTTGGTCGTGATCATCGCCGCGATTGAGAACGCCAGTGCAAGAGGCAACGTGAACAGTCCCGGGAAAAGACCGTTGTACGTGCGGTTGCGCGCCTGCTTTCCGAGGAACCATGCGAATGCCAACCAGTAGAGCGGGTTGACGAGATCGAGAACTCGCCACGAAAATTTGAAGTCCATGTTTTTCCCTTTGTGCTCCGAAGAGCGTCTGTGTATCGACCGCGTTTCCAATGCGCAGGCAATACTGTGAAAAAACCAAATGCCGTCGCCCGACGACATGGATGTGAACGTTCCGAGCAATGCGGCACGTTTGCTAAACGGCAGCACTGCACGTACGATCTACACTGCCACTCACTTGGAGCGGGTGAAAGAGCTATGGAAAAGTTGCGCTTTCAGCGTTTCAGGATTTGTGACCAGTGTATTGGGCGAAGTAGAGAGATACTTCCAACCTGCGCGCGCCGAGGTGTGTAAAACAACGCTCTGGCCGACTTGCTTATAAAGTCGTTTCATTAGATTCAAGATAGGTGGCCGATATGAGCTATATAAACAGGGCCACCGAGCTTATAGCAGGTGCTTGCATAGTTTCACCAGGTCCGCTTACCTTGGCTCGCGCAAGGTTTTGGATATATACAAAGCTCTTGAAATGATCGAAAACTCTCGAAGATGAGTGGTTTGAATCCATCGCGTGAACAGCATGAGCAAGCCAAAAGCGGATGAAGGGTTAGAACTCAATGAGGGTACAAGGCTTAAGACCGCCAGTGGAGACTAGATATGAAACGCAGTCAAATAAACAATCTCATCGAGCAAGCTCTGGATTTCATGCATGGACAGCAATTCTATTTGCCAACCTGGGCCAAGTGGAACGCCGACAAATGGCAAACGATGGGAGCCGAGGCCGATGAAATTAGAAAGCACGGTCTGGGCTGGATGGTCACTGATTTCGGCAGCAAAGAGTTCGACAAAACGGGACTTTTGCTTTTCGTGCTGAGAAACGGGCTTTTGATGAACAATAGGCCGCAAACAACCAAGCTTTATGCCGAAAAAATCTTTGTTGTTCAGCCTGAACAGGTCACGCCCTGGCATTTTCACTGGATGAAGACGGCAGATTTGATCAATCGCGGCGGCGGGCGTTTGGAAGTAGAACTGGCTTGGGTAGCCGATGATGAGAAATCATTCGACGACAGAGAAGTGAAAGTGCAAGTGGACGGCATTACGCGAATTGTTCCGGCGGGCGGAAAGCTTATTCTAGAGCCGGGCGAGAGCGTCACGTTGCCGCCCAAGCTCTGCTATCAATTTTGCGGTCACAAGGGCGATAAAGCAGTGCTGGCAGGCGAAATCAGCAGCTTGAACGACGATACGAAAGACAATTGTTTTCTGGGAAAAAAGGTCGATCGCACGCCGATTGTCGAAGACGAAGCGGCTAAATTCCGCCTCACCGGCGAATATACAATCGGTGCGCCACGGACATAGCGGTGGTGGTAAATATGGTACCAGTTTTCATTCTCGCTTCAAGGCTGCTAAGCCACGCTAGTCAAGGTTCTTGGGCGTTTTAGTAAGAATGAAAACGGTTTTCAAAACACCGGTTGGCAATTCTAATCTTTGTTGAGTAATTGACCGGGATTGGCTATTCATCAGGCTTTGCGACGAAACAAGACAAATGTGCCGCGGAAATTGTCTTGACAGATGTGGTATCACTTAGTTAGATGAGTGTGTCAAAGGCTGATGGAATGCGGATTTGAAAGTCGTTTTCATTTCAATAAGCCGATCGATTTTTTGAAAATCGAGTTTTCAGTAACTAGTTATCAGTAAATTGAGTTTCTAAGTAATTGGGATAAGGAGAAGTTAGATGTCTTGTAAAGTTCACGGCGAACACGATCATAAGCACGGCGACAACTGCGGTCACCAAACCATCAAGCACGGCGACCACGATTGCTACTTGCATGATGGTCATATGCACCACATGCATGGCGATCATGTTGACGATCACACCATGGACGTGGGCGGAGCCAATGCCTCTTCCTGCACGCCGTCTCATGATTGCTCGTCCCACGATAAGGGACACAAGCACGGCGCCGGCTGCGGCCACGAAGGCGTTCCGCACGGCGACCATACCGACTACTTGGTCGGTGGTCACCTGCACAGCCCCTGTGGCGACCATTGCGACGATCACGGAGCGGTTTCCGTTAAGTAATCGCGCATAAGCAAACGAAGTTTCGAGGGGCGGGATACCGCCCCTTTTCGTTTGGCAATTTTGGAACTGTTCTTGCCGTTCCGTCTCACTTGAAAGTTTGAACTCGCGTTTTAAGAACTGTTTCTCGCAGACACTTCCAATCTGCGGTCCTTCTCGCACGGCTTGCGCTTGTTAGCGCGGCGGCACGAAGTTTCTTGTGACAACTGCAAATCGGACGCGCAGCAAGTCTTTTCGCCCCAAAAGATCCGTTGCCGCAGCCAAAAACATTCGCACTTCTGAGAGAACTTTCAGTTTCATCCGGATTCTTAGCGGAAAACGCGCAATTACTAGAAAAATCTAGTTTCGCCCTGAGCCCGAAGACGTGATAAGCCGTGGTGTTTCTCGTTAGTTCTGTAGACCTTCTTCTCCGCGTTCATCCCATATCTCAAATACAGCATGGTGCTGGCGAAAGCCACTTCTCCGTCGTTAACTCGATGGAAGTGTCTGCAGGAGATGAGGCCGCTGACGAGACCGAAAGGACACAGTTGGAAAAACGCACATGATTACCACAATTCTCGTGACCCTGGTCGGTGTCGCGATTGCTGTAGGCGCCGTCGTCGTCACGGTCGCTCGAGCAGTCACACCGCTCGGTCGTGGAGATCTCTCACTTCAAGACGAATTTAGCGGTTCTCCCGAATCTGCACCCGCCTTTGCGGAATGGCAGCGCCTGGAGCTTCAGTACGCCATGGCAGAAGAACTCGGCGGTCTCGATGCCGGTTCTCTCGAAACACTCCGTCAGGACGTCGCACTGGCGCGTTCTCGCTATGAGAGTGCCATGGCACAAGTTCAGGTCGAGGAGCTTTCGCCTCAAGAGCAACTGGATGCGGCAGCCGCTGTCGGCGACTGTCTCAGCCCCCAACAATTGCGCGACGCCGAAGCCGCTGTGAGCGATTGCCTCACCCCTTCGCCGTCCATCCAGCCGGCACTCGCTTTTGGCGCCGCCGCCGTTGTGCCCGTCCGAGATCGACGCAGCAAAAGCTGACGTCCATTCTCCCTAGCCGGTTTCGCTGATTCAATTGCCGCAAGGTACGGACTGCCCCGAGCAGTCAAATTGCATCAGTTAAGCCTGCGTGCAGCGACACATTCCCGGATGATTCACGCTCTCGAATCATCCTCACTGCTGTCCGCCCGGCACGCCGACGAGACGCTTGAGAAAGCACTCGTTTGCTGGAAGTAAACCCACACAAACTGTGGCCTGGAGGCTGCGTGCCCCCAGGCTTCTACGGACGGTAAAAGGTAGCTAGACGCTCGTAGCGTCAGCACCTTTTACCATTTGCGGGGACTGTATTATAGAACATAGTATAGTTCTCTTCAAAAGGAAAGGGAGCGGCGAGAAGCCGCCCCCTTTCGATGTTAGCCCCAATCAGATCTGCGCGCTATGCCGCGGGTTGGCTCGTTGCCGCGGCTTGTCCCAATGCCGAGGCGTAGAAATCGAGGGTTCGCTCAGTGATTTTCGTCCAGGTAAACTGGGCAAGAACCTTCTGACGCGCCGCTTCCTTGATGTTTCTCGCCAGAGCCGGGTTGTCCAAAACCTGGAGAATTCCCCAGGCCAGGCTGTCTGCATCGCCGGCAAAGGTGGTGATACCATCGGCGGTGTGCTCGATGATGTCCTTCAAGCCGCCGGCGTCGGAGGTGACGACCGGAACACGAGCGGCCATGCCTTCCAGCGCCACGATGCCGAACGGCTCGTACAGGCTGGGCACGACGAGAAGATCGGCAATCGTGTAGAGCTCAGCCAGGTCGGCATCGTTCGCCAACCCGAAGAACTTGACGCGATCGCTGAGCCCCTTTGCCTTCGTGAGTGCCCGCAGTTCGTCTTCGTAATAGCCTGCACCGGCAATAACGAAAGTGGCACCGGGATGCCGCTCGATAATCGCGGGAGCCGCCTCGAGCAGCACCTGAACGCCTTTCTCGCGCACCAGGCGACCGACGAAAAGCAGCACCGGACCGTCGCTCAAGCCGTGCTTGCCGCGCAGAACTTCGCTGCTCAGCCCGCATTGCAGTTTGTCCGGAAAGACGCCGTTGGGAATGGTGATGACCTTGTCCTTGGGGACAAGAAAATGGTCGACCACCTCGTCGAACATGTGGCTGCTGTTGACGATCACCAGCCGAGATTCGTAGATGAGGCGCCATTCGACAGTGTCGATGTAACGCGAGTCGTCGCTGAAGATGCCGTGATTGCGACCGAATTCGGTGGCGTGGATGGTCGAAACCAGCGGCAGTCCGGCGGACTTCAGCACCCAGGCGGCGTCGGCGACCAGCCAGTCGTGCGCGTGCACGATGTCGAACGGCTTTTGCGCGTGCAGTTTCAGCGCGTATTGCAGCATGCCGAAATTGAGCCGAGCGTCCCAGGCGATGAAATTCGGCGTCGGCCATGCGGTCCCGTCCGGACCAGTCTGGGTTTTGACGCGATGCACATGCACGCCGCCTTCGTCGAGCTCGTATTCTTCGGTTCCGGGATGGTCCGCCGTGATGACATGCACCTCGCAGCCCTGGGCGACCATCTCGCGCGAAAGCGCGCAGACGACGCGACCAAGACCACCGATAAGGCGCGGCGGATATTCCCAAGACAGCATGAGTATGCGCTTTGCGGTCATACGTGATTCCTTCTTCTGATTACGTCCGTTGGCACGGAAAGAAAAAGGCAGCGCCGACAAGCCATTGGCTCGCCGATGTTGCCCACCTGAAACACTCTGTTCAGCCGGTGAAAAGCGCCAAAAGTCTCAACTGTTCACGATGCCGGCCTCTTCAGTTTCCGTTGAGGAAATGAAGGTGGTAGCCGAAATGGTGGAGAGCAGGGGTTTTTGGGTTGCCTGGAGATACCGGAAAAATCAAAACAGAGATGCCATAAAACAAGCAAAAATCCCTACGTGTAATCAAGACAAGGGTTTCGGAGTGTTGCTAAGTTTGAAAAAAACGTCTGCGGTTTTATGCGCATTTCGAGCGCGCCCGCGTTTAAGTTTTGTCACGCGCTTGCTCGTCGGTCGCGCAAGCTGGCACTGTGGGCGGGGAGCGAACTCGCCTCTCACAATTTCAAAACAGCGCCAGGATCAGGCGTTTCGCCAACGCTGAAAGCATTGGAATTGTGCAGAAAATCTAAAACCTTGAGTCAGTCTCTGTTTAAAAAACAGGCACGAACGCAATTCGGAAAACTTTGAACAGTCAGGTCACTGAGAACACTCAGGTCACTTAGACAACCTTTCATGATTTCTTGGCGAATTAATCACTTCATGGTGCTTTCCCCAATGTGATCGATTACGGATCTAAGTAATCTGCACTTACTTCCAAAAGCACCTAAAAACTGAAATGGAATTTTCCGACACTAAAGACGGACGCACCTCAGCGCCCGCCGCTGAAACGCCTAGTTGGGTCGAGGGTCACATCCTCAACCCCATGGCTAATGGGCTGGTCGTAACGCCATACAACGCCATTGCAAACGCTGTTAATGCGGCCACGCCTGGCGAAATCTTGGGCAAGGCGGAAATGCGCCCGATGGCGCAGACCGAATTTATGTCTCCTGGCTGGTTTGTGCAGAATGTCTCCCACGGTCTGGGCGCCATTGCCCCGTATGTGATTGCCGGCAAGGGCGCCGGAGCGTTGATGAAGGGCACCGCAACCAGGTTCGCTCTCAACGGACCCTCTGCTGGTTTTCTTCAAAGTGAAATCGGCGCTCAGGTAGTCGGCGCGGCAGCCCTGGATTTTGCGCGCGACACTCATGGTGGTGAAACACGCCTGGGCAATGCTGTCGGCGGCGGCGTGGGCATGTTCGTTTTTGCCAAAGGCAATGCCTTCACGGGCGCGGCTGATGGACTTTTGCAACGCGGCGCAACCCGGTTTGCAATCGGCTCGGTGGGCGGCGTAGCCGGCTTGACCAGTTCGCGTCTCGTGTCAGGCGAAAACATAACCGGTGAGGACATCCTCAAGGCTGGTATCACCGGCGGCACCATGAACGTTGCCCTGCCACCCACACAGCATTTCATCACCAAAGGCTTCGAGCGTACAAGCACCGCTGTTTCTAATTACGCTAACTCAAAACCGGTCAAAGATTTCTATCGCTCAAGTGGCGCGGAAAGCCTTTACTGGAGCACTCGCGCCAATGTTCGAGATGGCGTCACTGCCGCTCGTCAATCGACACACCGTTTTCTCAATGAGCACAACCTGAGCCATCCGGTGCAGCGCTTTATGGGCGCAGCATTTCCTCGTGAAGTTGCAGCCAGCAGACCTGTTCTAACACCGGAAAACAATCCGGTTTCAACCTTCGAAAAGGCACTGCCCGAGTATTTTGAGCGTGTTAAGAAGGGCGAAGATTTGCATTATTCGAACGAAAAGATCGACCGTCACAAGCTGTTTTACGAGATGCAGGATGTGAAAGCGGGCTTCGCCGCCAAGCTGATGGAAGTTTGGCACGGAACAGCCGACAAGCCCGGTTTGAAACACTATTCGGATGCGGAACTGGCCACATCGACCACGAGCGCAGAGCGAGTCGCCGAAATTAGAAACGCGCTTCAGCAATCCAGCAAACGTGTCAACAACAGCGATCGCGATGCTCTCACTGATGCGATCGAGAAATTGGCGCCGAAAGAGCTGTACGAAGACATGCGGTATGACAGCTATTCGGTCGACATGCTTAGTCTGGGTGCGCAAAAATTCTATGGCTATGACTTCGACAAAATGCAGAAAAATATGCGCATGCCGCCTGCGCATCATCACCGCGATCACCAGAATTACATCACGCCGAACGACTGGATGCCATTCAATGCCACGCCTGAGCTGGCGAATTTATTCCATGGCTCGAACTCGGCCAGTCTCGGTTCCATAATTCGCGAGCGCGGCATGCTGTCGTCGGCAGAGCTGCGTCTGCGTGGATTGGAGCAAGCCAGTGGTGAAAGTGCCGGACAGGAATTCCCGCGCCGATCAATTTCCATTACTCGCGACTTCAACGAAGCGCTCGCTTACACGCATCAGGGTCCGGAGTATATTTCCGAATTTCCTCTCGTCTACGGAATTTCAAGCTCTATTGCCCCGCGCGTTTATAAGGCAGGAAGCCACGAACCGGGTGAATTGCTCGTGCAAAAATTGGGGTTGGGCAATAACTGGCTCACCCGCCTTGGTTTGCGAAAGCCCGATATCACCAATATCTACGCCCCAGATGGCGAGGTCAACAACGTGCTGCAGCAGTTGAAGCAAAATAGAATTTCCGGTGTTCGCGTCGTGGGTTTCAATCAGATGCCCAAGCCCAACTGGCATCCTGAGCCTACAGATCAGCAGCTTATAGACATGGGCTACTGGTAATCAGTCATGTTGTGCATGGCGCGTTAATCTGACGCGTAGACTTTTTTGCCCATCGAATCTACGGTCGCGACCGCCTTTTCCATGTCGTAGCCGGCGTTCTCGTGCAGAACTTTTACTGCTTCGATGACCTGTCCTTTGCTGACCAAAATTTGCGCCATTGCAACTGCGTGGCTGTCTCCGAGCACCTGCATTTCAGCCGTCGGTGC